>JAGMCT010000019.1 GCA_023129075.1 Microcaldota archaeon
TGGTTGTCATTCTTTATTATGGAAACTATTGCAAATGAACCTTTGAGTTTATTTATAGTATTAAGAAATGCCTGCTTGTGTTCGTTTTCCTTTATTTCATCTTCAAGGATGTGGGCTATGAGTTCTGAATCGGTCTCGGATTTGAGTTTGTGGCCTTTAGAAATAAGCTCTTTTCTAAGGGACTGATAGTTTTCCAAAACTCCGTTGTGGACAATGGCTATATTTCCTGTGCAGTCTGAGTGGGGGTGGGCGTTTTCTTTTGTAGGGCGGCCGTGGGTTGCCCAGCGCGTGTGGCCTATGCCTTTCTTTCCTTCAAGAGAAGTAAAATCAAGTCTTTGGTTCACCTCTTCAACCATTCCTTTGTCTTTTTTTATCTCTATTGTAGTTTCGTTGTCTACGGCCATGCCTACTGAATCATAACCCCTGTATTCAAGAGTCTTAAGGCCTTTCAGGAGAACTTCGGATGCTTTTCTTTCTCCTATATAGCCTATAATTCCGCACATGGAAAAGAATTTTGGTGGAGAGGAGTTTAAAAGGATTTGTTTCTAAAATGTTTTTCTAGATGTGGAAGTATGGTTGATTGGAATAAAGAATTGATTAACGCATCCGGAGATGGAAACCTTGAAAGAATGGAAGAGGCGATAAGGAACGGGGCGGATGTGAATTTTAAAGACAAGATAGGAAAAACTCCTCTTTTTTATGCCACTTTGTTTGTGAGAAAAAAGGCAGTGGACTTACTGCTGGAGAAGGGGGCGGACATAGACTTTGAGATCGGCTACGGGAAGAACATGCTCACGGTTTTTTTGTGGGCTGTGCAAAACAACTACAGAAGCATGGTTGGGTTTCTTCTTGACAGGGGAGCTGATTTTGCAGCAATGGACAGAAACAATCTTACTGCGCTTGAGTATACCCTTAACAATAAAGAGGACAACAAGGTTGATGTTCTGAAAGCATTAATGAAACACGCTGAATTGAATGTGAACCGCAAGGGGAGAGATGGAAAAACCCTGATGATGCATGTAATGGAGGGAAATGTAAAGGATGAGAAAGAGAAAAAAACAAAGATAAATGTAGTTAGGATGCTTATACGCAAAGGGGCGGATGTAGATGGGTTTGACAGGGAACCCGCAACCAATCTGATTTATGCAATTAAAGGAGGGCATATTGAGATAGCAAAAATCCTTATCAGGAACGGAGCGGAAGTAGATGTAAAGGACGCCAATGGTAAGACTGCGCTTGTTTTGGCTGCTGAAGGTGAATATGAGAAAATAGTTGAACTATTAATACAGAAAAGGGTGGACATAAATGTAGTGCTAAATAACCTTAAAGAAAAGGTATTAATGTGGGCTGCCGGAAAGGGGTACAGGAAAATAGTGGAACTGGCAATAGAAAAAGGGATTTGTGTTAAGCTGAAGAATATTTTTGGCAGGACAGCACTTATGTTGGCTGCTGAAAAAGGGCATACAGAAATCGCAGAACGATTGATAAATGAAGGGGCTTGTGTTAATAGAAAGAATAACAAAGAGGAAACGGCGCTGGTGCTGGCTTCTTTAAACGGGCATACGAAAACAGCCGAGTTGTTGATACAACATGGAGCTGATATAAATGCAAGAGATGATGGTGGTTTTACTCCATTGATGTGGGCTGCTCTAAACAAATGTACAGAAACAGTTGAACTCTTGATAAAGAAAGGGGCGGATGTAAATGCAAGAGACTGGAAAGAACAGAGTGCACTAGTATATGCAGGGCGTTACAACTATATTGAGATAATAAAACTGCTTATTGAGAAGGGTACTGATGTTGCAAATGCATTAGGGTATGCATCTGAAAAAGGTAATATAGTTATAAGGGATAATATAGCAAAGGTCCTGAGGGAAAATCCTAATCTGAATAAAATTGAATACAAAATACTTTACGAGGATTTTGGTGAAATTGAAAAATATGGGAAAGGCGAATTGCTGACAGCACTAAGAAAATTGACAAAGGAGAAAGCAATAGGAAAAGAAAAAGCACTTGAAATATTTAGGGGGGTTAAAAGAAATAGGAATAATGAGATGGGAGAACTGCAGAGAATTAAAATGAGATTGCCAAGGAATGAATCTAACGGAGAAAGAATGAGAAGAATGGACAGGGAGATTTAATGGACTGGAACAGAGAACTTTTGGACGCCGCAGATAAAGGAGATTTAAGAAAAGTAGAGATGGCTTTGGAAAATGGTGCTGACATAGAAACTAAAAAATCTAGTCATGGAACTTCATTGATGCTAGCATGCAGGAATGGGGATAATGAAATGGCTGAATTTTTATTGAAGGCAGGAGCAGACATAAATGCAGAAAATGAAATAGGATATAATGCACTCACAATGGTAGTCACAATATTTGAAAGGGAAAAAATAAGAACAAGAAAAAAAATGGTAAAAATGCTTATAGAAAAGGGGGCGGACATCTTCCCAATACTACTGATGAATAGAGAGTATGATGCTTACCAAAAGAGCTTGGGACTGCATGAAATTCCTGTGAGGCTGAAAAGATTTATGCATGATTTCATAAAGGAAAATATGGGGATGTTTTCTGATGACGAAAGAGCCATTATTCTGGCGGTATTTAAACCAGGAACTATGCCGGTTACTGAAAAGAAAAGAATTATGGGGGCGCTGAGAAAAATATGCAGAAAAAAAAGGATAGCAAAGGAACAGGCAAAGGAAGTAATGGAAGGGATGATGAAAGAATGGAATGAAAAAACAGGAGAACTGCAAAAGATAGAGATGAAAAAACCAAAAAGAGAATCAAACGGAGAAAGAATGAGAAAGAGTATAAGGTAGTATTTATGTTAAACAAAATGAAGGATGAAGAACTTCTTGAAGGTGCAAGAAACGGAAATCTGGAGAAGGTGAAAAAAGCACTTGAGAAGGGAGCGGACATAGAAGCAGTTGACTGGCAGGATCAGAGTCTTAATTCCCTGCAATTGTCTGCAAGGCAGGGGCATGTAAATGTTGTTGAATTTCTGCTGGAAAAAGGAATGAATATAAATAAGGAGGGGTGCGGATATGGAACTCCTCTGCAACTTGCAGCAAGGTGGGGTCATACGGAAGTAATAAAATTTCTTATAAAAAAAGGGGCGGATATTGAAAGGGGTTTGGAGAAAGATGAAATAGAAGCATTTAACAGGGATGAAAAATACTTTGAGAAAAGGTTCAAACTGGAAATGTTAAGACAGAGCTATATGACTTTTCCTCGGTTTGAGGAAATGGTCAAATTGGAAATATTAAGACACGGCTATAAAGATTCCTCCCAGGGTAACAGAAAAGAAGCAGTTAAATTATTAAGAAAAGGCCGGGAAAAAGGATTAATAACAAAAGAGGAAGCATTGAAATTGTTTGGCAGATTACTGGAAGTAGGGAATAAAAAGGCAGGAGGACTGCAGAGAATTAAAATGAGATTGCCAAGGAATGAATCTAACGGAGAAAGAATGAGAAAGAGTATAAGGTAATGATTGTATTGAAATCGTCAAAACTTTAATGCGGATGCTGAATTAATGAAGAATATGGGCTTTGAAATAATCAATAACGTGCTCCTGAAAATGGCGGTTGGATTCAAAGCCAAAATCCCTGTGAGATTGTAGCATGAAAGGATGCGGGGAGAAGTGATTGACGCTTATCACATAGCCCTCTAAATCAGCTGAAGCGAATATTTTTGAAACATCTCCTCTTTTTCCGTACATTCTTTGTATGTAAGAGGATTGGACTGCCTGCTGTTTTGAAATTATTTTTCCCTTGAGCTGGTTGTGGATTAAATTAAGAACTATTTGCTTTTCCTCTGTTTTTCCCGTCATAAGGTTTTTTACTTTCTTTTTTGTGTTTATAGATATTTTTATCATGTCTTCTTTTATAGAGGCAGTGTATTCCTGTTTAGAGAAATGCAGGAAATTGAAGGATGTGAAGTATTCCCCGAGTCCCATCTTTTGTGAGACGGTTTTTGAGAAAAGGATTAGTAGGTTGTTTGAAAAGAAGATGGAGCGGGTGGAGCCGTGGGAGAAGTGGTTTCCCAAACGCATCCCATCCACTGAAATATTCTGAAAATAATTTGTTGGGAGGGTAAACGCATTTCTTGCTTCAAAAAGAGGTTTTGTGAGGGGGGCAGGCCAATTCAAAGAGGTAAATATTGTTTTTGAAAGGACTTTCATTTCCTCAAGTATTTTCTTGGAGTTTTCCATTCTCTGCTTGTCTTCTTCAAGCATCCCTTTAAGCATTGAGAGATAAGAAGAACTTTGTTTTGCATTATCGCAGAATTCGCACATCATTCCCCTTTTTCCTTCATCTCTATCTTGTTGATGCCGAGTCTTGTTTTGAGAGAAAGAAGAAGGATTTGTTTTTTTGTTTCGTAGTCTTCTGTCTTTTTATCAATTGTTATGTTAACATTGTTTCCGTGAACAGTAAAATCTGCATCTATACCGAGGTGGGTAAGAAGTTCTTTTATTTTATCCTCAAGCATATCGTAAACCTTTACAAGCTTTATCTTATATGAAACATTTTCTCCTGCAAGAGGGTGGTTGAAATCAATCATAACACGTCCTCCGTTTACGCTTTTTATTGTGCCGTAAATCCTTCCATTCTTGGTGTCAATGTGAATGGTCGCGCCGGGTTTTGGCATGAGCTTGTTCTTCTGGAAATCGGTTAAGGGGAATACCTTTACAAGGTTCTTCTTTCTTTTTCCAAAGGAATTTTCAGAGGTGAGATGAAGTTCTTTTTCCTCCCCTTCTTTCATTTTTTCCAGTGCATCTTCTATTCCTTTTACAAGCCGGTCGTATTTGTAAACAACCAGTAAAGGACCTTCCTTTTTATGGAGTTTTTTTGCGACCTCTCCTTTAGTGGAATCAAAAATAACTCCGTCTTCCTTTCTTCCCTCAAGTTCTATTCTTATGAAATCTCCTTTTTTGACCATGAATTCACCAATCTTTTAAATCCTTTTCTTTGAACCTTCTTTAGGTGTCTTTTATGAACCTGTCAAAGCTATTAAGCAAAGAAAACATATTAAAAATAATCGTAGTGGCCATAGCGCTTGGTTTTCTTCTTGGGGGGATAAATCTCCGCGGGAGTGTTCAGGAAGAAGAGAAAGAAGCACTTGTTTCATATTCCGGAGGAGGAATTGTTGAAGCAACTGTTGCTAAATACAGGCCTTATCTATATCTTGAGGATATAGGAAATTACAGTTTGGAAGAATTGAAAGCTTTGGAGTATGTAGATGATGTTATTGAAAGTGCAGAGCAGAAGGTGGTGGCTGTGGATGACAGCTCAAATGTTTATTTAGTTTATAAGAAGCTTGAGAAAATGGGGATTGGGGCGTATACATATGCAACAATAATACTGCCGTCTTCCTTTGAGATAGAACTGAAGAATGGGAGTACGCAGGTGGTTTCCGGAGGCTCCATAGATTACCTTACAGCGCCTATTGTTCCTGAGAAAACAAAAGTAAAGATGCTTGTGGAAGGGCAGGGGATTGGAGACCAGCTGACAAAATTAACAACATTTGAACTCGTTGTTGAGAAAAAGGAATTTGAGCTTGAAGTGATGACGGGGGATGCAAAGGAAACAGTATACATCTATGAGATACCCTGGGAAGATAGGATTGGACTGAATTATAGCGAGAGATGCGAGTATCGAAAAAATGAACTTGTGCTTTTTTCAGATGTAAAAGAAATTATTCCTGAAAAAAAAGAGTATGTAATCTTTGTTGATGAGAAGAGTCTTGTGGTGGAAGAGAATTTTGCAGATAAAGAAAAGCTTATTGAGGATTACGGGGAGGGGTTGGAATTTCTTTCTTCCAGTCTAGTGTGCCTTTCTGAGCAGGATATAGAATTTGAGCCTGAGATTTATCTTACCTATAAAGAAGAGATTCAAGAGGGTGCTCTTTTTGAAGATTCTTCTGCATTTGAATTAGAGTATGTGCTTGGGGAAGGAGTGGAGAATGCAACTATAAATGTGATGGCAAATGTAGTTGGGAATCAGGTTATGGATGCTGAACAGGTGAGTGCAGGGTCTTGAGGTTGCAGGAAGAAAGAAGAAAAAGGATTGCCTGTTGTTTGGGAAATAAAATTGAGGGATGGAGACTTGAACTCAGGGAGTAATCCCTGTTCTTTCTATTTTTTTAAAAGATTCCACTACTATTTTAAACCTTGCATGAACAGAGAAAAGTATGGTTGATTGGGAATTGATTCAACTTTTATTCATACCTGCATCTGCTCTTATTCTGTTTATTTATGGAATAGACCATTTGAGCAGGGAATTAAGAAGGATTGCAGGGCAGGAACTAAGAGGAATCATTGGGAAGATTGCGTCCAACAGGTGGGCTGGTGCTTTTGTTGGGGCAATTTTAACAGCAGTAATACAGTCAAGCACTGCAACAACAACCATTACAGTAGGGCTTGTGAGTGCAGGCATACTTACTTTTACACAGGCTCTTGGGGTTATTGCAGGAGCGAACATAGGGACAACTATAACCGGACAGCTGGTTGCTTTTGACCTTACGAACATAGCACCAATTTTCATAACATTGGGATTCCTTATAAGCATATTTGGGGGGAAATTTAGAATAATTGGAAAACCATTCTTTTATTTCGGGCTGGTGCTTTTCAGTCTTGCGCTTTTATCCCAGGCAGTGGACCCTTTCAAGAATGAGCCCTGGCTTGTTAGTCTTTTTACCTATCTGGACAATCCATTTATAGGACTGCTCGCAGGGATATTGATAACCATTCTGTTTCAATCCAGTTCGGTTACAACTGGAATGATCGTTCTTCTTGGGAGCCAGGGTCTGCTTTCGCTTTTGCAGGCGATTCCAATTCTTCTTGGGACGAATCTGGGAACTACATCAACAACGATACTTATATCATATAATAAGGATTTATTTGCAAAAAGAACTGCTATTGGGCATTTAATCTTCAATTTAGGAGGGGTTCTTTTACTCCTTCCATTTATATTTCCGTTTGCGGACTTTGTTGCATCGCTTGGCGGGGAGTTGGGAAACCAGGTGGCAAATGCGCATACAATATTCAATGTTGGAACTGCTTTCCTATTTCTTCTGCTTATAAGGCCTGCATCAAGGATTATAGAAAAGATTGTGCCAGGGAAGGAGAAAGAAATAGTATTTGGAACAAAATATCTTAAGGATGAACTGCCAAAAGGAAACAAGGAAGCCATAAGGATCATAATAAAAGAATTGAAGCACCATGTTGAGATAATCGAGGAACTCTTTAAACTATCGGTTGAGATGGTGAAGAAAGGGGATGGAAAAGAATATGAAACGGCTGAGAAATTTGAAGAGGTTAGTGATTTTCTGAACGAAAAGGTTTCGGAGGCGCTTATTGAATTGAGCAAAAGAAAACTTACAAAGGAACAGGCAGAAGCTGTAACTACGCTTTCAAAGATTTCAAATGAGATGGAGCACCTTGGAGACTTGGGGGAGAAATTAGGGTATGTTTCAAGGAAGATGTACAAAAAGGATTTGAGATTTTACTGGGAAGAAATGAAAGAATTTGAAACGATGAGCAACATTATGATTAAGAATATACAAATTGTAAAGGATGCACTGTCCAATTACAAGAACAGCCATTATCTTGAGATGAAGAAAAATAAGAAAAGGGCAAAAGAAGAATTAGATAAATATTATAAAGGATATCTTGAAAGAGTAATGAGAAAAGAAGGTTCAAGCTATGGAGAAGCTCTTCTTTCAGATGCAATAGTTATTTTGGAGCAGAGTATACGCAAAATAAATAAGATAATGTCACAGATAAAAGAAATAAAAGAATCCTTTTAGAAATTTAATTACACACTCGCAGGGGTGGCGGAGCTGGTCAAACGCGCAGGGCTTAGGACCCTGTGGCTTATTGTCTACGCGAGTTCGAATCTCGTCCCCTGCACTTTCTTTTGGGTTGCCAAAGAACCTGCACTAAGAAACAGGAAAAACTTCCCCTGCACTTTCTTTTGGGTTGCCAAAGAACCTGCACTAAGAAACAGGAAAAACTTCCCCTGCACTTTCTTTTGGTTGTGGACAGTAGAAAGAAATTTTAAGGAGAAGGAACCTTTTCCAACCCAAAACCGCCTATCATTTTCTCAGGAAGGTAGTTTTTTGCCATCTTGACAATCTTTGAAATTGCCTTATACGCCTGCTCTGGTGTTTCAAGAGAGGAGTATTCAACAATGGAAAGTTCGTTGAGCAGGTCGTAATCAGGAGAGATGTCATTGGACAAATCTTTTCCTGTTTTATCAAAATAGGTTTTTCTGATTCGGTGGTTGGATACCAAATCAAGGTACCAAGAGGTTCCTATAAGAGGCATACCAAGCGAAATGTATAATCTTTCTACGCCTCCTTTTCCATTGCCTTTTGAGTATTTTTTCAGCAGGTTTGAAAGAAAGCGGGTTGTTTTTTCCAGGCCGGCTTTGCTTTCTCCGGGGAGACCGACAATTAAAGCGATTGTTACTCCAATGCCGTGGTCTTTGAGTAATGAAATGGATTCGCTTATCTTAGTTAATGAAAAGGGTTCCTTGTTTGCAAGCTTATTTACCTTGGGATCAAAACTTTCTATTCCAAAGAATACGTTGGAAACATTAAGTCCTGCAAGGTTTTCTGCCATTCCAAGACCGCCGGAGGATATGTCTGTGGGGTAGGAATATACTCTGATGCTGAAATCTGGGAGGCCTAGTGGTTTTGCATCCAGTATTGATTTTACATATTGAAAAGAAAGGGTGAATATATTGTCAACGCAGTAAAAAGAGGAGAGATTGTGTATGGAATAAAGGTGCTTCATCTGTTTCCAGAATAGTTCAGGAGGCAGTCTTTTGAATCCGCGGAAAGAGCTTGTGCAATAAGAGCAGGGGCCTTTTTTCAGTGCTTTTATACACCCCCGGTTTGAGAAAATTCCTACCATAGGAAGTTCTTCTTCAGGAAGGGACGAATGAGGCAGAAGAAGCTTCTCGTGGTCTTTGCAATCCTTAAAGTCCCAGAGGGGAATTCGTCTCAGGTTAGTATCCTCTATTCTATTGCGCATTATGGCTCCTGCAGAACGGTAAACAAGACCGGGGATATTTTGAAGCGGCTCGGAATCTATAAGCATACGAAGGGGTTCTTCACCATCCCGGCGCACAATGTAATCCACTTCAGGGTGATTTCTAAGTATCAAATCGGCGCTTACCCCGTTGGAAACATTCGGACCACCGAGAACAATCCTTGCTTCAGGATTCTCCTTTTTTACCATTCGTGCCAGGGTGAGTGCGTTTTCCTGGTTGTGGTACCAGCAGGTTATGCCAACTAGGTTTCCGTCTTTGCAGAAATCTGCAATCTCTTTTAATGTTCGGTTTGAGTAGTTTCCTGCTTCAAGGGGTTTCTGGTCTGAAATGGTTTTGAGTTCAAAATCCTTTTTCGCATGTTTTCTTGCCCAGTAAGCAAGGAGACCGTGACCGCTTTGGGGGGGCATGGGTTTTTCTGGGTATGCTAAAAAGCGGTTTGCATATCGCTTATCAGATGGGGGGAAGGCAAGCCTTACCCTTATTTTCCTATTCATACCAATCACATTATTTTCTTTTCTAAAACAATTAGCCTGTTCCATATATTTAAATTTTCTCAAAGTTTTTTCCAATAAAAAGGAAACATTTAAGAATATTTTTACAGATAAAAGGAATATGGTGAGTTTGAACGAGCTGGACAGAAGGATATTATTTGAATTGGATAAGGATGCACGCCAGCCCCTTTCCAGACTGGCCTCAAGGATTAGCATAAGCAAGGATGTGGCGAACTACAGAATGAAAAAACTGGTGGAAACCGGCGTAATACGAAAGTTTTATGCAGTGGTAAACTTCCACAAGCTGGGTTATCTGCCCTTTAGAATATTTCTCAAGCTCCATAATCTAACTCATAAGAAGATGGAGGAGATGGTGAATGAACTTGTTTCGTCTGAAAGGGTGGGGTGGGTTGTGAGCTGTGAGGGAAACTGGGACCTAAATATCATGATATGGGCAAGGAACCTCTATGACTTCCATCAGTTTTGGAAGGGATTTTTAGAGCGCTACGGGACGCATATAGAAGACAAATGGGTTTCTATTATACATACACTCAGGCAATACACAAGGATGTGTCTTATTGGGGAGGATAAACCAATGCAGAAAAAGGAGATGGTAAGCAGGGGGCTCCCTATAGAGCTGGATAGTTTAGATTGGGAGATAATAAAGATACTTGGAGAGAATGCCAGGGAGAGCCTTCTGAATATGGCAAAAAAACTCAATGTTACCCCAAAGGCGGTTGACTACAGGCTGAAGAAGCTTATGAAGAATGATGTTGTGCAGGGATTCAGGATACTGCCAAATCTTGAGTTATTGGGGTATAAATATTACAAAGTGCATTTCCGTTTTTCAAACTTCAACAAAGAAAGAGTGGCTGAGATTACCAAATATGCACGGCTTAATCCTGCTGTTGTTTATATTGATGAGATGATTGGAGGAGCTGATTTTGAATTAGAATTTCAAGTTAGCAGAGAAGAAATATTAAGGAAAACTCTGGCAGACATGAGGGACAGATTCAGCGACCTGATAAGAGATTTTGAAACAATGTATTACTACAATGAACATAAACTGGTGTGGGTTCCGCCAAGAATTAGTTAAAAAATACATTTTGTAATTACAAACTTTCACAATTATGGAACAAAATATTGAAAATAGAAAAAAATAGAGGATATATAAAACCATGGGCTCAATAATTTACAAAAATAACAATAATAACAAGAAGGATATTCTAATTCTTAATTTTGAATTGGGGTAAAGGTCTGGAAAATAGTAAGGTGAAGTAAATATGAAATTTGAAGAAATGGACATTGATGATAGTATTAAAAAAGCACTAAAAGACATGAAATATGAAAACGCAACAGAGGTGCAGTTACGCACAATGCCTGATATCAATTATGGT
The DNA here is from genome assembly GCA_023129075.1 of Microcaldota archaeon. GTDB lineage: Archaea > Micrarchaeota > Micrarchaeia > Anstonellales > Bilamarchaeaceae > JAGMCT01. Next base: position 10,947 of record JAGMCT010000019.1, read on the forward strand.
AAAAATGTGGTGGTAAGAAGTCAGACCGGAAGCGGAAAAACTTCGGCATTCGGAATACCTCTCTCAGAAAGAATAATATCTGGAAAATCAAAATATGTACTGATAATTGGTCCGACAAGAGAACTTATGGTTCAGGTTAAGAATGAAATTAAAGAACTAAATAAATATACCAACATATCTGCCTATGCAGTATACGGCGGGCATGGAATTGTAGGTGAAATTCGGGTTTTGAAGGGTTCTGTTCAGATACTATGCGCAACTCCAGGAAGATTATGGGACCACATTGAAAGAAAAACAATAAATCCATTGGATTTTGATACTGTTGTACTTGATGAAGCAGACAGAATGCTTGATATGGGTTTTATAAACGAAATAAAAAAAATACTTGGTGTTGTTAAACCAAAAAATATCCATATGTTTTCTGCTACTTTGGATGGGAGAGTAGCTAAATTGATAAATAAATATATAACTAAATACGAAGAAGTAATACTTAAAGATGAAATAGTTGGAGTGGACATCATTGAAAAAAAGATAACAGTGCCAAAAGAAGAAAAATTTACAGAACTAGTTGCACATCTAAAAAAAGCCAAAGGTAAACGAGTACTTGTTTTTGTTTCAACAAAAAGATATGCAGATAAACTTAAAGAAAAATTAAGCCGTATGGACTTTAGGGCTACTTGCATTCATGGTGACCTTACACAGCGAAAGAGGGAGGTTGCATTGGAAAATTTTAAAAGCAAGAAGAAAAATGTGCTAATAGCCACGGATGTTGCTGCAAGGGGATTACAAATTGACAATGTTGGTTATGTAATAAATTACGATGAAGCAATGGATGCAGATACACACAGGCATAGAATTGGGAGAACAGGCAGAATGGGCAAAATGGGCTATGCGATTACTTTTCTGGATTCTTATGATGATAGAAGGAGCAGAAAAAGAGGAGTTGGAAGAGAAGGAAGAGAACATAAAAGAAGAAGAAGATATGAATCACGAAGGCCAAGAAGAAGATAAAAAGTTACTTACAATTGAAAAATGTGAGTATGGATGCATTTTATTTCCAAAGTATTTAAAAATATTGAGTTGCAAGAGATAGTAAATTCTACAAAGGTGGGGATGTGAGCAATAAGATTTTTACCACAGCAAAGGAATTAAAGGAAGGTAAATATGTACTAATAGATGAAGTGCCGTGCAGGATTGTCAGTATAGATTCCTCAAAACCAGGAAAACACGGTTCTGCAAAAATGAGAATCGTTGCAATGGGAGTATTTAACAACCAGAAAAAAAATCTGCTTGTTCCGAGTAGTGCAGATGTTGAGGTTCCTATAATAGAACGAAAAAGTGTGCAGGTTCTTTCAGTAAGCGGAAATAGTGTGCAGGTTATGGACCCAAAAACCTATGAGATATACGACCTTGCTATTCCAGATGAATTAAAGGGTGCAGGAATTGAAGCAGGAAAGGAACTTGAGATAATGGAAGCTATGGGGCAGAAAGCCATACTCAGGATAAGGTGAAAAAATGAAAGTAGAGATTCTTAGTGAAAAGGAAAATGGACTTTTGAACAGAAGGGAAATAGATGTTGTTTTGGATTACAGGGGAGCAACCCCTAAAAAAGAGGAAATAAGGAAGGCAATAGTTGAGAAACTCGGTGTAAATCCTGAAGCAATGGCAGTGATAAAAACAAGGGGGGAGTATGGAATGAACAAAATAAAAGCAAGGGTTCATGCATACAAAACAAAGGAAAACCTTCTGGAAGTTGAGGAGAAGTATATACTTATGAGAAATAAACTCATTGAAGAAAAGGGAGAAGAGAAACCTAAAGAAGAACCTAAGAAAGAAGAGAAAAAAGAAGTGAAGGAGGAAAAAGCAGAGGAAAAACCCAGTGAAAAGGAAAAAGAGGAGCCTGTAAAAGAAGAAAAGAAGGAAGAGAAAAAAGAACCAGAGAAAGAGGAGAAACCTAAAGAAGAACCGAAGAAAGAGGAGAAAAAAGAAAAACAGGAAGAGAAGAAAGAATAGGTGAATTAAATGGCAGAAGAAAAAAAAGAAAAAAAGATAAAACCTTATAAACAAAAGAAATCTTGTCCCAAATGCGGTCCTGGGGTTTATCTTGCAGAACATAAAGATAGACGGTCCTGCGGGAAATGCGGCTATTATGAAAAGATTTAGGGAAACCGCAGGAGCGGTCTTCCTTTCGTGTTTTATTTTTCTTTTTTATTTAATTATAAACAATTTTACGGACGGAATTTTTGCTTTTGTTTTGACATTATTGATTGGACTTAGCTCTCTCCTGCTTTTTAGCTTTTTTTATGATGTTCGTTATCTTGTGATTTCTCTACTGTTATTCTCCTGGATTTATCTGCTTGAATACTGCTCAACTATCTATCTTCATCTTTGTCTGTTATCCCTCTCATTATTCCTCCTTCCAAAAATAAAGATAAATTTAGAAAAAATAAAACAGGGGTTGGTGTATGGAATAGGAGCCTATGTTCTTCTTTTGATTTTTTCCATTTCCATAAATCTTGCGCTTACCTTTCTTGGCTGGAACGATGCTGGTGCAGTAATGGAGATACTAGATACTCTTCCGTTATATATACTCTTGTTTGCGATTTTTTTTGCACCAATAAGCGAGGAATTCCTATTCAGAAGACTGCTTACCCCTAAGATTGGAATAATTCTTTCTTCCGTTGTTTTTTCATTGTTCCACTTTTCTTATGGTTCAATAGCAGAACTCTTTGGAACATTTGGTCTTGGACTTGTACTTGCTTGGGTCTACATGAGAAAAAAGAATATATTGGTTCCAATAATTGCGCATCTATTGTTCAATCTTACTTCTATTCTACTGGCCCGGGTGGTAATTGCATGATTGTTCTTGGAATAGAATCCACTGCCCACACGATTGGAATGGGGATTTCATCAAACAAGAATATAATAGCAAATGAAAACCACATGTATAAACCAAAAAAAGAAGGGCTTATTCCAAGAAAAATGGCCGACCATCACGCAGAATGGTTTCCTTTATTGTTTAAGAGAATCATGAAGAACAGAAATATGGAGGATGTAGATGCAATTGCATTTTCCCAGGGGCCTGGTATAGGCTCTCCTCTTTCGATTGGATACTTTGCAGCCAGATATCTTGCAATAAGATACAAAAAACAGGTAATAGGAGTAAACCACCCTTATGCACACCTAAAGATAGGAGAGCAGTCCACAGGGCTCAGGAATCCTTTGGTTCTTTATTTAAGCGGAGGAAACAGCCAGATTCTTTTTGAAGGAAAGAATGGTCTGCAGGTTGTTGGGGAAACACTGGATATTGGAATTGGAAATCTATTTGACAGCTTTGCAAGGGAGATAAAAATGAAATATGCGCATGGTTCTGCACTGGCCGAACTGGCTGAAGAGGGGAAATATATCAAGCTTCCGTATAATGTGAAGGGAATGAATTTTGTATTTGGAGGACTGCTAACAAAATCTATTGATATGGTAAAAAAAGGAAAAAGAAAACAGGATGTTGCGTTTTCCCTTATGGAAACCTCCTTTTCTATGGTTTGTGAAGCACTGGAAAGAGCTCTTTACCTTACAAAAAGAAAATCTATTCTTCTGTGCGGAGGCGTAGCCCAAAATAAAAGACTGCAGGAGATGGTTTCGGTGATGGCAGAAGAAGCAGGGGTGAAATTCGGGGTTGGACCGGATGAATACAATAAAGATAACGGAGCAATGATAGCATATACTGGAGAGTTACTTTATAAATACAAAAAACCAGTTGACTTCTGGAAACCCCTTACGGATTATCGAATAGAGGATATGAGAAAAGTGCTTTTAAAAAAACGGAAAGGTTAAAAATACATTCAAATAGAGGTGAACTCCATGATAGTTTTAAATCTCAAGAATTACAGACAATCCATTGAGAAATCAGGGTATTTTGCACAGATTGTATCTGAGGTTGTTGAGGAAAGCGGTGTAAGGGTTGTTTTGGCTCCGCCTGCACTTTCCCTGCAAAAAGCTGCTGAGATTTATCAGGATGTATTTGCACAGCACGCAGATCCTTTTGAAGCAGGTGCGCATACTGGATATATCCTTTCTGAAGCAATAAAAAATGCAGGAGGAAAAGGCTCAATCTTGAATCACTCGGAAAGAAGAATGCTCAAGAATGAAATAAAAACAACGATAGAAAGTCTTCACAAGATGGGGCTTGAGAGTATTGTTTGTGCAGAAAGTCCAAAGGAAGCAGTAGAATTTGCATTCTTTAAACCAAAATTTATAGCTGTAGAACCTCCTGAATTAATAGGAAGCGGAATAAGTGTTTCCAACGCAAAGCCTGATGTGATAATAAAAACAGTGAACGAGGTACAGAAAATAGATGGAGACATCAAGGTTCTCTGCGGTGCTGGGGTGAGTAATAAAGAGGATGTTCTAAGCGCTGCAAAGCTTGGTTCAAGCGGTGTTCTCTTGGCTTCTGCATTTGTAAAAGCTGAAGACCCGAAAGAATTTTTAAGGGAATTTGTATCTGTTTTTTAGGTGAGAATAATGGAGGGAAAAAATATACAGAAAGAAACGAAAGGGAATAGTGTAAATCATGTAATTGAGACTATTCCAAAAAATGGGCTTATCCGCAGACTGTTGGAAAGAATAAAATCCAAGAATCAACAGAACTTCCCAACTAGTTTGGCAGAAGGAATCAAACAGGAAATAAAAGTTGGAGTAAATTACCAGGATCTACTCAAAATAAAATTTGCAGAAACCCTGCTTGTAAAATTTAAAATCATGGGGAAAGAAGGAATACTAGTCTGTAAATACGGCAGTAATAATAGTAATATCATGAGAAGCGGGAAGGAAGAACTGGAAGTGAATTTTGGAAGCGTGGATTTAGCAAAGATATTTGAAGCAGATTTAGATTTTAATAGGAACAAATTGATTATATATTTTAAAGGAGTAGAGGATTTCCCCTTAAAATTAATTGTGAAAAAAATACAAATTATCCAATAAATTCCTTTATTATTTTTACTACCTCTTTTCCTATTCTTTCCTGTGCTTCTTTTGTGCTTGCACCAAGATGGGGGGTCATAAATATATTATCCAATTCAGTAAATCTTCCGGAATAGGGCTCCTTCTCAAAAGCATCAAGTGCGGCTGCCCTTACCTTCCCGCTCTTGCACGCTTCGTAAAGGTCCTCTTCATTAACTGTTCCTCCCCTTGCTATATTAAGAATGTAAACTCCATCCTTTGCTTTTGCTATTGCTTCTTTATTTATTATATATTTTGTTGAAGGAAGAAGAGGGACATGCAGGGTAATGATGTCTGCTCTTTTCAACAGTTCATCAAGCTCTACATACTCAATAAAATCCTGGTCCACTCTGGGAGGGGGATTGTAGCCAATTATTTTCATTCCAAGTGCTTTGGCTTTCTTTCCTACAAGGGAACCGATTCTTCCACAGCCTATTATTCCAAGTGTTTTTCCTTCTATTTCAGTACCTGCAAGTTTTTTCTTTTCCCAGAGGCCTTTTTTCATTCCGCAGTTCGCAAGAGGAATATTTCTTACCATTGCGAGCATTGCTCCAAGAGTAAGCTCTGCAACCGCATTGGTGGATGCTCCCGGAGTATTCCTTACTTCAATTCCTTTTTCCTTTGCAGCTTCTAAATCTATGTTGTCAAGGCCCACCCCTGCCCGGACTATGAGTTTTAGGTTGGGTGTTTTTGAAAGAAATTCTTTAGTGGCCTTTGTCTTGCTTCTTACAACAAGAATATTCGCATCCGCGAGTTCGCTCTCAAGGTTCTCGGGCAGGTTTACAACTGAACCCAGGGATTTTAATTCTTCAAGCGCATCATCAGCAAGTCCATCAGCAGTAACTATTTTCATATTATCAACCTCTAACCAAAGGAAGAAGGTCAAGGACTATGTTTATCTCGGATTTTCTGAAATTGCCCATGTGAGCTATCCTTAAACCGTTTTCCTTGAATTCTCCTTTGCATCCAACTATTTTTATTTTGTATTTTTCCCAGAGCTTCTTTTTTATTTCCCCTGCATTATCCGCCCTGAAAGCAGTAAGGGTGTAGGACTCAAATCCTTCCTCTGCAATGAGCTCAAAGTTCATTTCCTTAAGGCGTTTTCTTACATACTCTGAAATTTCCTTTTGTCTTATTACCTCCTGTTCAATTCCTCCCCTGGCATCCATAAGTTCAAAGGATTTTTTGAGAGCATAAAAAATAGTTACTGCAGGAGTATTTGGGGTTTGTTTTGACTTGTCATATCTTGCTTTGTGTTTCTTTAGGTTACAGTAAATACTTGGAATGGACTCCATGGACTCTATCCGTTCCCAACCTGCTTTGCTTATCCAAAGGAGGGCCACTCCTGGAGGGGCTCCAGGGCCCTTCTGGCTTCCGGTAACATAAAAGTCCACACCATACCCATCCAGATTTATTGGGGTTCCCGGCCATGCAGAAACAGCATCTACAAGAACATACTTTCCTTTTGATTTTGCATAACTGCATATCTCTTTTATGTGATTTCTTACAGCGTAGCCTGTTTCGTTGTGCACTATGGCAAAGAACTGGGCGTCCGAATTGTCTATATGCTCCTTTGCCCTCTCAAGGTTCCATCCCTTTCCTGCTGGCAATTTCTCAACCTGCACATTTGTGTAAACGGATGCGGTCTCAGCCAGTCTATTTCCAAATTCCCCGTTGGAAAGAACAAGCATCTTCTCTTCTTTTTTTACGGAATTGAGAATAAGCGCTTCTATACCTAATGTTCCTGAGCCTGTAAAGATAAATGCCTGTTCTGCAGGAAGATATGATTTCATCCTTTCAATTAAATGCCCATAAAGCTGGGAAAATTCCTCACTTCTGTGAGTAATCATTTCCTTTGCCTGCGCAAGCAGAATCTCTTCATCCACAACTACTGGTCCGGGACTCAACAAAATCATATTTTCACCTCAATATATTACTATAACTGATTCTGGATATCTTCTCACATTTCCGTTATATGCTCTTGTTACGAGCATAGATTTCATTAATTCATATGCCTGCTCCTTGTTTTCATGAAGCCACCCTATTCTCATATTTAATCTGATTATCCTGTCCGGAATGATGTGCCTCGTGGATTTTGGAGGAAATGGTTTCCTATCCTTTGCTTTCTTTATAATCTCTTTTTTTGTGTAAGGGCGCCTGTAGAAAACGGAATGCCCGTCCTTGAGCTTTTCATCAAAGAAATCATCGCCTATGTATTTTAACCGGTCTTCAAACTGTGATATTACTTCTAACTGCTTGCTGACAAAATCATCAAAACCATAATCTGCTGGTTCTATAAGATAATATTTTGAGATTCCTGCCTCTCTAAAAACAAACATGAATGGTGCTTTAAATTCATTCACTGCTTTCATTCCTGCCAGCAATTCAACCTCTTCAACAGCTGCCTTTTCCTTTACCTCAGCAAGTTTAAGGTCCTTTGAAACAGGAAGCCAGGTTCCAACTCCTATTTTAGATGAAGAATAATCAACTGGCTGGATTGGGGCAAGAGGACAACCAATATTCTTAAGAACTGCAACACGGTGGTTCCCATCAAGCACAACCCCTGAATCCTTGTCTACTATAAGAGGGTCAACAACCTGCCCTATATTTAGCATTCCTTCTTTTAATCTGAAGAGATTTTTCTCTATTGTTTCTTCGTGAGGTAACAGCTTATCCACTTCTTCTATATCTACGCGTTTTAAAATCTCTTCAAGCATACTCCCACAGAAAAGATTTTTATGTAAGCAATTAAAAACCTAACCCTAAACAATACATTTAAAAACAGTTATGAACACTAATATATTCATGTTTGGAATATGGAAAAAGAAAAAAAAACCACAGCCTGCCAAAAAACCAAAAATAAAGGGAAAAAAAGGAGGACAGGATAATAATTCCAACAAACCTGTGGCTGTTTTTAAAAATCCAGATTCAACTCCAATGGAAAAACAAAAAGCTCTTAAAGAATTAGAGGATAATATTTATACCCCTTTAGAAGCTGAAGAATTGGAATTAATTGCAACCGAATCAAATGACCCTGAAAAAAGAAAAGAAGCGGTAATAAACCTTTTTCTGGACGGATCCAACAAGACATTGAAAAAAATAAGTAAAAGCAACTGCAGATATGAAGATACAAAAGAAAATGTTTCAGATTTGCTTGAAATCCTGAAAAATGGAGCAGAATAGGGGCCTGAATAACTTTTTAAATGAAATGATAAAATAAATGGTGATTGGTTAAAATGAGAATTCTATTGCAGTTTCCGGAAGGACTAAAAAAAATTGCGGTTCAGGAAGCAGATGAACTAAGGAAAGAAGGGCATGCGGTATTTCTTTCCGGCTCTCCTTGTTACGGAGCCTGCGACCTTGCTCTTGAAGAAGCAAAGATTCTTGGAGTGAAAAAGATAATACATTACGGACATTCACAGTTTGTAAAAAACGAGCCAATAGAAGTAGAATACAGGGAATTCCCTGTGGATTTTGAACTGGAGAATTTAGAACCTGCGGTTGAGGTGTTCAAAGGAAAAATCATAGGGCTGGCCGTCACTGTACAGTACGTGCACAGGATAGATGAAATGAGAAAATTTTTTGAGAAAAAGGGGGTCAGGGTGAAATACGGAAAAGGAAATTACTGTAAATATGCCGGGCAGGTGCTGGGCTGCGATTGGGGGGCAATAAAAAGCATAGAAAATGAGGTGGATGCTGTATTATTTGTAGGGGATGGGGTTTTCCACCCTTACGGGCTTAATACGGAAAAACCGTTTTATTCAATAAA
>JAGMCT010000002.1 GCA_023129075.1 Microcaldota archaeon
GCGTAATACCTCGCCGCTTAATTGGTGGCTTGCATGAATGGCGTAACGTCCCTCCTGCTGTCCCTGCTTGGGACCTGGTGAACTCACTGCCCGGTGAATATGCCGGGAACTTCCAGAGGGAAACGAAGACCCCGTGGAGCTTTACTATAGCCTGATGTTGTGATATTTGTGTAGCTACCGAGAGTAAGTGGGAGCCTTCGAAGCATGCCTTCCGGGGTATGCCGAGGCGCAAGTGAAACACCACTTAGTTATATGGATATTGCTTACTCGTAAGAGGACACCATTAGGTGGATAGTTTGGCTGGGGCGGTACGCCCTCGATAGACAAACAAGGGTGCCCAATGTTCTGCTCAGGCGGGTCAGAAATCCGCTGTAGAGGGTTAAAGACAAATGCAGGACTGACTGTGTTTCTAACAGTATGGAACACAGAGGCGAAAGCCGGGCTTATCGAACCTTGATCTTCTATTGATGGGAAATCAAGCTGTCAAACAAGCTACCCCGGGGGTAACAGGCTCGTCGCGGGCGAGAGTACACGAACCTTTTTGGTCTGAGACTAAAAGCTTCACCAAAAAGTTGTATAAATCGACCTCGCGGCTTGGTACATCGCTGTCGGCTTGGGACATCCTGGTTGTGTAGGAGCAGCCAAGGGTTGGGTTGTACATCCATTAAAGTCCCACATGAGCTGGGTTCAGTACGTCGCGAGACAGTACGGTAGTATCTCCTGGAAGTGTTGATTCTTGAGGGTATGGATCCCTGAGTACGAGAGGAACAGGGATCCGGAGCCACTGGTGGACCAGTTGTGCCAATGCATCGCTGGGCAGCTACGCTCCATGTGGATAAGACCTGAAAGCATCTAAGGTCGAAGTCATGCCCAAAACGAGGGATCCAAAGACCGCTCATAATAGATGAGTTTGATAGAACTGGGGTGTAAGAACTTAGGGCAACCGAGGTTTTCAGCCCGCAGTTACTAACGGTATAATCATATCCAAAATATTAATCATCTCCTAGCCTTTCTTTTTCTTTTTCAATGATTTAAGGTAACCTTCATAATCGTTAACTTTAAAAGAACAACTGTTCTATAAGAAAGAACATGCTGGAAAGATTACTTCGTTCAAAAGCAGAGGTTTCAATATTAGGAATTGTTCTTTTCCAGGAAGGCCTGTACCTAAGAGAGATTGCACGCATGGCTTCTCTTTCGCCTTCTGAAGCAAAGAAAGAGCTTGACAATCTTGTTTCTCTCGGCGTTCTTAGAAAAAAAAGACATGGTAACCAGGTATTCTTCTCTCTTAATGCTAATTGCCCCTTTCTTGATGAGCTGAAAGGTCTTTACCTCAAAACAGAGGGAGTTTGTTGAGAGAATTAAGAAGAGATTATGAACTAGTTTTTTCACCATCTTGTTTTTATTATTTGTGGTAAAACATAGATTTTTAAACACCCCATCCTATAATATTACTGTCAAAAAGTGATGTTCATGAATACAAAAAATAAAGAAAAACAACTGGGGGATGAAAAGGCCAAGGAACCCAAAAAAAGACGTCGTTTCGGAAAAACAGAAAAACCAGAGATAACAGATCCAAAGGTGCTCAATTTTCTTATGTCCCAGGCCATGAAAACAGGAGATTTGGACGAGGTAAAACGTTTAATTAAACAAGGTGTAGATGTAAATTCAAAGGATGACACTGGCTGGACGGTTTTGATGTGGGCGTGTGCCGGCGGAAAAGAAGAGTTTGTCAGATATTTTTTGGCTAATGGAGCAGATGTAAACATACCAAATAAACCTGGTATGACACCCCTTATTCACGCCTGCCAAAATGAAAGTAATAATAATAACGAGATAATTAAATCCCTTGTTTTGAAGGGAGCAGATGTAAATGCAGTGGATAATTCTGGGAGAACACCTCTTATGTACTCCTGCATGAATGGATTGGACAGGGCTGTTTTGATATTGGCTGTAAAAGGCGCAGATGTAAACGTAAAAGATAAGAAAGGCCGGACCTCTCTTATGCATGCTTCCAAGATTGGCCAGATAGTGACCCTCAAAGTTCTTTTGAAGAGAGGAGCAAAAGTAAACGTCATGGATAAGGATGGCTGGACCCCGTTGCTGATTTCTGTTAAAAACAACAATGCAGATGTGGCCAAAATGCTTATTGAAAATAATGCAGATGTAGATGCCGCTACTTACAAAGGATTATCTGCTCTTGATTTAGCAGAAAAAAACAAGATTGATGAAATGATTTCACTCCTTCAGGATGCAGGTGCATCCTAGTATTTTGTTTTACTGATTTTAATAATAAGGAATAGAGTACGCCCCGACCGAGCGTGTATGGTAGAGTGTATAACGCCCCCATCTATTTTATGAGGCTTATTGCTCAAGGATATATAATTATAAGGAAAAGTATTTAAAAAGCACCATTATAGTAGTATTTTATGTCAAAAAAGGTTTGGGACAAAGAACCAGAGATTGAATTTTTAACTTGGGTAATTTACACTTCTCTTTCCATTGTGGGAAGTTTAATATTAACGATTATACTTATTGGTTTAGTTACTTTTTTAGTTACTTTACCTCTTAACTATTATTTCAATTTGGGCATAGACATAAGTGCTTTTTATCCTTTTTTCATTAGTTTACTGCCATTTGTTTCTGCAATAGTGCTTATCGTAGCAATATGGGCACAGATAGGTTCTATGTGCATGCCTGTTTTGTCTATTTCCCACCTCACAACAACAATTGATCCTGGTGAACGGAGGTATATTCTTAGGAATAGCTCCCAATGGCCAGCAGAAGATGTAAAAATTTCCATAATAGGAGAAAACTATGGACATAAAGCAGAAATTAATTTTTTGGATGGCCAGAGTTCAATAGGGATACCATTTAGTCAGAGTTTTAAAACAGTTAGGATTTCTCAAAAAGAAAAAAAAGAGGTAGGGAATGGAGCGATAGGACGTGAAGTTGCTAAGGATGTAATTACTATGGAATACCAACCAGTAAAACACCCAGAACTAAGAATTTCCAAAAAATATCATGTTAAGATTTTAGAGGTGAATAGGCCAAGCACTAAGGAAAAATATTATTCTTTTGTATCTTATTTTGTTGATAAAAAAACAGGCAAAGAATATGAGATACTTTCTAATAAAAGAATACCCCATTTTTAGAAGTATTTGCTTAAAGATTTCTCCGTTCTTCCATTTTTTGTTTTATAGAATCATACTCTTTTTCATTGTAGCAGTATAAACACACCACTACAATACAACAGATTATTACAGAAACCATTAGAATTGAGAGCAGCCACTTTGTATCCTCACTTCCAACAAAAAGATAGGTACTACCGAGGAAAATACTGAGGGCAAAAGTCAAAGCAAGTTGGTATAATGAGAAGGCCGCGGCTTTTTGGTATTCAAATATTCCCTCTTGGATTTCAATATCCAACATCTCCTTCTGTTTCGTAAGGTCCTTTTTCTTAGGTTTTTTACCCCTAGCCATCAATCTTCACCTAAGAAATCCTTCTTATACTTCACCATAAGCCAAAACTGGTTCTGTCTGCCTACTTTCTTGTATTTTATCTTGCCTTCCGTCACTAGCTTCAGGAGATTCGTTTGAGCAGTGTTCCAGGTTACCCCGACTGCAGAAGCGACATCCTCTGTAGTTGTAGGCCAATCCTGTTTTGCAAGGAATTTCATTATCTTTTTTGGGATATTCTTCTTCGTCATTCTATCATACCTTTTTATGAAGTATTCTTATGATATACCATAGGATTAAGCATAGGGAATACTTATAAAGATTTATGCTTCTCTTTATTCATGTGGGAGTATGAATAAACTATTAATTATTCCGTTGCTTTTCGGATTGATCGTTTCTGGATGTTGTGGACTCGCTGCTCTCGAGCCGCAAATGCTTCCTACAGACTTCTGCTATATTTTAGAAACCCCAGAAATACAAAATATTTGTCTCGAGAACGCTCCATATATTGAAGATGATCAAAGAATTCGGGATTACTTTATCTATTCGGATACTTTTCAATCGGATACTGACGACTTTGTTGCTTTAAGGGACGAACAAGATCTCATCATTGCTGAATATAATCAAGCACCTACTTCTTCTGAGAGGAAAGCATCTTATAACAGATATTACTTATTGGCAGTCCTCCTGGTAACTAACATAGAAACTACAAATACACATTTATATAATTTCGAAAGTTTCCTCCAAACCAATAAACCATATTTTGATTCCATGGGGTTCAATACATTGTCTACACTTAATGAGTTCATTACATTGAGAGGGACATTTAATACTATCATAGCTACGGTTCAATTAAATTTGGAAACCATGGGAGAGCAGGTTGCTCTTGATGAGCAGGAAGAGCAACAATTGAATAATTTACTAAATACTCTAATCCAATTGGGAATTACACTAATTTAGGTGAAAAAAATGAGAAAATACTTTGTTATATTCGGGATGTTGATATTGGGATTGTTCTTGTTTTCTGGATGTATTACTGAGGGTGATGAGGCTCCACCTGTAGAAGAAGTTGCGGTTCCTGAAACTGATGATGCTTTGGCTGGTGCTCAAGAATCCGAACAAACAGTGAGGGGCCTTACTGGAGACAAGTGTGGCTCTTATATTACTTTCAATGGGTTTAATGATTATGAATACTCTCAATTGTCTGATTGTTATAACCGTAAGTATCTAACTCCTGCTGTAAAAAAGAAGGACTCCACAATTTGTGATGAGATATACAACCCGTACACATATGGTCACTGTTATGGCTTGGTTGCTTTCCAATTAGATGACCCAACCATCTGTGATGGAATTGTGAATATCCTTTTTGAAAGGAGGAGTGGACCTGATGATGCTACAACGATAGAAGCATGTAAAATTGTGTATCTGGAGCAATACATCTTAGATAAAAGGATGCTTCCTTCTTTTGGTTGTGAAGTATTCTCAACTGGGGATTATATTGATATTTGTAATGATTATATAGAAAAAATTAAACCAGCTACGGGAATCGGCTCCCTTTATGCTATGAATGAAGGCCCTGTGATAGAGTCATACATAATACTGGAAGATTCTGAGGGGGATACACAAGTAGAAGATGGCACACTCACTGTAACCATTTTGGCAGAAACCACACAGAGAGAAGTTTATTCAAATGAGTTTGATGTAAAAAAAGAGGATTTTACCTCTGTGGCCTTGGGGTTTTTTGAAGATCAAGAAATAGTATACCTCATCCCAGACATAGATCTGTCTGGTGCTGAGTTCACAGAAGACGAGTGCATGTTTGATTGCGACTTGATTTTCAATGTAAATTTTGAAACAACTGATGGAAGAACATTTGAAGCCACTGAAGATATTTGGATGAATGAAGAGGTTGTTTTGGTGAGAGATGATTCCGAATGTTTAACTATTAGTAATTTGAGGGATGATTTAGTTGACGAGAGTACCCAATATTCTACATATAAATACTTTGTAATAAGTGGTACAGTAACTAATAATTGCGGTTCCTTAAAGGATTTTATCGAGGTTAAATATACTTTATACAACGCCAATGACGTAAAGATGCATAGTGGTTTTGAGTATCTCTACCCATCTAATCTCCCTGATGGATATTCAAGAGATTTTGAAGTAAACTTAGAGTATGAAGGACATTTTGTAGAGATTACAGAACTCCCAGACCACTATGTCGTTATAGCAGATACATAATTGGCTTCGTTTAGCAAAAATAGAGGTTAAGAACTACTTCTTACCTCCCCTCATTTGCATCAGTCTGTCTAGAGCAGCATAGAATTGCCTCTCTAAGTTAGTATATACCTCCCTTTTTTTCTCTTTTCGTGTTGCCTTAATTGTTATGCCGTGTAGCATTTGTTTTTCTATTAAATTATTTTTTTCGTATCTTTTTTCTCTTCAAATTCTTTTTGTAAGGATTTCAATTTCCAGATTAACCCATTATTTTGCGTTATTTCAATCTTTTGTGATTCGGAAGGCAATATACCCAGTTTGGTGTAAAGTTCTATCTGTATCTTAATTAAAGCTAATAGAACGTATATGGCTGCTCTTGTTGTCTTCGGGTCTTCGCTATAGAGGTCCCTCACTGTGGCTCCTCTTGCCCTATCCAGTGCGATTATATACGTTGAAATAAATAGTTGCTCTAATTCATTTCTCTTTTCTTTGGATAATAACCCTTCTTCCTTTAGGAACTTTTTCCGCCATCTTCTTATTGTCCTTGTGCTAACGTTGAAGATTTTCGCCATTTCCTGCGTGGTCCTTCCTTCTGCTATGTTCCTATATATCTCTTCTTTCTTCAATTCATAAGAGGGGGAGTTACCGGTCATCTTGGACACCTCCTTTGTCAATTTTCCGTTCATTTGCTTCATTTGCTTCAATTGCCCCCTGAGTTTCAGACGTAGATTGGGTAGTAAAAGCATTTGAACTGCAGTGTTCATTTGCTTCATTTAGTTCAGTAGCTGCTTGAGCATTTGAAGTAATTGAACTGGGGTGTTCATTTGCTCCTTCAGGTTCCTTTACGTCTGAGATTTCCTGAGAATTTAGAGCATTTGAAGCAATTGAACTATTTGAACGGTATTTGGATATAACACCCCAAGTGGGAATATTCACCCTTCCAAACCCCTCATAACAGTAAACCATGACGGGTTTAGTCGAATTCTCCCTCTTTTCCACATCTTTTTTGAGAAAACCGTGGTTGGTGAGCTTATCCAGGTTTACCCTCATCCATCTATCAGACATAAATGTAATGTGAGGTTCCAGGTCACTTACTGAATACCTCTCCTGTTCCAACTTCCCTTTCCCTAATTCCTCAAATATACTCAATATCTTTCTCTGGTCTTTGGTAAGAGGAATCATCTGCGGGTTAGAGGTAACCTTGAGGAGGGCCAGTCGTGCTATATTGTAGTCTTGCTCTTCTGCTAAATAATATCCATTGTCATCACGTTTCCTCTGCTTCTGATGCAATGCTGTGGATGCTCTGATATAGTCCAGGAATCGAGAGAAATGAGTTCTTATTATAATCTGTTCATCGGGGAACATTTCCGTTAGTTTATCAGCGTATGGCACCTTTACCTTTACCCTCTCAAGAAGACCAAGAGCTTTCCTTATATCCTCACCGTACTGTTCTGTTTTTCCCTCCTGTGCGAGCTTAGCGGCCCTTTCCTTGATAGCTTTGGTTTGTTCTGTACTCTCATCAAGATTTAATATGGTGAAGCGCCTTAAGTTCTCCCTGCTTGGGCTTGCTGACGAGCTAGTTATGAATATCACTGGGTTCCCTTGGATTTTTATGTCAACTGCTTTCTGCCTCACCAGAACGGTAGCATGGGAGCCTCCAGAGGCCATAACCTTAAACACGTCTGAATTGAGGACTTCGTTGGAAATATCCTCACAATAGAAAACCTTCCCGTCCCAAGTCCATTCAGGTTCATATTCGGAATTATGCCAGTATGTGAACACGTTCGGCGTTATTCTCGTTCTCTTTTCATAGTCGCCTTCTGGTAGAATCTCAAGAACAGAAGAGGTAACCCAATCTTTCCCTGCTCCGCTTTCCGAGTTTATCATTAAGTTATAAGAGGTTTTGGTGTTGTTTTCTACCCATTTCCCACAAGCACACAAGAAGATTGTCTTCCTGGTTTCCAACTCCCCTACTATCTTCTTATTGAACTCCTTTTCTGTAATTAAATTGAATAAACCAGGGTCTTTGAGTATTTCCTCAATCTCCGTAAATTTTTCTTTTCCATCTTCATCCCTCAATAGGTGTCCGTATTCCCTTGAGAGTATTACTCCTGCTTCCTCATAGAAACCCTGATAATAATTGTGTTTTTGCTTTGCTTCTTTTTCTATTTTTTTCACTCGTTGGGTCACCTCTTGCTTAACTTTAGGGTATCTTTTGAATATTAGCTCGATGTCTTCTTTATTCATCAATATCCCTCTTCATCAACACGACGATAACCAGTTTCTATGAGAACTCCTTTCGGGTTTAGGTCCATTGGATATTTCAATTCCCGAAGGAGATATATGATGGCACGGGTCTGTTTCCGCTTGAAACGGAATCCCCGACCGAAGGATTTGTAAACTTCAGCCCATGGAACCCTTTCCGTTGGCCAGCCTTCTACAAGAATTTCAATCCTTTTCCAAAAGATTTCCGAAAAGAAACCTTGTCCAATGTCCCTCACATCTATTAATTCAACTTGCTTCATGTTCAATCACCATTGTTTTAGGGCTGTTATCAGCAGCCTTTTCTTTTTTTCCAACTAAATCATCGAGGAGGGAAATCCAATCCTTAAGCTTCTGCATTTTTCTCATCCTCCTTCAAGAACTGTCGTAGGGCAATTCTCACAGTTCCACTTATCGTCCGTCCTGTGTTGTTTGCATATTCTTTGAGTTTTCTAAACTCCCCTTCTGGTATGCTCAAATTACATTTCATTTTTCCATCTCCTTACCGCCATTTTGGGCTTTGGGTATACCTTTAAATACTTTTCTTTTATATTCCTTATTATGAATGCAAAATCTTGCAGTCAGTTTCAGAAGTGAAATCTATGGAGAATTTACTAAATGCGATTCGGCTTTACAAAAGAAATATCCAAAATCCAAAGGACATGTTATTCATTCTGTTCGTGGCTCAAATCGGTAAACATTTGACAGAAGAGGGGGAAGAAGAAGGACTAAGGAAAAAAGACATCATTGAATTTTTTAAGTATTGGAAGGAAATAAAATCAGATAGGCCAAGGGCAATTAAGGCCTTCAAAAACTATAATTATTCAATAGTTCCGAACAAGATTCACATATCCGAGCGCTCCATACATAATTACATAGAAAAAATGGTGGAAGAAGGGGTCCTATCTCCACCTAGAAAAAAACGTTACAAGAGGCGCAAACAAACATTTTATTATTTCGGTTACCTGACAAGGCATCAAATTAAGGTTCGGCTCCTTGGACTCATTTATGGAGAACCTGCTAATAGAATAGGTGCCCAACTTAGGGAATTAGAAAATATTATTCGGAATTTTTCACTTGAACTACAAGACAAATACCGTAAAACAGACAAAAAACTTGATTCTCTTCTCTCTGAGCGAGAAACCATGAAATCAAAAGTTAGTGAAATAAGACAGGCACAAGCTCAAATAAGGGATGAAGAATCAAAATTGGAAGATGTGCCTCGCCCTCCCATATCCAAACAGAGGGAAAAAATAGATTCAGATTGGAAAACGTGGTCTAAACAGATGCGTCAATTGAATATTGCAATCCGTGAAAGGCGGGATAAATGTATGAACAAGAGTGAAAAAAAGAAGAGAGAGTCTTTGTGGAGAAAAATCCAGGAATCTCAAAAAGAATACGATAAGATTACAGCTAGATATGATGCTCTCAAAGAACCTCTCTCAGAGGCTGAACGCAAATTAGATGTAGAGCGGAATTGGAAAAAAGAAAAACAAGGCATAATTTCCATGATTGAGGCAAATTCTTGGTCAACTACTTCTCGGCAGTATTATGGAACTTTGATTTTTGGAATTAAAAAACCTTATTCCGAGTTAATAGATCATCATTTAGACTGGATTCATTATCATACTGAATGTGTAGCTGATTTAATCCATAAAAATGGCGGAGATAGTATGAATTTTCTAATCGTTGCTCGCCCATCCGTAATAATCAGGGATGATAAAACTGAGGAGCCTTTCGGAGAGTATTTCAGAGACTATTCTAAAATTCCACGCTCAGCCGACTGGGAAAAACCACCATTACCAGAGGTGATTCTGAAGAGACTCAAACCATCACCCTGAGTCCATCCTCTTCGCCAAGAATTCCTTAACTTCCTTATCTTTCAATAGTTCCATCAAAGGTTCTATCTTCTTTTCAAACTCTGCTCTTTGATCCTCAAGCTCCACCGCAGCCCTCATGTTCAAAGGCATACCACAGCCCTCACAGAACCGAGCAGTTACACTATGCAGTTTAAAGCACCTGGGACATTTGATTTTTCCATTCTCATCATCCTTCTTCTTTATTCCATATGCCTTTAGTAGAGCATCATCCACATCCTTTCCAGCAAGATGGATATATGTCCCTGCCATCTTTGTGGACTGCGTCCAACCCAAGTATCCAGCCATCTGTGCCCCGGAAAGACCCATCTTTGCGAGTTCAGTAGCACGGGCATGCCTGAACCCATGTAAGTTAACCCTCTTCTTTATCCCTGCTTTTTTAGCTATTTTCTGTATCTGCCTGCGTATAGCTGGGTAGTTCATGTTAGCCTTTCCCTTATTTTTACCTGTTAGGGTAATCCAAACAAAGGCATTTGGGTCATCTTTGTGGGGATGATTCTCAAGCCAGTAAGAGAGATGGTGAACAGACTGAATGAGACGCACCTTCCTCATCCCTGTTTTTCCGTCTACGGTTATGGTGGCTCCATATTCGTCAAATCCTACATTTTTGATGCAAAGAGAGGCTATTTCGGTAATTCTGCATCCAGATTCAGTAAGGGTAGAGATAAAAGCCTTGTCTCTTGGGTTCTCTGATGCATCAAGCATCTTGTTTATGTCCTCATGGTCAAGGAGCTCCTCTGGAAGCATCCCCTTCTTCCTACTATTGTTCATGCGTATCCAGGCTATCTTTTCTGGATACTCCGTCCCGTTGCCTTCCAGCCATTTGTAGAATTTCTTGAGAGTTACTCTATAGATGTTTTTGGTCTCTGAGCTCCAGTTCTCGTTCCTT
Organism: Microcaldota archaeon; assembly: GCA_023129075.1. Taxonomy (GTDB): domain Archaea; phylum Micrarchaeota; class Micrarchaeia; order Anstonellales; family Bilamarchaeaceae; genus JAGMCT01. Next base: position 10,702 of record JAGMCT010000002.1, read on the forward strand.
TCAACCCATGCAACCAGAGCCTCCAAATCGGCCCTGGAGGCCTCCTTGAACGGTTTCTTCAGTCTCTTGGCTATAGGGAATAACCTATCCAGATAGAAGTTCATACGCTGAATACTGAGCCCTGTGGCACTACAATAATCAAGGAATCCTAAAATCTCTTTCTTGGTTTCCTCTTCAAAATCAGGTTCTTCTTTTATACGTCTGTTATACCATTCCAACTTCTTTTTGTGCCCGTATATGTCTATTTTCCCCATGTCCACACCTTTTGCAACCTCCTTTAAATAGATGTGTCATGGGCGTCTATCACTCTACGAAGTACGCCCCGACCGGGAATTGAACCCGGGTCTTCGGCTCGACAGGCCGAGATGCTAACCACTACACCATCGGAGCATGTAATCACAACTTATCTATATAACCATTTAAAATTCTTTTCCTAAAAACCAATCATCAATCTTATTGAATCCCAGAATTCCCAGACAAGGAAAAGAAACAGCATAAATAAAACAATTCCAGAGAACAAATGAAGTCCTCTTATGTGCTTTTCCTTGTATTTCTGAACCTCTGTTACAGTCGTTTTGTTCATGTAAATAAGTAATGTTATAGCAACCATAGGAAGAATAAACACTGCATTATAAAGAGCAAGATAAAGATATCCTTCTACGCTTCCTTCAGCAATCATCGCTAGGACCATCAGGTAAGGCCCTGAAGAACATGGAATTAGGAACAGGGAACAGAACATAGCAGCTACAAAAACCCCAGGATGGGTGGTTGCGTTCTCTATAAAGGCCTTTGCATGCGGTCTAAGGAATCCTGGCATCTCAACGGCCCAGAACCCGGGTTTATAATAGAAATATGCATTTATTTCCATTGCAGCGAGTACAAGAGCCCCGACAGTTACAACCCCAAGAAAGACCTCTCTTATTCCTGTGTTCTCTATTATGTTCAGAATTCCGATTCCCATCAGAAAATACATTGCATAAATAGTCAAAAAGAAAATAGTCCCGGAGATGAGCATCTCCTTTCTTCCCTTGGCTACTAATACAACAGCCAAGAGCATGGCCATAACAGCTATGGTGCATGGATTTACCGAGTCCACAAGAGCAGCTCCAAATAGAGTGGGAAGGGTTAATGCGCTCGGTCCTGTCCTTGTCAGTTCCATTTCAATAAGACTGTTTTCAGTATATATTCCCTCAGGACATCCATTTATTATACATTCTTTAAATACAAATCTCCAGGTTTTTTCTTCCATTTCTCCAATCACAAATGTTGTATTTTCAACGATAATGGTCGGGACTCCGCCTCTATTTATATCAGCCCCGAATTTATAATAAGCCTTTATGAATTCTTCTCTTTTTTCTTTGTCGGTGTATACATTATAAGCATTTATCTCCAAAGGATATTCCTCGCTTAATTCTCCAAATGTTTCCAGTGTTCTCTTGCAGTGCGGACATCCTTCCCCATAATAAAAATCTATCTCGATAGCATTCAGCAATAAGAATAAAGAGAATAAAAATACTAATTTTTTCATAGGTTAGAATAAAGTAGAAATATTAATAAGTTTATGCTTAAACCCCAATGGTTTCTCCGTCCTTGGCAAATCGTATTCCTTCTTTTTCCTCTATCTTCTCCAGATTCACTTTTTCATATTCATATCCAAGATGAGTAATGATTCCTTTTTTTGCTTTGCTTTCTTTTATGAGCGTTATAGCTTCCTGTGTATGCATATGCCCCTTGTAGATATTGATTTTGGGTTTTATGGAATTAACAATAAGTAAATCACAGCCAGCATAAGCTCCTTCAATTCCCTGGTAATACTCAGTATCACTCGTATATCCTATCCTTTTTCCATCCATCTCAAGCACAAAACCAAAAGTAGTGCTTTCATCGTGCACAGCCTTCTTTATATGAAAAACAGCCTTGCCCAAATCCACACTCCCGCCTGGTTCTCCTATGATTACTTTTTCAGGCAAACTCCCATGAAAAGTATCCAGAATACGGTTCCCTTTTTCATCCCCATCCACAGAATATTTGCTCCCTATAAAAAACCCTCTTTTCTTGAAACCGTATCCGGTCATTCCTTCTATAAGTGCGCATGCATCGTTTGAATGGTCCAGATGATAATGTGTTACAACAATCCCGTCAATTTTTGAAGGTTTGATTCCCATCTCTTTTCCATACACTAACGCTCCAGGTCCGGGGTCTACCCATATTTTAAGGCTCCCTTCAATAACAAATCCCCCTGTCCTTTTTTTCTGCTCTACGAGATTAATCCTTCCCCCTCCAGTTCCTACAAATCTTATTTTCATATCATCCCCCTATCCATAGATTATTACGTTTGCCCATGATGTATTGGTGCTGTAGCCCAAGGCAACCTGTAAAACCTTCACCCTGAAACCCTGTCCTTCAGGTGAAACCCAATAGATGTCTTCTCCTTTGCAGATTATCGCTTTATCTATTACCGTCCCATTAGTATAAATGAACTCAAAAACAGCGCATTCGGCATCAATGGTAACACTCAGCAGGTCCAGAGCATACCCCCTATCTCCAAAAACGAGCAGACCTTCCCTGTAATCCTCTTCTATGTTTTCATTTTCAGTGATGTTTATACCTAAGTCCACTTCTCCATTGACAGTGATGTTTGCACTAACATTTGTAAGGACTTCTTCTTCATACTCTGCACCGGTCATATTCTGAATGGTTTTGTTTTCAACAGGTTGTTCTGTTTTGTTGTCCGCATAAACAGAATCTTCATCACTTGTTCCTGTTAAGTTCTTTCCTGTTTCCTCAAGAGGAATAACACAACCTGAAAAAGCCAAAACAAATACAGCAACCATCAAGAATCTCATTACGGTTTTCTCTCATGTATGTTTTATTAATTTACGTGTTTATTTTTTACCTGATGATTCAATGGTTGAGAAATTATTCAGAGAAAAACCATACCTGGAAGAAACAGAGGCAAAGGTAACCTCAGTAAATGGAAATAGAATTACCTTAGATAAAACAATCTTCTTTGCATTTACTGGTGGGCAGGCTTCTGACAGCGGAATAATAGGAGGAATACCTGTTGCAGAAGCAAAAGCACAGGAAAAAGAGATATTCTACACCCTGGAAAAGGAACAGGATTTTAAAGAAGGAGATATCGTAAAGATAAAAATAGATGCAGAAAAACGAAGCAGGATAAGGAGACTGCATTCAGCAGCCCATATCGTTTATATGATTTTTACAGATAAAACAGGAATAAAAAAACTAATCGGCTCAAACGTTGATGAAAAAAAATCAAGGGTTGACTATGAGTATCCAGAGTCCATCTCTCCAATGCTTATTGAAATAGAGGAAAAGGTAAACGAATTCCTTGCAAGGGGCTATGAGATAAAGACATATCCAAGCAAGGAAAACCCTGATAGGTGGGTTTGGGAGTGCAATGGGGTGAAAATGCCCTGCGGAGGAACTCATGTAAGAAACACATTTGAAATAGGAAAGATAAGATTAAAGAGAAAGAATATAGGGGCAGGAAAAGAAAGAATAGAAATTATGCTTGTTTAAACGGAATACTGAAGGTAATGTAACTATAGTTACATATACCCTTTTAAACCCCATTTCTCATATAAAATTGGTGGAAATATGGGACTTCTAATCTCCCCTCATGAAGAAGAAAAGTTATTCAAGAAACTGCTTGCCTACAATAAGAAACTTTATCCAAAAGCAAAATTCAAAAGAATTGAAAAATCCCTTAATAAAAAACAAATAGGTGAAGTATATTATACTTATCCTGGAGAGGAATCCGAACTAACTTCAAAAGAAAAGATGGCCGAAATCCGCGGTGCAATAGAATATGGATATAACACCCCCATTATTCTCCTTAAAAAAGGCACAAAATACATCCTTCTTGACGGCCATAGAAGATTGAAGGTTGCATGGAAAAAAGGAATAAAATGGAGCGCCCTCATCCTTGAGGTTTCAGGAGTAAAGGAAAAATTAGGCATAGAAGGAATGATAATGGGAAAGATAAAGGATCTTTTTTAATCCTCCTCTTTTTTAAGATTTTTCTTCTTTATACTGTTTATGATAAAAATCAACCACGAAAAATGTGTTTTATGTATAGGATGCGCCTCAGTGTGCCCCTTCGGTGCAATAGAGTTGCAGGGTACAAGAATGAAAGTAAATCCAGAAAAATGCAAGAACTGCGGTATGTGCATACGCGTTTGTCCTGCCGATGCAATTAGTTATGCTGAAGAAGAGAAAACTAAAAAAGAGAAAGCAGAGGCAAAAGAATGAAATACGATGTTATAGTTATCGGAGCAGGGCCGGCAGGCACAACATTTGCACGAATTACTGCAGAAAAAGGCATGAATGTTCTTGTTCTTGATAAAAGAAAGGAATTAGGGGAGCCTGTGAGATGCGCTGAAGGCCTCGGAAGAAGGGAGGTTGATATCCAAGGGCTCATTCTCCCTAAAGAGGTAATTTCAACAGATATTAAAGGGTCAAGGATAGTCAGTCCTTCAGGCCATGAACTAATCTGGGAAGACGAGGAAGCTACTGGCTGGGTTCTTGAAAGAAAGATGTTTGACAGATGGCTTGCTGAATTAGCTGTTGAAAAAGGAGCGCGCATAAGAACCTACACACGTGTTCTTGACCTCATAAAAGAAAATGGAAAAATAAAAGGTGTTATTGCTTCTCACCAAGGAGAAGAATCATATGAAATTGAAGCAGACTTAGTTGTTTCTGCAGAAGGAATGGAATCTATTATTGCAAGAAAGGCAGGTTTCAAAACTTTTTCCGCTTTAAGTGAAGTTGACACTTGCTACCAATACGAGATGCAGCCCTATAACCATAGAAATCTTATAGAATTATATCTCGGGAATGAAATTGCAAAGAGAGGATATGTGTGGGTATTCCCAAAAGGAAAAAATAAGGCAAATGTAGGCATAGGAATAGGGGGCCACCTAACAAATGCAGTGAAAGGAGGCTCTCTTAAAGGTGCAGACCCGAAAATCCTTCTTGATAAGTTCATAAAACAAAGCCCTGAACTCAAGGATTCCAGCACCCTGCAGGATTTCGGCGGAGTGATCTCCGTAGGCGCCCCAATAGACGAATTTGTTGCTGATAACTTTATGGTTATAGGAACTGCAGCAAGACAGGTTGACCCAATCCATGGAGGAGGTATAGCCCGTTCAATGGAGGCAGCAAGGATTGCAGCCGGGGTTGCCGCAGAAGCAAAGAAAAAGAATGATTATTCAAAGAAGACCCTTTCAGAATATGAAAAAATCTGGAGAAAAGGCCCTGGAAAAATTCTGGAAAAACGCCTTTTATTTAGAAAGGTCCTTGAAAAATTTAGCGATGCTGACCTTGATTATATAATAAAAAATATTACTCAGGAAGATCTCAAGGATGTGATGGCTGGAAACTTCTTCAGACCAGTTATGAAATTACTGAAAGGCAATCCCGGCCTGCTTAAGGTTCTTGGTGCGCTTATTTCCTGAAAGTATTGTAAGTCCGTAGAGATATGCCTTCCATTTCAACCTATCATAAAGAGGGTCATAGAACCATCTGACCTTTATCCTGCCTCCCTTAGCTCTTTTTTTCTCCCGGTTATAATACATCCGTTTAAGCTCGTTCCTTCCAGAACTATTACTCTCCAAATATTTAATCCTGTTCTGCTCTGGACTATTCTGAGGCACCATCTTCCCCTGTCCAGCGTTGCCAATATCTCCTGCTGTTGTTATCCCAGCAGTCTGAAGAGCTTTTTTGAATGGTCCAATATTTTTTCTGCTTTTTTTAGAAGCTGGAAGTTCCTTAATTTTACAAGCAGATGGATTCATAATTCAACTTTCTTAGGAAACTTTTAAAAATGTTCCCAATTGTCCTACACACATACGTTTATTGTCGAACTTTCTCCAGACAAAGTAAGAACTCATTCAGATTCTCTTTTGGAAAGGTCGCACCCGCAGCTATCTGGTGGCCTCCGCCGATACCCCTGTATTTTTCAGAGCATCCTCTCAGCACCCCACCAAGGTTAAGTCCTTTTTCAATCAAACCAACAGTTCCCCTTCCGGATATTTTGATTCGTCCATCTTCTGAATCAGCAATTCCAAATACAGGTTTTCCAAGACCTCCGAGCATACCGCACACGATTCCTATTATTCCCTCATCAATTTTTTCTCTCCCATCAAGAAAATAAAATGGACCAAAATCATTCAATGAAGTCCGTGCATATTTTATCCCTTCTCTTATCATCCTTTTATGATGCAAAAGAAGTTCCTCTGCCCTTTCTTTTGCTCCTTTTTCCCCGAGGCAGAATCCCACCCCCACATCTGCCTTTCCGTGCCTTCCGCACGCATTCAGCATTGTTGAAAATTCAGAGGCATCCATAGGATACTTTATTACTTCCGAGGGCATTAGAAGGTATGTTTCGCCCACAAGCTTGCTTGCCAGTCTTTCTTTTCCTTTTGCCATTAACACTTCCACAAGTGCAGACACCAGTTTCCTTTTCTCTGCACTATTTAATTCCGAGTAGGTTCTTGCTCTCCCATCCTTTTCGGTTTCAATCCCTATCTCTTTAAGCAAGAGCACCACATTATCCTCATTAAACGAAAGTGAAGGAATGTACGGGGCATCTGAAAAAACAATAAACTGCACAAGAGGCCTTGAATATCTCCCATAAAGCACTAAGTCCTTTTCAACTCTTATCTTTCCCTCTTCTTCTGCCCTTTCCAAAAGAAGCCTGTTCAATCCTTTGAAAGGAAACTGCATATCTCCTATAGCCCCTATAATCGCAAGGTCTATCCTTTCTTTAAATACAGCATAAGCAGCCCCTGAAGAACTCAGTTCCCTGCCACCATCTATTCCAAAAAGAAGAGGATTCAGCTGTGGTTTTTCTATTCCTTCAGTCTGATGATGGTCTATTATTACAACATCCCCAAGCTCATTCACCATTTTATTTCCTGCACCCAGGTCCACCAGTATTATCTCCTTTTCTTTTCTAAGTTCTTCTACTGCCCTCTCATCCAGGGTTTTCACCACTTTCATTCTGTGCGGAATTCCCCTCTTCCTTAATGCTGTTTTCACTATTGCTCCGGAGGTAATCCCATCCGTATCATGATGGTGCACAACAAGAGGATTTTTCATGGAAAGGGCTATTTTTTTTATCTCTAATGCCCTTTGAAAAAAAGAAGAAAATTCGGATGGAACATCCACCCTAATCCCCTATTCCTTCTCCTGTAACCCTAAACACAATCTCTCCTTCAGGCATGCTTGGGCTGTCCACAAGCCTTGCAATCCTTTTTTCTCCCTTGCTCTTCCTCAGGTAAATCCGGTATGTTGCAGCATGCGCCAGCACATGTCCCCCTATCGGAGTTGTAGGGTCCCCGAACAGTATCCCAGGATTATCCATCACTTGATTAGTTATATATATCGCAAGGTTGTGCCTATCAGCATATCTCTGCAAAAGGTGCACATGCTTATTCAGTTTCTGCTGTCTCTCTCCAAGAGCCCCTCTCCCTATATAGTCCGCCCTGAACTGTGAGGTCATTGAATCCACAACAATAAGCCTGATATTTTTTTCTTTTATGAATTTCTCTGCCTTCTCCAGCGATAATACCTGGTGGTCTGAGTTTTCCGCCTTTGCAACATGTATCCTCTTAAGCACTTCCTCAGAATCCAGCCCTGCTGCCTCAGCTATTGAAGCAACCCTCTCGGGCCTGAACGTACTCTCTGTATCTATAAAGAGCACTTCTCCACCAAGCCCCCCTTTATCCTCAGGAAGCTGTGCATTCACAGAAAGCTGAAAACCAACCTGTGTTTTTCCAGAAGAAAATTTACCGAAACATTCGGTTATTGATTGTGTTTCCACCCCCCCTCCAATAAGAGAGTCCAGTTCCTCTGAACCTGTCGTTATCCTTTTTATCATCTTTCTCCTCTCAAGTATCTCATAAGCAGTCTCAAACTTTCCTGCCTTTGCCGATTCTTTTGATGCTTCTATTGCTTTTTTTGCTGTTTCAACACCAATGTCTGCAATCTCTGCAAGCTCGTGCGGGTTTGCCACTGCCATCTGGTCCAGTTCCAGATACCCTGCCTTCCTTAGTTTCTCTGCTGTTGCCTCTCCTATCCCCGGCAGGTCCTCAAGCTCTCTTATAGTCTTGCGTTTTTTTTCACTCATTAACTCCACCTTTATCATTTGGGAAAACCAATAATCTTAGTTTACCTATCCTAAGCATGTAGAATTCATTTCCGTTCTTGCTTACATTCTTCCACATCCCCCCTATATTTGTATAAATCGCATTTCCATTCTGGTCTGTTCCGGGCTGAACTATCCTGAAATCCGGCTTTGCCCCCTTTCCTGCTTCTGCATTACTCTCTGGACTCTGTTTTTCTTCATTTCCCACATCTATCTCTTCAAACTCCTCTATATTTTCCTTCATTTTTTCACCCTATAGTATTCCTATAATATACAAGAATACTAATATATAGGTATTCCTATGGCCTTTTAAATAAAAGGAGACACCTCATTTCCGGTGTTTCCGGTATCAAAAAATTTCTATTCAATACTTACACTTCTTATTACAACTGTTTTAGTATACTCATCTATTTCCTCTATATCAGCATCTATCTCAACACCCAGCATAATTTTCTCTTCATTGATTGTTAATTCTACATCATATCCATCTGCAAGATATACAGTTTCAGTAGCCACTCCAATCATAACCTGTAGTGTGTCCTCATCTCCCTCAGTAGGAACTACCATTGAATTATAAGCTATAATCTTAATCCCATCCAGGCTCTCTGTTATCCCCCACATAAAACATTCCTGTTCAATCTTATCCCCTTTTTCATTCGTAATCTCTGCAATAAACATTGAACCATGTACAGATACTATTTTTATTTCGTATTTCCCTTTTGAAGTGTCAAATGTTTCTGTTTCTTTCCAGAGTATCCCTTTAGCTTCCGTAGTATCTGTAAGCTTCATAATCAGGTTTCCGTTTTTCTTCTCAAGATAAATCTCACTTATTTTCATCTCCTTCCCAAAAAATTTAATGTCAATATCCACAGCATTCGGAAATCCTGTTTCAAGCTCTAGTTCAATCGGCGGTTGAAATTCATGTTTTTCGCTTTCTATCCAGCCCTTTCCATCTCCGACACAAATCTCCTTTTCAAGCTTATCTTTTACCTCTTCCCTTTCTCCGTTAATATTCTCGCCGTATTCTGTTTTGTTCTGCCTGAGATTTTCTGTTTCCTGGTGGCATTCAACATCCCCGCAACTCCCAAGACTTAATGCTCCAGCCACAAGTAGTGTTCCTGTAAGAAGAGCCTTTTTGAATGGATTAATTCTCTTCCTGCCTTTTTCTTTTTGTTTTTTTCTTATTATTCTTTTCATGAGCCCACATATTATTATTGTTTATAACAGTTTTTAAACCTATCGGCAGAAAGCCCTTTGCGAAAGCTGATGATAGTTCACATTCTTTCCTCTCCCAACCATAGGTTTTTTATTCTTTGTGCCGACTTTTCTTTATGCGAGTAAAATTCTGCCTTATGGCATTCATGCTTTTTTTGGGTTTAGTAACTGCAGCTGATATTGAATTCAAATGGCTTCCTGCTTCACCAACCATTGATGGTGTTTATGATTCAGGAGCAGAAGAAAGCGCACAAACCCAGACTTAGATATCTCCTCTCTTTAGATGTAATACCATAATAAAAGAATTATGCAAGGATTATTTTATCTTCAAACCAGGATCGCCTAAAAGAGCCATGTCTTCATTGTGTCCATACCCCACTTCTGGATTATCTATACATGTTTGTTTTTTACTTTCTACAAACAAATCCCCCAATCTATAAAAGTTAGGATTGTACAATAATTCATGCATCCTTTTTGCAATATCCTCAAAAGCACCAGTCGTTAAAACTGCACCTACGTATGCTATTGCACCGCCATTATCGTGATAAAGTAAAGTTTCACCTATGCCCCTATATAGACCATTATCTTGATTAAATGATGCAGAAAGACAAGTAAATGAAAGGAATAAAGCAGGTTTATCTAAATTGTTTAACCAGCTTACATGGCTTGCAGTAAAATTAGCCTCCCCAAAATTTGTATTCCCCCAAGTATGCACTGAAGAATGACCCTCATAACTTACTACAAAAACACCATTATTTATATCTTCTATTATTGCATTTGTTAAGGCTTTTGATTGTTCGAGATCATTATTATCCTCTTGTTCATACCTTTTTATAACCGGGATATCCGCAGGGAGAAGAGGCTCTATGATGCTATCGAAATACCCAGCAAACCCTAACCCACCATTCATTAATATATCGCCATCAGCCGGTGCAACAAAGAGATGAGTATTATTTTCATGTGGATAACCCAAATTTTCATAATTGATTATCTTGTTTACGATTGCTTTTAATTTAAGGGAATTATCTATTGGAAATCTACCTATTGCAATTTCAGGAACATTATCTCCTTCAATATCTGCATAATAATTATCAGTTAAGCCCGGTTCTCCCCATATATTAAAGAAAATTTTTGCAGGAACATGTTCCTCTCCTCCCACTATCAAAATATTTTCTAATTTTCCTGTTTTTGAATTACTAGCTTGCCAATTCTTATATATATAATCAATAAAATCTTTTATGGATTCAGGTTCCATATCATCTTTCTTTGGAAATTGTTGGTATATACTAGAAACATTAACTACCCCCACATTATAATCATCATTTCTATGTTCTGCCAAAGATACCAAAAAAGAACTTTTACTAAATGTTGAATCAGTTAAGATTAAGTAATCAATATCTTGACTACTTTCAAAGTCTTGGATTAAAAAAGGATTTTCCGCATGCATTATTTTATATTCTTCTTCAGCTTCGACAATATGCCCATGATTATCATCAACGGAAACAACCAATTTATATGACGTATTAGGACCATTATCTATATCATAACACAATAGGTTATCTGAATGAATTTCACCAGTGCTTGGATCAATATGTAAACCATTAATATCTAAACCCCAGTCAATTACATCATAAGTTAAGATGTCACCATCAGGATCAGAAGCCCTCACCCTACCGTATAATTTTTCACCTTCTTTTGCTGTAATATTAATAGATTCAATAATGGGGGGTCTATTGTGCTCTTCATTATCAATATCAATAAATTCAATAATGGGGGGCATATGTTCTAATTTTTCACCCTTTTTTAGTATAATATTAGCAGATTCAATAATGGAAGGTCTATTGTGTTCTTCATCATCATTTTTTCCACCGTTATCAACTATGCCAGCATCCGTAGAATTATCATCTTGAGAATATAATCCACCCTCATTTTTATCATCCCCGCATCCTGCCAGCATTCCTGCTCCCCCTGTTAATATTGTAGAGACAAGAAGGGCGTTTTTGAATGCTCCATACTTCGTTTTCTTCCCGGTTCTCTTTCTCCTGAAAGCATTCATTGTTTTAATCTTCTCAATCATTTTTCTCATCAGTTTTCCCATATTCATCTCTCTTTTAGACTTCTTCCCACATATTATTATATACCACAACGTTTTTAATCTCTCCCCCCCAACCATAGGTTTTTTATTCTTTCTGCTGACCTTTCTTTATGCGAGTAAAATTCTGCCTTATGGCATTTATGCTTTTTTTGGGTTTAGTAACTGCAGCTGACATTGAATTCAAATGGCTTCCTGCTTCACCAACCATTGATGGTGTTTATGATTCAGGAGCAGAAGAAAGCCCAACAACCTCTGCAGATGATGTATATATAAGAACCGGCTACCGCGATAAGAACATCTATATACAATTCACAATCTCAGATGCAAGCCCTGATGACGGCGATTATTTTGCCTTTAGATTAGATACAGACAAGGACAACTACCCTGATGAAGGCGAACCCGTAATAACCATTTACCGGGATGGAACAGCAGTCAATCCCCTTGGTTATGAATATGCAGTTGATGCTCCTGTAGGAAGGACCTGGTACGGAGAATTCCTTATACCCTTTTCTGATGCAGGTCTGCCAACTTCATTACCTCCGCAGGGAATGCCCACTATAGGTCCTGGCATATGGTTCAAAGGAGCTGATGCAAATACAGGCCCCCTTGGTGTTTACTGGGAGGAGGACGAATTCGGCTCAACCTCTTCTCCTTATTACTGGGCCCAGCCAGAGCCCATGAAGCTTACAACCTTTGAAGAATTAAACCCTGATACTGACTGGTGCAGGGAAACAGACAATAATAATGTTACCATTACCTCTTTTATTATAGAAAGTAATCTTGAAGAGATATTAACTGTCAGTTCATTCACCCTGAAGGCAAGCGGTAACGGCCTTGAGAATGAGCACATAAAAGAGGTGCTTGTATATCTTTATCACAAAGGAAAAAGCGGTCTCTGGGGAACGTTCACATTTTCGGAAGATGACGGCACCATCACCGTTCCAATAGATGACTATCTTTTTGCGCCGGATGTATTGGAAGGCGCCCCGTCTTTTAGAATAAATTACATACTGGATGATGACGCTGGTTATGTGCACGATGAGCAGGGTATGCATATCGGAACCTATCAGCTTACTGTTGAATCATTTGAGGTATCTGGTGCTTATACTCTTGAACAGCTGGATACAACAGGAGCACCTTATATAAGCGGAACTCTCAGTACAACAGACTGCATATCCAACGACGGTTGTGCAGACGATGAATTTTGTGCATTTGGAAGCTGCAGGGACGTAGTTCCTGCAAGCGACTGCGGTTATGCAGCAAATCACCAGTGGAATGATTATGGATGCTGTGCTGATTCAGACTGCGCAGAGGGCGAGGTCTGCCAGAACCACGCATGTATTGAAGCTGAGGAAGAACAATCCGTCTGCTCAGGTTTTGTAGACCTTTCCATCGAAGTCAAAGCCGATGAAATAGAAGCAGGCATTTCCGGCCCTTCCGATTGTGACAATAAAATTGTTTACATAAAAAAGAATTCCTGCTCTGGTTCAACTAAATGTTCATTTCTTTGGACAGATGCAGGAGAAAACAAATGTGTTTTTTCAATACCCTCTAATCCAGGAACATACAAATATTATGCATGCATGGACATTAATGGAGATGGTTCCTATTCCCCTTCAGAGAATGATTACTCAATTCTTATAATTGAAGAAACCGGAGAAGCAGAAGTGAGTGAAGCAGAAGAACCTGAAGAAGAACCAGAAGAAGAACCAGAAACAGGAGAAGAAGAATGCATAAGCCAGGGATGCACCCCCACAAGCTGGACAGAATGCGAATGCGAAGAGGGTTCAATAAGAGGAATAAAGATGGGCAGATGTTCAGACAACTGCGGAGAAACCCTTTATTACAATGAATCCTGCATCTGTGTGATTGAGGTAAAGGACAACGAAACCGGAGCCGTTCCTTCTGATGAAGAAACCACTGGAGAGGATGCAGAAGAAAAAGAACCTGACAGCACGTTCTTCATACTGATGGTGCTTCTTGCAGTAATAGGAGTAATAATCTACTTTATGTTCAAACCAGAAGAAAAAGAGAAAGAAAAAGATAAAGGACTGCGTTTAACATTCAAGTCAGAAAAGAAAAGGCCGAAAAGAAAAGGCCTCTGATTTCTTTCTTTTCTTATTTTATCTCATCAGACCAGACCGCAATAGAAAAATTCATAAGGTTTAAATATTTTCTGATAACAACTTAAACATATGAAAGTAGTATATATCCTCCTTGGTTTTCTGTTGCTTATCTCTTTTTCGTATACACTTACTGCGTTTACTACTTGTACAAACATAACCGCCCCTGGCGAATATGTCTTAACCGCAGGGATTGTCGCCTCTACCGACGATTGTATCAACATCACAATAAGTAATGTAACACTCACATGTAATGCAGGTACCTACATTAATGGAGTAACAGGAAACGCAATAAAAGTATATAACTCCACCACAACCTTGAGTAACATAACAATAGAAGATTGTGTTGTTATCAATTCCAATACCGGTATTTATATCCGTGATGCCCATAACCTCACTCTAAGCGGTATTCATTCAGCGAACAATAGTGTATATGGTCTTTACCTCAATGAAGTTGCAAACTCAACTTTCGGAAACTATGCATCTGTAAATAATACCAGAGGACTCCATTTTATAGGGAATGCGAACAATAATAACACCTGGTATGGAGCCACTTTCCTTGTTCAGAATATCTTTATGGACAGTTCTCTGGCAGCATTCGCTACTGTAGAAAACAACTTTACCAACCTATTCTTTTCCAATTCATCAAACTCTGGATTGGGAGGTTCTTTACATTGGGACCTGATTAATCTAACATCCGCTCGAGTAAACAGCAACAACCTTAGGATTGAACCGGACTTTGTTTCCTTTAACGTATCTACAGGTTCAGGAGCAGAGCAGTTCAACAGAACAACCACGGTTACCCTTGAGAACCCAGGCAGCTGCAATAACCTCAGGATATATAAGGAGTTTGGCTTTCCTGTTTCCAGAGATTCCATACTTGAAAACGGCACAATCTATGCAACTAATAACATTTGCACAGCCCTGAATGTATCATTTCCAGTAACTGAGTTCTCTGGTTATGCAGTAACCTTTATACCTGAAGAAAGTTCTTCCAAAACGAGTTCAGAATCAAAAGAAGACATAGATGTATCCTATGATTCCGGTCCTTTCTACACAGGTGAAGAGATAACCTTTGAATTTGAAAGCGATGGAACACCCCTTGACAATGTTGAAGTTCTTCTTTACAAGATTGATAATTACAGACAGAAAGTAGCAAAGGAAATAGTGGATGAAATATATTCCTTTGTTCCTTCTGAAGCTGGAGAGTACTGGCTGAGGTTTGAAAAGGACGGCTACAAGGATGGAGAGACATTCTTTGATGTAGAGAAAGCAACTGAAGCAGAAGAAGAGCCCGAAGCCGAACCAGAACCAGAAGCTGAAGCAGAACCACAGCCTGAGTGCACAATAGATGCAGAATGCACACCAGCCGAACCAGAGCCATATACCGATTACCAATGTGTAGAGGGCGTATGTGTTGAAATACACTCCCAACCGCCTGCCGAAGAATTAGTTCAGGAAAATGCTTTAGAGGCAATTACTGATGCAGAAACACAGATAGAATCAGCAAAGCAGGAAGGAAAGCTCACTGAAGATGCAGAATCAAAACTTTTGGAGGCCCAGGAAGCCTATGATTCAGGAAACTATGAAACAGCAAAGGAGCTTGCTTCCGAATCCATTACCTTAATACAAGAACCCATGGCAGAGGAACCAGAAGCAGAACTTCTCCCTGAAATGGAGGAACAACCCCAGCAGGAAGCAGATTATTCCTGGTGCTGGTGGGCAGTAGTAATAGCAGTAGTCCTCTTGGTAGTTATCTGGATTACAATAACTCAGATGGGCGAAGGTAAAAAAGAAGAAGGATACTCTGGTGGTTTTTCAAAGAAAAAGAAATCCACATAATTTCCTTTTCTTTTTTTAGCCCCAAGAGGGAATTGAACCCCCGACTTCCTGTTTACGAAACAGGCGCTCTACCGCTGAGCTACTGAGGCAAATAGAACTCTTAACCTGAGCTAACTTATTTAAATTAAGGGGTCAATATGCAAGTAGGTGAGACTACATGAAAATAATATGGATGGTTTTTCTTGTTTCTATGCTTCTTTTTGCAGGATGCATAGGTCCTGAAGACCAGGAATTAGAAGTAACTCCAATTATTGATGCCCAGGATTCCGCACAGCCGGATGATGGATTGGAACAAAATGGAGAAGTAGAGGAGGATGAAGAAGAAGTCCTAGCTTTGGATATTGATACGGCAGTTCTTTCAGGCCTTGCCTACGAGTGCATTTTCATTGAGGACACGCAAACACAGACAATAAAGGTTTTGAATGGAAACATGAGAATACTGACTGAAAATTCAGCTACAGGTGATTCTTCAGAAGTAATCTCAACCAAAGATGAGATTCTCTATATAAAAGGAATGAGCATTGAAGGTTCTGAGGAATTTACATCAGAAAACTGTGATTGGATAAAGATAGACAATAAAAGACTCAGTGAATTACTTGAAGAAATTTATCCGGATGAGGAACCCTCTCTGGGAATGGCCGGAATGCCCAAAACAACCCCAAGCATCGAAATGGATTACGAATGCCATCCTGCGTTATTTGGAAGCGAAATATTCAACCCAGAATCTGAAGGAACAGTCTGCGATATGACGGATTCAATCCTTGAATCTCTGGAGGCGATGCAGGAAGTGATGAACGAAGCCGGGGACCAATTAGGGGATACGAATCCATGCGAGGGTCTTACAGGAGAAGAAAAAGAGCAGTGTGAAGCTATGATGGAGCAGTACTTCAGCTGAGCTCACCCCTTTTATTTCTTTTCTTTTCTTATCTTATCTGTGATATTATGACCGGAGAGAAAGTAGACATCAAAAAATTAACAGAAAAAACAATAAACGATGGAGGAATTCTTGCCCTCTTATATTTTGATGTTCATGGAAATAACAAGGATGCAATGGTTCAGATGGCAACCGCATTCATAGGAAAGATAGTAAAGGAAAAAGGCGTTGTTTACGCCCTCGGAGAGATAGACGAGCCTATGGAGAATGATGGAATGCTCTCAACCTCTATTGAACTAAAAGTCCTTACAGTAGATTTTTTGACCCTTACAAAACTCTGTGCAGATTACAGTCCATTTTCCCTGGAAATCCTAAAACCAAATGATATACATCTTCCTATTGATATGATTCACGAGCTTCTCCTTAGCATCTCAACAACAACCCTTAATTACAAGAAATATATCCTTGATAAGGTTGCCAGCGAAGAGGAAAAACAGAATTATGCACTCCAGATAAAAAACAAGGTTGAGTTGGGGAAGAAACTCCTTGAGAAAAAAGGTGATTAAAGGTGAAAAGGATTAAGATAGGTATTGAAGATTTGGATGAGAAACTCGGCGGAGGCATTCCTGAGGGCTCTATCTCCATTGTAAGCGGTCCAACAGGTTCAGGAAGAACAACATTCGGTCTTCAGTTCCTGGTGAATGGCGCTGAAAAGGAGAATGAAGTAGGGCTTTATGTATGTATAGAAGATTCAAAAAATCTAATCTTTAGATTCACCAATTTCAAAGGATGGGACCTGGAGCTTCTTGAAAAAGAAAAAAAGGTTGTTTTTCTTGATTATCCCCCCCATGAAGTTGACCAATTTCTCTCTCCGAATAGTGCAATAGGAGAACTCATACAGAAATTAGGGGTCCATCGCCTGGTTATAGATTCAGTAATGCCAATAGCCCTGATTTTCTCTGATGAGGATGAGAGAAGAAAGGGTTTCCTAAAATTAATAGAAAACATAAGAAAACTCGGGGTTACAACATTAATAATAGCGCAGGATTCCCCCCAATCCACACAAGATATGCTTCCAAGAACTACTTATGGAATAGAATCCCTTTCTGATGGATGGATACACCTTTGCTATTCCCAGGAAAAAACAACCAGAAACAGATATCTGGAGATTCTTAAGATGAAAGGAACAACCCATTCCGTGAAAAGAATTCCATTTGAAATAAACGAGGAAGGAATTTGTCTCAGGTGATAAAATCATTTACTACGCCCGCCTAAAAATATACGGGAGGATTCAGGGAGTTAATTTTAGATGGTTTGTGCAGGAAACAGGAAAATCCCTTGGCCTTAAAGGGCATGTAAAGAACTCCCTGGATGGAACAGTTGAAATAATCTGCGAATCTGAAACAGAAAAAGCCTACAGGGATTTCATGAGAAAAATAGAAAATAAAAAGTCTGAATCTCCAGGTCTTTACACAGGAATAGATGTTGAAAAGATTGAAGTGCTTGAATTTGAGAAAAGACCAGATTTCTCGTTTGATTATTTTAACATCATTTACTGAACATCTTCAGCCTTTACGATATATGCATCTAAAAGTCTTTTTGCTTTCAAAGGTCTGTCAACACTCAGAGCAACCACTGTTTTTCCCTCACTTTTTGATACGATGTGCACATCCTTGAGATTGACTTTCTCATCACTGAGAACCTTTGTAATCTCCGCGAGTGCACCTGGTTTATCTATTAACCTTAAGAAGAGCGTATTTGTGGATGAGATTTTATAGTTGTTCTGTTTGAGTATTTTCTCAACCTTATCCGCATTCTTCACTATAAGGGTCATTACTGCTTTTTTCCCTAAAGAGACAACAGAAATTGATTCTATATTCATTCTGTTCTTTCCCAAAATATAGGATATATCTGCAAGTGCACCTGGTTTATTCTCAACAACAACACTAACACCTCTCATATTCCAACCTCTCATCAATATTCCGGGGCAAGTAATATAAATTATTAGGTTTGTTATCATTTTTTAAAGGGTTTTAACAAATATACTATCATGAAAAAGCAAAAACCAAAAGAAAATTCAAAAAGATATTTAAAGCCCGTTGGGGTATTTATTTCAGCTTTTGTACTATCAGGGGGGATTTTAATGAGCGATACAATTTTGAAAGGAAAAGAAGCCATTCCAATTGTCAAAGTGGATAAAAAAGACAAAATTGAAAAGATTGCATCTCAGGTTGTTAATAAGATAAACACTCTTAAAACTTATGAACAGGGAAAAACATTTCTTGATAAAATAAAAGAACCAATCCACTCGATAATAAAGAATAAAAGACCCGACCTTATTGAAAAGATTATGATTGCTTATTATACTAAAACCATAGGCGATTCCGGAAAAAAAGGAAAACTTGGAGGAGTAAATACCTATCATACTTATATAGACGGAATGTTTATGGATTTATTAGATTCCAAGAAAATAGACAACAAAAAGGCCGTCTCAGTACTTGTGCTTCTTTCATCTAATTATGATACCTGTGAAGAGCTTTTGAGTGTGTCCAATTCCAGAGACCATCTAGAGTCCTTGGAAAAAAAAGTTAAGGAAGGAAAGGCTTCAGTTGATGAACAGTCCAGTTATAATCATCTTGTTTTCTTCTATCGAAGCGGCAGTGGAGGTTATATCGGCACTCACGCAGAATGTATCTTTTCTCTTATTAAAGAAAAGAATAAAAGTTCCAAAGTAAGCTCCATTATTGAATATATGAAGAAGAATAATTGGGGTTGGTATGCAATAAAAAACGATTTTGGGAAATTATCTGTGAAGCCAAAATGGATGAGCGGTTTTTTTAATTCATTATATTAACATTTCTTTAGTTAATGCATTCAGATATCCTTGTTCTTTTGCAGTTAATTTTTTTCCTTCTGCAACTTTTTCACATATGTTCTTCAATAACCTAAATTGCTCAGCAGGTTCCGTTACCTTGTCTTTCTTTACTTCTCTTATAAATTTCATTACGTCTCCACCACCGATATTATTGAATGTTTCTATCCCCTTTTCATAATAACCTGTAACTCTGAGCGTTCCCATAGCAGTTGCTATTCCTGCCATAGCTGTAAATCTTTCTTCTTTATTTTTCCACTTTATTTTCCTTACCAAATCCACCAGTTGATTTGCTTCTTTGACGTTTCCAGGCCTCAGGTTGATTTCAGAATTCGTGCAAAGTTCTTTAATCTGGATTTTAATTCCCTTGGTTTCACCAAGGCGTGGTTGTTTTGTTAGTATTTCATGAATAATGTTCAATTTTGGAACATATGCTGCAGAAATTGGGTAATCCCCGGCAAGGTCAAACACTTTCCTTGCCTGATCGAAATTATTCGCCCTTGCATAAATCATTCCTGCATAACTAAATAGTGCACCCCTTACATAGCCTGGCAGGTCCTCCCTTGTCTTTGCTGTCTCAACCAAGTCTTTTGGTCTTATCCTCTCTTTCTCCATCCGTTCAAGGTAAAAAGAAGGCAGGACGGACTGAGCTTCTTTTATATAATTCATATCTATTCCCCTGAATTCGCTGTCAACAAGCTTGAGTAGTGCAGGTCCGGACATGTTTTTCAGTTGCTTTGACGCAAGCATATCCCTGTTTTGTTGCAATCCTGCAACCTCTCCTACTTCCTTTGTTGTTTCACCGGGCCCTGCCACCAATGTAGTGCTCAGTTTTCCTTCGTTTGTTTCCAGTTTAACAACTATTCTATTTCCCACCTTTTTTCCGAGTTGGTTTGAATTTACCGGGTCAAAGTAGACTGTTTTCCCTCCTAAGGTGACCGAACTTATCTGATGGCCCTCGAGCGGCCTTTGCAGTTGTTTATAGTAGCCCCCCTTTGTAAACTCAATCTTTTCGAATCTGACGGCATGCCCCCTAACTTTGACCTCCACTCCTGTCGCCTTTGCTATTTCCTCATATGCTTTCATCTGCAGATGCACAAGCCCTATACAGTTTGATTTTCCTTCTTTTAGATTTGCTTCTGAACTGAGTGGATCGTATACAATACCAAATGCATTCTTTCCTCCTTCCGGAACATACATCTTTTTATTTATCTCACTATAAACCACTCCTAGAGCTTCCTCTTTTTGCTGTTGGGTTTCCATACCTTTTATTTCCTTTACTGCCTGTTTTACACTGATCCTTTTTCCTTCAAAACCTATTTTCTTCTCGAGCACTCTGTTTGTAAATTCACTGTATTCAGTTTTCCTTTTTTCTTTTTCCTCCTTTCTTCTAACTGCCGGGGCTCTTCTTACCAACCTGGTCCCCACTTTTCCCTCTCCAGCCCGATACCTCATTTTTCTTGCTCCCTCTCCAGCCCTTCTTTCCATCTTTTTCATGGACCCCACTTCCCTTTTGGCCACTTCGGGTGCCCTCCTCATTCCTCTCATTGTGATTTTTGCTGCCCTATACCCCCTGCTCTTGGCAATCTTTAGTATCTCTTGTCTATTTTCTATTTTTTTTCCTTTTTTTTCTAAGTATTTGAACTCTATTCTCATAGCTTTTTCAGGACTGAGTTTCGTCAGTATCTTAAATAGATTGTTCCTAGCTTTATTGTAATTTATACTCCCTTTTACAAAATCTACTATTATGTCCTTTGCTTCTCTTTCCTTGAATATTCCGTAATATCTTGCTTGTTCTGTAAGACTTACTGCCTGTTTCTCGAGTTTTGTTTCAGGTGTAAGCTTAATCTCTCCCTTCAATTTTTCCATAATTCCATTTCTTCCTTTTCATTTTTAATATTTATCTTTCTAATCATTTTGCATGAAGTTTAGTTCATCAAAACAATACCTTAAGCAAATTTCCCTTTATCTCAAAAACAGGGATTTTAAGAAAGCATATTCCCTTGCAAGCGAAGCACGTATAAAGTATCCGGGAAACAAACTTATAGACTATTTGTTTGCAAAATCCCTTTTTGGTTTAGGAAAATACGAGGAAAGTCTTGAGGTTGTAAAAAACCTGCTCAAAAAAGAAAAGAACGACCTTTTTCTCCTCCTTGCAGCATCCAACTGTCTTTATCTTGAGAGATACGGCCAGGGCCTGCTCTATCTCCGTCAAATGAAACACACGAATGAAGAGCTTAAATTTATATTTAGATTATTGAGCGGTGCAGATTTGACAAAGAATGCAGATAAGAAGTTATTTTCATTAATAGAAAAATATACAAACATCTTCTTCAAAGAATATCTTGAATAATACCCAGCACCTCTTCGTCGCTTTTTGCACGCGAAATCCTTGTTTTTATTTCTTTACTTTTTTTCCTCCCTTTAATCATTTCAATTAAGTGCATTTTTAGGTAGGAAAGCCCTTCTGGTTTCCCAAATCTTTTGTATTCTTCTATATATTCGCTGATAGGAGCCCTATTGAGTTCAAGCCCCTTCATTATCCTGAAGATGTTGGGATTCTGCAGTGCTTTCCTTCCATACATAAGAGAATCAGCCCCAGTAAGCACCTTCAATTTCCTTGAATTGAACTCATCCAGGTTTCCACTTAACACAATCGGCAAATCTACCCTTTTTCTCACTACCTTCACAAATTCATAATCAATTTCTCCACTATAACCCTGTTCTTTTGTTCTCGGGTGTATGGTTATAAAATCCACATAATCCTTAAGCTCTTTAATAAGTTCAATGGTTTTTTCTTTATCTTCAAGAATTCTTATTTTTACAGATGTTGTTCCATTTGAATATCTCTTTATGTTTTTCAATATTTCCAGCATAACTTCTTTTCTTTTTAGTAATTCATATCCTGCACCTGTTTTATTTATAACAGAAGAAGGACACCCCGCATTAAGGTCAATTCCTGCATACTCCACTGTTTCATTGATATTCTTTATTGAACTTATGAATGGTAATGGATTCTCCCCGACCAGTTGAATAATAATGTTTTCTTCTTTCAAAGGAAAATTTCTTTCTAGTAATTCTTTATTATGCTTAAGGGATTCCACGTGGAGCATCTCACTGAATACATAATCCGCACCCATACTGCTCATGAATTTCCTTAAGAAATGATTGGTGTATCCATGCATTGGCGCCATAAGGTATTTTGATTTCATTCGTATGGATTGGATGCATACAAATTTTAATTATATCGCATGTTAATTAAACTTAATCCAGCCACATTAAAAAAGCAGTATTCTATCTTATAGCCCGATATTTGTTTTAGTATATTTATTGCACTCTTTTAATTCTTATAAAACCACAAACTTCCCCAACCACCGGTTTTTTAAATCCCTCCATCCTCATCTTTCTTCATGAAATTCGACCTCATAACAATAGATGAGATTAAAGCAAGAAGGGACAAGTCCGAGCGCCCCAAAGGCATGAAGATTTCCCTTAATATCTCAGGAATTGAGGACAAAAAGGACAAGCTTGAAGTGGGTTACATATATATCTCAGAATACCCTGAAAAGGTCGCCACAATAAGGCTTGAGGGAAAGGTTCTCGTAAGCGGAAACAAATCAGAATTACAGAGCCTTCTGAAAAACTGGAAAGATAAAAAACCTGATGAAAAATTCATGAGCGACCTTATAAATATAATAAATTATCATGCTTCATTGAATGGGGTTTATGTTGCAAGGTCCATGAACCTTCCCCCTCCAATAAGCCCCCCAAAAATAAAGGTTAAGTTCAAGAAGCCTTAGCCTTTCTTTGCTTTTCTTATTTCCAATTCTTTTTTCAATATCTCTTTATATCTCTCCGGCCATTCCTTTTCTATCCTTATATAATCAACCTTTCCATTCTCATTTTCCAGCTCTGCTATCATCTTGTTGGTCATGCTGTTTATTTTCATAACAAAATCCAGTTCTCTCAAAAGCGGGTCCCCAACATCCATGCTTGTTTGGTATATTTCGTGATACATCTTTCCCTTGAAAAACGCCTGCAGTATATATTCTTCGGGAGCTATTCCTGTTTCCCTTGTTCTTCTTTCAAGTACTGGAGGTATGAACTCAAGGTCAAGCTCTTTCTGTAGTTTCCCTACATTCACCTTTCTATAATTCCTTTCTATTCCTTCTGGATTCCTCAGGAATTTCGGCTCTATTGTGCAGTTCTCTATATTGCTCCCTCTCTTGAATTTGAAAATCTCTACAAACTGCTTCTTCTCCTGGTCGGTTTCGAATTCATATCCAAGAACCCTGTGTGTCCTTCCCCTTCTCCCAAATTTCACCTTTTTCAGGAATGTATATCTGTCTGTTGCATACATGCTCGCTCCAGGTATCCCGAATACCAGCTCAAGCCTGTCTTGGATATCCCTTAATGATTCAGCATGCAGGTTGTATAATAAAAATACCCCTGGCTGTGTGTTCAAAAGATTGATAACCCCCTGCACAGCAAGCCTTGACCTTATTTCGTTGATTATGAGTGCTGCATCCCCCATCCTGAGCAATGCATTGGCCATTGCCACAAGGTCC
This sequence comes from Microcaldota archaeon, assembly GCA_023129075.1. GTDB lineage: Archaea > Micrarchaeota > Micrarchaeia > Anstonellales > Bilamarchaeaceae > JAGMCT01. The sequence continues at coordinate 34,464 of JAGMCT010000002.1, forward strand.
ATTTCTCCTTCTCCCTTTCCTTCCCCTTCAACTGCACTCGTTACCCTTGCAGCGCCTATATGGAACCCCCTTTTCCTGAATGCTTTTACAGGAATCTCCTGGATATCCTGGATTGGTATAATCCTTTTCTTGGTGCCTATTGCAGATATCTTTGCCGCTGTAAAAGCAGTCTTTCCTACTCCCTTTAATCCAAGTACCGCTTCACTGCATCCCAATCCGACCATCACATCATCATAACCTGTAAAAAACGGTGTAAACGAATTATAATATAGATATTGTGCATAGGTAAACGGCTCCTCCTTCATTATCCTGAGGGCTCCCTGCAGTTCTGCAAATGTTGCAGGAGGCCTCTGCAAGTGCGCTCTCATGCTCAATCTTTTCACCACCACATCCACCACAGGATTTTTGTCATCAAATTTCTTTCCTTTCTGGGAAAGTACAATGTTCTTGAAACCTCTTTCCAGTAATTCTCTATTGTACCTGTAAAGCGTATGGCAAAGTCCGAATTTTGAATGTTCTATATATAACGGGCAATTTTCACTGTCTATATAAATATCAGTAACATGCTCTTTGTCAAGAGAAAGATTTTCTATATCTGCTCCAAGCCCAACAACCCATGCAGACACTTCCCTCCCCATTGCAAGAGCCTGTTGTGGTGTAATATCTATCCCTTTTTTTATCGCCTCGTCCATAAAATATTGTCTGTATTCCCTTGCTTTCAAGCTGAATATTATATCAAAGTTCTTGGCCTCAAACGATTCTTTCATCTGTCCGAGTATAAGATTTTTCATCATTTTTGAGAGTTCTTTTGGAAGATTTTTCACCTGCGGGTTTTCCTGTACATAAAGATATGCATCTTCCCCCGGCAGGTCATATATCTGTGCGATTACTCCAAAAGGAAGTTCATACCTTCCACCCTCTTCTTTCAATGGTTTTGCTTTTTTTGGTATGCCCAGTACAAGTGATTCAATAAAATAAAGACTCTTCAACCCAGCCAGGGAAAGGAATGTCATTCTTAGGTCCTTGGTTTCCTTTGTAAGTTTGTATAATTTCGTTTCCCCGTATCTTTTTAATATTCCGTTTACCCATGCCTTGAATGTCTGGTACCCCTTCAGAAATGCAGACCTTTCAGGGTAGGGTTCCTTGTATTCATCCAGCAGTCTGTGCGCCATCAGCGGACTCATGAAAAGCAGTTCAAAGAACTTCCTCATCGTTGTTCGTCTCTTGCTGTGCTGCTCGTCCTGTTTCAGTCCATATATATCCTTCCGAAGAAGTAATCCCTCAACCTGCCTTATGAAAGCCCCATATTCTGTCAGCACCTTGGTTTTTTTCTCATCCAGCTCCACAACTATCTCTTCTTCATATCTTATTCTCTTTATCGGCTGTTCAATCGTTGAAAGGTCTTTTAAGTGAAAATTAAGAAATTCCGGGGACCCGAATTCATAGGGGCATTTCGCCATGTCTACAATACCCAGCGTTCCTTTCAACTCAAGATTACACATATTCTTTCTTAATTAAATCTCTGTTTTTTTAAAAGTATCTGAAAGAAATGTTCTTTTTTCCACAAATTGTTTTTTTATAGGACAAAATTTGGACATTATTATCTTATAGGGCACTTTAAAATGAAGTTGTGTCAAAAGATGGCTTTTTAAACCCTTTTACACATAATTGTAGTTAGTGATAATATGGTAAAATCTATACAGAAACAAAAGGAAAGAATAAGAGGTCCTGCGATAGAGGTTTTCAGGAAATATAAAGAAGGTGTTTCATTCCCTGATGCTTTGAAGCTTGCAAAGGAAGCAAAGAGGGTTATTGCCTCAAACAAAAGACTAGATAAAGCACTGGTTGGAAGTGATGAATGGGGGGGGATTGACCTTGCTTTTCCATGTTACACAGGAACAATGACAGGTTATGAAGAGAAAAACAAAAAGCTTGGAAAAGAGATAGTTTATACAGACTCAAAAACAAAACAGAGATATATCTTCCCGACTGGAGATGCAAAGGGCTCAAAGAACGTTATTCTTGTTGTAGAGCATCCTGATTATGAATTGAAAAAGGATGGAAAAGACCTGAGAGTGTGTGCATCCTCCTTTGATATATTGGAGAATTTCCCTGTTTCAGATGGCTGGTATAAAACAGATGAGAAGCATGGCATTCCGCTCGGAAAGAAAGTAAATAGGGGCAATGAAGATGCACGTTCTCTTTGGAGAATAAAAGGTGCGAGAGTAGGCCCTGTTGCCCGCGACGGCTTCGACTTCTGGCAGGGCGATGGGAGGCGCGATGTCTACCTTAATGCCAAGCCGTTCGTTGAGCTTAGGGTGGCAGTAGAAGCCCTTGAGTTGAAATTAAAGATTACACAAGGGCAGGGAAAATTGATTATCAGGGGAACACCCGAACAGCTTGCTGAAATTAAAAAATTAATTAAAGAAAACCAGAAATAAGAACAGATTTCGTTTCAACCAGCAAATATTTTAAACCAAGCGAGCTTAAGTAGGCAGTATGGATGCAGAAAAGAGAATAGCAGAGCTTGAAGAAGAAATCAGAAATACGAAAAGGCATAAGGGCACCGAGCATCACATAGGACGTCTTCTTGCAAAAATCGCAAGACTGAGAAGAGAGTTAATATTGCAGGCATCCAAGAAATCCGGTGGCGGCGGTGGTTTCACAATAAAGAAAGAAGGAAACGCAACTGTCGTATTTGTAGGATTCCCCAGTGTTGGAAAGTCAACATTACTCTCCCTTGTTACAAATGCAGAAAGCAAGGTGGCTGCTTATGATTTCACAACCATTTCCTGTATTCCTGGAATGATGGATTACAACGGCATTAAGATACAAATTCTGGACCTCCCAGGTATAATAAGAGGAGCAGGAGAAGGAAAAGGGAGAGGAAAAGAGGTAATATCAGCAGCAAGAAGCGCAGACCTTATACTAATCCTGCTTGATGCAACCAAATCAGGGCAATTGCAGATAATAAGGGATGAACTCACCAAAGTCGGAATAAGGTTTAATTCAAAACCCCCAGACCTTGTTCTTAAAAAAGACGTGCGAGGCGGTGTTACAGTAATCTCTGCAAGAAGACTTACCCGCATAAGCAGAGAAGAGATATTTGCAATCCTCAATGAATATGGAATCCACAACGGAACTCTTACAATAAGACAAAACATTGATGCAAACCAATTCATAGATTTCCTTGAAAAAAACAGAATGTATATTCCAGCTGTAATTGTCGTCAACAAGATTGACCTTGTTGATAATTTTAATATCAAGGAGGACTACCTGCCGATTTCTGCAGTAAACAAAACCAATATAGAAGAACTCAAAAAACTCATTTTTGAAAAATTGAATTTCATAAAGGTTTATACAAAACCAAGAAAAGAGGTAAAAATGGATGAACCCATGGTTTTAAAGAGAGGCTCAACCATAAAGATTTTTTGTAAAAAGCTTCCAAGAGGATTTCTCAAGAATTTTCGGTATGCCTTGGTTTGGGGAAAAAGCGTAAAATTCCCGGGCCAGAGAGTAGGCCTTAATCATGTTCTTGAGGAAGGGGACATTATTAGGATTGTAAAGAGGTGAAGGATTATGGTAAAGCAGACCGAGATTGACAAGGTAATTGCATGGTGCGAGGAAAGAAAAAAGGAAAAACAAAGAATATACATAGTTGAAAGGAATTTCTTTAGGGATGAGATTGACTGGATGCGGAGATTTCCTTTGATAGAGATAGACAGGCCCAAGGAGACAGCAGGAAAATTCAATCTTGTTTATGATTCCCTTACAAAATCACTTTGGCAATACCTTGGCGGGGACTGGAGAAAGATAGAACAGGATATTGACAGAAGGATTATTTAATCTTCCTTTTTCTACAACAACAACCATATATCTATAAAAACCCTTACTCATATAATATAAATGGTGGTTGAGAATGTCAAGGAAGTCTTCATATAAAAAAAAGCCCAAGTCTCCTAAATTATCCGTGAAAGCAAAGCCAAAAACAAAAAGAAAGATTATTGCTAAAAGAGTTCCAAAGAAAAACTTTACTCCCATAAAGAAGAAAGGAACTAAGGTCATTGACCGTGAATATTCAGAGAAAATCAAGGAAATGGAAGAGGCAATCCAGCTTAAGTTTGCACGCTTAATGTCGCGTAAAAAAAGGCTTAAAAAAATAGTTCCAAAAAGGCAGAAAACAGAACCATACAATAAGGTGTTGACATCACAGGGATTGAAGGATGCAAAAAAACTTGCAAATGCGCTTAAAAGTGTTCCTTCTCTTGACAGGTGGGCATGATGACTGTTTTTGAAGAAGTAGATTTAGAAACCAAGAAAAAGATGGTTTCCATCTGGAAGAAAATGAATCAGGAACAGAAAGACCATTTTGTAAATCAGGTTGCTCTTGCATTGAGTATATGGGATTCGGATGAAAAAGGAAAACGTCTTGTTGCAGAGATTCTCTCAAAGGTTGTAAGGGATGGTTCAAACACCCTTTCAGATTTTGGTCTTTATCTTGAGGAATACGAGAAAAGCGCTGATTTCAGAGACAAAAGAATGCAGATAAAAAGAGCAGTTACAATTGTTGAGAACTACCGAGTAAAACACGCTCTTTCTTCTGTACCTCATAAAGAATTGTAGAGGTTGAAAAAATGAAAAAAATACTTTCCATTTTACTTGTTTTCGGGTTAATACATTCTATCCAGATAATAGAGCCTTTTCTTAGGGAAACCTCAACCGGAGACACTGTTTTCCTTGGAATGATAGGCCCGGGCCAGACTGTTTACATCTCTATTCATCCCAAGGTTTATTCAGGCGGAATACATGGAATAGGAGGGAATTACGACCTTGCTTATTTTTCTGCTCTGCCTGAAGGCTGGAGTGCAAAAAAAAGCCATCTTTACGGGGACCCCCTGCAGATAAAACTTACTGCTTCCCCTGAAGCAGAAGCAGGAGATTATTATGTAAATGTTAATGTAGATGATGAAGGCGACGGGGAGGAACTTGGAAATATCACTTTCGTAGCGAGGGTAACAATAGACCATAATGTTATGGAAACAGAAATATACCCTTCAAAAAAATCCGTAAGTGTTGGACAGCCGGCCCGCTTTAAGATTACAGTATATAACACAGGTTCAACAGGAGATGTTTTTCGTATTCATTCCGAGGGCGTTCCGAAATGGGATTTCCAGGAAGCAGTATATATCCCTGCCAAAGGAAAAAGGGATATTTATTATGAGGTTGTTGCATTTGAAGAGGAATCCTATTCTTTCAGTGTTATCGTTGAATCCACCTCCAGCCCCCTAATCAGGGAAGAGATGTCTGCTGAAGTAAGCTTTTACCCCAGCATTTTCTCGGATATGAAAGCGGTAAATAACGGTGCCCTTGTATTTCCAATCATAGAGGCCCCAATCTATTCAATACTCGGCCTGCTCTCCAACCTTTGGTAAGAGTGATATTTTGAGAAAGAAAGCAATCAATTACATCATAGACCATATTCTAAAAGGAGAAAGAGCTCTTGAGAAAATAAAAAGAAAGGCATGTTCGCTTTATTCCCTGCCCGATTTTATAAAGAACAGCGAGATACGCTCTGCTTTCCCAAAACATGAACTCACCAAAGAGATTAATTCCCTTTTGCTGAAAAAACCATCACGCACAAAATCTGGGGTATCCCCTATTGCTGTAATGATAAAACCAATAGATTCCTGTAAATGGAATTGCATTTACTGTCCGTCCACAGGAAAAGCAGCAAAAAGTTATACCGGAGAAGAGCCCGCAGCTCTTCGTGCAAGAGCAGCTAACTTCGACCCCTTCATCCAGACAAGCAGAAGAGTTTCCAACTATGAGCTTCTTGGCCATCCTGCGGACAAATGCGAAGTAATAGTCATGGGCGGAACCTTTCTTGCAATGGACAGAACCTACAAACGCTTTTTTATAAAAGGAATATACGATGCCCTTAACGGCAGCATCTCAAGAAATCTTGCACATGCAAAAAAAATAAATGAAACTTCAAAACATAGAGCAATAGGTCTTACAATAGAAACACGGCCGGATGTCTGCTCCCCATTCCATATAGATGAGATGCTTGGATATGGTGCAACAAGAGTGGAATTAGGGGTTCAGCATCCAGATGACAGGATTTACAGTAAAATAAACAGAGGCCATTCAGTAAAGGACGTAGTTCTCTCAACCAAACACCTCAAGAATTCTGCTTTCAAGGTGTGCTATCACCTTATGCCCGGCCTTCCAGGCTCTTCTGAAAAAAAGGATATAGAAATGTTCAAGAAGATTTTTTCAGACGCCCGCTTTAAGCCGGATATGCTTAAGATATACCCCACCCTTGTGATGGAAGGAACCAAGCTTTACAATATGTGGAGGAAAGGAGAGTATAAATCTCTCTCGAACGATGCAGCAGCAAGATTAATTTCCAAAGCATACAAATACATTCCTTCTTATGTCCGAGTAATGCGAATCCAGCGTGATATCCCCGCAGGTTTAATCTCCGCGGGGGTAAAAAAAAGCAACCTTAGGCAGATAATTGAAAAAGAAACAAGAGGGATAAAGGAGATAAGATACAAAGAAATAGCATTCCATAAACTGAGTGACATCTCCTTTAATGAGAGCATTTACAGAGCTTCAGATGGAACAGAACATTTCATATCTGCAGAAAGTGATAACCGGCTTTTGGGTTTTATAAGACTAAGAAAACCTTCATTGTCTCATAGAAAGGAGATAACCTCTTCAACCTCTTTAGTAAGAGAATTACATGTTTATGGAGCTCAGGCAGAAATAGGAAAAAAAGGAAAGGTCCAGCACCGTTCAATAGGCTCTTCCCTTCTCTCATTTGCAGAACAAATCGCAAAAGACACCCACAAATCCGATAAAATGGTTATTATAAGCGGGGTTGGAGCAAGAGAATATTACTATAAAAAAGGATACAAAAAAGACGGCCCATATGTTTCAAAAACCCTATAATTTATTCTAATTCACACTAAGAAAATTTTTCCATGAAAGTATTTAAAAACATTCTCAAACAAGCTCAAATTTATGAAAAATAGATTTTTTGTATTTGGTTCTGTTGTTATGTTCCTGGTAATAGCAGTTATGGTCGTTAACGCCTTCCAAATCCCATTTTTTGAAGAAGAATCAATAACAGAAGAGGACTCAACAATAATTTCAATAACAGGAAATGCAAAAGAATTTCTTCAACCAAATCTAGCAAAATTTAATGTTGGGGTAGTAACAGACAACGATGAGGCAGACAGGTCTGTTTCAGATAATGCAGAAGCAGTTGCTGATGTGAAAAATGAGCTTATGGAATTAGGCATAAATGAAGAGGATATAAAAACTTCTTATTTTTATGTATCTGTTAACAAAGATTGGGAAACAAATACAATAACCGGTTATACGACGACCCATACATTAACAATAGAAACAGAAGATATTGAAGACATAGGAAAATATATAGATGGTGCAGTAAAAGCAGGTGCAAACAGGATATCCAGCATCCAATTCACACTGAATGAAGAAACAATTGAAGAAATAAAAAAAGAATTATTAGCAGATGCTGTTAAAGATGCAAAAGAAAAAGCAGATATCCTGGCTAATGCTGTTGATAAAACAGTTGTAGATACAAAGACAATTTCAATTTCTCAAAGCTATAGAAGTCCTTACTCACCTTATGGAGATTATGAAATGTATAGTTCAAAAGCAGATACTTCTATTGAATACGACGATGTTTCTGTCTCTGTTTCAGTATACATTGAGTTCTTAGGACAATGAAATTTAGAGATTCAGGATAACACACAAAAAATATCTCCACCCATGCCTTAAGATAGAAACCCCGCTTTTTCCTTCCTTTCTTGCATATTCCTTCGCAGGTATTTCTTTTATTTTTCTTCCTTTCTTCAGCATTTTCATACATTCTTCTGTTTCTATTTCAAAATATTCTGATTTCAGATTCAATTCTCTTAAGCTTTGTGTTTTTGCAGCTCTGAATCCATTTTGTGTATCCGTTATTTTTACTCCAAACCTCGTATTAACTATCTGATTTATACACAGGGTAAAAAAACTCCTGAAAAAACCATCCCAGCTTCCGTCATACAGTTCCTCACTCCCTCCAGTGAATCTTGACCCTATAACCATGTCTGCATTGCTTTTTTTCAGCTCTTTGATCATAGGTTCAATATCCTCAGTATCATGAGAACCATCCGCATCCATAAAGACAACATATCTGCTTTTTATCCTTTCAAGCGCAGCCCTTATTGCATCCCCTTTTCCATTTCCCCCATTGCTTATGCACTCAATCTTTTCTCTTTTGCATATTTTTACTATTCCATCCGCTTTTTTTGCTGCAACAACCAGAATATCAACCTTCATTTTTTTGAGTTCTTTGGTTATTCCCAAAAGGGTGTTTATCTCATCCTTTGCAGGTATTACCACACTTATTTCAGAGTTCATATTTCAATTTGGCGTCCTTATGTTTTTTAAATCCTTCCAAATCTTATTAATTTGGTGTTAACATGGGCAAATATGTTTTGGCAAGACAACTCTCAGGGAAAAAGGTCATTACCAATGAAGGAGAGGAATTCGGAAGACTCGTTGATATGAATATTGATGAACTTAGCGGAAGGATAGAGCAGTTGGTTCTGGAGCCAAACCCAGACCATCCATTAACCGAGAAGGTTAGGAAGGAAGAAGGAATGGCAATTATTCCCTACGGCAGTGTTCTTGCAATCGGAGATTTCATAATCGTTGAGAAGAAGTCTGTTCTTTCCGATTGATGGAATTTTCCTCCACCCCAACTCTTCTTAAACTCTTTCTTCGTATTCTTTATTATGGCGCTAATTGGAGGCATTGATGAAGCAGGCAGAGGACCAGTCATAGGCCCCCTGGTAATATGTCTTGCCACTGCAGAGAGAAAAGATGAGCAGAAAATTAAGCAATTCGGAGCTGTTGATTCAAAAAAACTTAGTCCTGAGCAAAGAGAGGCAGTTCTTGCAAAAATCACCTCCATCTGTAATTTTGTAATAAAAGAAATAACTGCACAGGAACTCAACAGGTTAATGGATGATTATTCTCTTAATGAAATAGAAGAAATGGCCATGGCTGAACTCATAAAGAAAACACGTGCAGATGTTATTGTTGACCTCCCTGAGCGCTATTCCTGGGTTTTCTTCAAAAGAATGAAATCCTATGGGGTTGAGAAGGTTGAAGCAGAACACCATGCAGATGACAAATACCCAATCGTTTCCGCTGCTTCTATTTGTGCAAAGGTGACCCGCGATAAGAGAATAGAAGAATTGAGAAATCAATATGGGGATTTTGGGAGCGGTTACCCCGCAGACCCGAAAACCATTGCATTCATAAAAAATCCTGAAAAAAGAAACCTAATCTTAAAATATATAAGAATAAAATGGAAAACCATTTCAAATCTTTCCCAGACAAAATTATTCTAGACTCTTTCAAGGCCTTTTTTCCCGAGTTCTTTTTTATATCCCTTCCCGGCATTCATCACAAAGGCAATCCTCTGCACAACTGTAAGTCCTGCAAGGAAGAATACAACCACAAGCACAAAAGAGGCCCAATTCGCATTCCAAAGCACAAGCAAAAGCCCGATAAAAAGCAATCCTATTCTTTCAGCTCTTTCCAGCATTCCGGGCATCTTTTTTGCTTCTTCATTTCCGAGAACACCGCAATGGGATGAGTAGGCCTTTATATAAGAGGTCATTGCAGTCCCAAGAAAGAGTATTCCTATGAGCCACCATTCCATTCCAATTATAAACGGAGGAAGCCCAATCCTTATGAATAAAAGAATCAGAAGAAACTCAACGGTTCTGTCACTTATTCCATCCAGGAATGCACCCTTTGGAGAGCTGATTCCCTTTCCTCTTGCTATCGCCCCATCTATCATATCAATAAAAAAAGCAAATCCAAATAACAGAATACTCAGTACAGGAGAATAATCCCATATAAATAACCCAATCAAAGCAATTAACACAGCGCCTATCGTCAGCTGGTTTGGTGTTAATGGAATCCACCCAAATAACATATAAGTAACATCAGAGGTTTTTTCTCCAATCCTTTCCTTAAGCATTTTTTCAACCCATTCTTTTTCTTATGCTTCTTCTTTTATAAATCTCTCTAATTCCTGTTTTGCAACAGCATCAGCCATTTGCTCTGGAGGATGTTTCATAAGATAAGCGCAGGCAGGAATCACAGCCCCCCTCTCCCCTCTTTCTAATGCAACCTTTGCCAGTCTTATTGCATCAGCAACAATTCCACCGCTGTTTGCTTTATCATCAACTGTTAATTTTACCTCCATCTTATATGGAATATCCGCCCACATACGCCCCTCTATATTCATAAATGCTATCTTGGTATTTTCAAGAAAAGGCACAAAATCGCTCGGTCCTATATGTATATTCTTATCATCCAATCTTTCATTAAACTGGCTCTGCACGCTCTCGGTCTTTGAAATTTTCTTGCTTTCTAACCTTTCTCTTTCCAGCATGTTCTTGAAATCAGTGTTTCCGCCTACATTGAGCTGGTACGTGTTTGCCACAGAACTGCCCCTGTCCGCAGTTAGTTTCGCAAGCACCCTATGCACAATTGTAGCACCTATCATGCCTTTTATATCATCCCCAATTACCGGGATTCCTTTTTCCCTGAATTTTTTTTCCCATTCTGGATTGCTTGCAATAAATACAGGCATGTTGTTTACAAAAGCGCATCCTGTTTTCAATGCAATATTCGCCCAATATTCTGTCGCTTTCTGGCTCCCGACAGGCAGATAATTAATTAAAATCTCGGTCCCTGTCCTTTTTATCTCATCCATTATCTCTTTTTCCAGTTCAGGACTCAATTCTATTCTTTTCGGTTTAATCATCTCTTCAGTATACTTACTTATTCCATCCATTACAGGAGAAGGATGCACGATTGTTTCGCTTTTTGGAAGATTAATCCATTTCACCATGTTTGGTTCTGCCATCGCCGCCTCATCAAGTGTTTTTCCTACTTTGTTTTCCCCCACATCAAAAGCAGATACAAATTCTATGTCCTGTACTCTGTAACCACCAATTTCCCGATGCATTATTCCAGTAACTTCCGCGTTATGTTGTTTATAATATTCTATTCCCTGGTAAAGCCCTGCAAAGCAGTTTCCGACTCCAATTACCCCAACCTTTATTTTCCCCATGAATATCACTAAGGAGTAATAGGGGAGAAAATTATTTAAAGGTATTTAATACTCATTAATATATTAACAATCCGAATACATCTTCAAATTCTCCTCAAAACAACAGGTACTTTTAAAAACTTAAGTACACTTAACTTTCTTAAGCATGCCTAAGTGATACGATGTACTCCCGTGAAATTGAAGATTATTTAAAATACACCCATCTCCTTTCAAAAGAAAAAGGTTATGCAAGAACAAAGGAACTTGCACAAAAGATTAATGTTTCTCTTCCCAGCATCAGCCAGATGGTTAAGAAACTTAGGGAACAAAAGCTTCTTCTCCATAGAAAATACGGGGTAATAAAGCTTACTGAAAAAGGAAAAAGAATAGCAAAGGAGATTGAATTAAGAAATAAAATCTTCGTAGATTTCCTCAAGAAAATAGGGGTTCCAAATGAAACAGCGGAAAGGGATGCCTGTGAGCTTGAGCATAATCTAAGCACAGAAACCCTTGCCCGTTTGATGATATTTGTAAGAAGAATGAAGTGATAAGATGGAAAAAAGACTTTCAGAACTTTTAGAAGGAGAAAAAGGAAGGATAACAGCTTCAAAAGGTTCAGGACCGGTTCACAAACGACTGCTTGAGATGGGATTAGTTAGAGGCGCTATAGTAGAAATTGAAAAGGTTGCCCCTCTTGGAGACCCCATTGAAATAAAAGTAAAGAATTACAACCTTTCTCTTAGGAAAAGCGAAGCAGAAAATATATTGGTGGATGTGATAGAATGAGCATGCCCCTTTCAATGGTTGGAGAAGGAAAAAAGGTTAAGATAATTGAGATTGGGGGAGGCTGGATGCTGAAAAAAAGATTTCATGACCTTGGTTTATACGAGGGAACTGAAATTGAGGTTATAAAGAATGATGTTACAGCCGGACCTTTGATAATCAGAGTCCTTGATTCAAGGATTGGCATCGGGAGAGGACAGGCAAACAGAATAATGGTGGAATGACATGAAAAAGATTACTATTGCAGTAGCAGGAAATCCGAATGTCGGCAAGTCAACTCTATTTAACGCATTTACAGGGGCCAGACAGCACGTTGGGAACTGGCCGGGGAAAACCATTGAAAAAAAGGAGGGTGAATTAAGACATGAAGGACATAATATCAAGATTGTTGACCTCCCGGGCACTTACAGCCTCACAGCGTATTCAATTGAAGAGATTGTTGCAAGAAATTATATTGTTGATGAACATCCGGATGCAGTTATTCATATTGTTGATTCCACTAATCTTGAAAGGAATCTTTATCTTACACTTCAGCTTATTGAGCTTGGAGCCAACGTTGTTCTTGCGCTGAATATGACAGACTTAGCCGAAAAACAAAAAATAGAAATAGATGAAAAAAAAATCTCTCATTTTCTCAACATTCCCGTAGTTAAAATACAGGCAAGAAAAAAACAGGGGATTGATAAATTAATTAAGGTAACTATTGAGGAAGCAGGGAAAAAAAGACATAAAAAACCTCAGATGAGATATGGAAAAGAATTGAGGCCTCATATAATAGAGTTAGGAGATATTGCAAAGAAATTAAACCTTTCAGAAGGCTATAATCCCCGTTGGATTGTGTTGAAACTTCTGGAGTGTGATGACCAGGTTAGAAGTCTTGTTGAAAAAATAGATGGAGGAAAAGAGCTTATTGAGGAGGTAAGGAAGACAAGAGTCCATCTTGTACATATTTTTGGCGAGGATGTGGATACAGTACTTGCAAATGCAAGGTATGGTTTTATTGCAGGTTTGATGAAAGAATCAGTAAATAAAAAAGCAGAAGGACAACTAACGATTTCTGATAAGATTGATAGATTTGTTACAAATAGATATCTCGGTATTCCATTTTTCCTTTTTGTGATGTGGCTTATGTTCACCATAACATTTGAAGTGGCGGCACCTTTTATGGACTTGATTGACTGGTCTTTTGGGTGGATGAGCGGGATTGCCGTTGGATGGGTTGCATCTGTTAACGGCCCAGAATGGCTGGCCTCATTGATAGCAGATGGAATTATGGGAGGGGTCGGAAGTGTTTTGATATTTGTTCCAAATATATTTCTCCTGTTTATGGTAATCGCCATCCTAGAGGATTCAGGATATATGGCTAGGGCAGCATTTATAATGGACAGATTGATGCATAAAATCGGTCTGCACGGAAAATCATTTATACCTATGATATTGGGTTTTGGATGCAATGTCCCGGCTATTATGGCCACAAGAACACTTGAAAATAAAAAGGACCGTTTATTAACAATCCTTATTAACCCCTTGATGTCCTGCTCTGCAAGACTTCCTGTTTATGTATTGTTTGTTGGCGCCTTCTTTGCAGAATATCAGGGCCTGGTAATATTCTCCCTTTACTTATTGGGTATAACACTTGCAATACTAATGGGTCTGATATTCAAAAAATCTCTTTTCCCTGGACTTTCCAGTCCTTTTGTAATGGAACTGCCCCCATATAGAATGCCCACCCTTACAGGCATTTTGGTTCACATGTGGGAGAGAGGGAGCCTGTTCATAAAAAAGGCCGGAACAATGATTTTTGTAATCGTGCTTTTCATATGGTTTCTTGCGAATCTTCCTATGGGGGTTGAATATGCTTCCCAGGAGAGCTTAATCGGACAGATGGGGAGTCTGATAGCCCCTATTTTTGAGCCCTGCGGATTCGGAAGCTGGCAGGCATCTTCATCATTACTTTTCGGCTTTGCTGCAAAAGAGGTCGTTGTAGGAACACTTGGCACGGTCTATGGTGTTGGGGAAGAAGCGTTGGTAGATTCCTTACGGAATACATTTACTCCCCTCTCAGCGTATGCATTCATGGTTTTTACCCTGCTTTATGTTCCGTGCATGGCAGTTATTTCAGTAATAAAAAAGGAAACAAACAGCTGGAAATGGCCTATATTTACTGTAGTTTATACAACCCTGCTTGCGTGGGTAGTTTCCTTTATAGTATATCAAGGCGGTCTACTGCTCGGTTTCACATAAGAAATATAGAAATAGAAAATAACTATTGAATGGCGAATTTCAACAAAGCCGCAATCCCTCCAAATCCCTTTAATTTCTGCCCTCCTTCCCCTTCTGAAGAAAAGAATTCAATCTCAACCCTGTTTTTTTCTGCTTCCTCAACAATCCCTTCTATTTCTTCATCTTTTCTCAATGCTTCATCCGTCACAAATAATTTTCCTATGGCCCCGTATTCCAGCGCCTTCTTCACCCCTTTTTTTCCGTATTCCACAGGCTCATCCTTATTCAATCTCTTCATAAACTCCTCCATCAACTGCTCTTCCTTTTCCATCTGGGAAAGCCCCATCAATTTAGAAAGAATCCCCTGCTTCACTATCTCATTCACACCGCTTCTTTCTGCAGATGATGCCCCTACAAAACTAATCCTTTTCAAAAGCACAGGCTCCTTTCCTTTTATAAAAGCACTAAGCCCTTCCCTTGCAAACCCAGGTCCGCCTACAACAAACCTTTCTTCATACTTTTTTATGTACTCAGCAACCTTTCCATAATATTCCCTTACCTTTTCCTCATAATTCCCTTCCCTTTTGCTTCCTCTGCACCTAAACTCCGGTCCATATTCTATTCCATAACCTCTTACAACCGCTGTCAGAGCCTTTTCCTCATCCATTACTACTATCCTTATCATGGGTTTTTTCGTCTCCTTAACCGCCTTTTCCAGCCTTTTAAGCTCATGTTTTTTCCATTCTTTTATTATTGTAACAGGATGCTCGGTATCTACTTCTATTGTATGGTATCTCCCCAATTGAATGAACTCCTCCGGCTTCCCGTAAACAATCTTCCCCCGTAACCTGAGCCTGTTCTCCTCTTTGGAAAACTGCACATCTTCAATCCCTATTCTGATAAAAACAGGCTTTTTTTCTTCCTTCCCTTCCCCGAAGCTGACGCTCCTGAAGGTCTTCCCCTCAACCTTATCCCCCTCTTTTACAATCTGGTGCAATACCCATAGGTCTTCAAGCCTTTCACAGAGTATTTTTACAATACCCTCCTTCAGGTATTTTTTCAGGATTCTCATACACTATTTTAGCTACCAATAGCAATAAAAATCCCTTCTCTCAGATAAAAACCATGCTTAAAAGACTGATTCCCTTACTTTTTTTAATCTCAATTCTTTACTCCTGCAGTGGAGAAGCCACAATAGAGGTTCCTGCATTAAGCGGGGACAAAAAAGAGGGCACAACAATCCCTATTACTGTTCAGCTCATAAACGGAAAAGGAAATGTATATGTAAACACCAATCCAAAGACCTCTTTTTCCACTCAAGAATCCTTTGAAACGGCTGTACTTGCTGGGTTTATTTATGCAAACCAGAATCCTGAAGAATGCGATGTTCTAATAGATGTTTATACAAAAGGATTTGTTGAAGGGCCGTCAGGAGGAGCTGCGGTTGCAGTTGCAATATACTCTGCATTGACAGGAGAAAAGATAAGAAATGATGCAACATTAACTGGAGGGATAACACCGCTTGGAAAGGTCCAGAGAGTAGGAGGAATTCACGAAAAGATGATTGCCGCATGGTATTCCGGAAAAGATTTTATTCTGATACCTGAAAAAAACCTTTATGAAGAGGTTATGATTGATCTTCTTCCAGAGGATTCAATAATGGTTTATGAGATAACTCATCTTTCAGAAGCCATAGATTTTATGATATATGAAAAGGAGCTTGAACAGGAAGAGCAGGGACTTGAAGACGCTTCTCTCCCCGAGCTTGAGCCCACAGGAATTTCTCCTGAAGAATTTTATCCGGTTGCCGGGTATATGATTGAACTGGAAACCGAAAAGACAGAAGCAATAAAGGATGATGAGATAAGAGACTACCTTCTCAATGAAATAGAAAACCAAAATCAGCTCATGGAATTGGGATATGTTTATAGCGCTGCAAATAGTGCATTTCTGGGTTATGTGGATGCAGCAACCATTTCCGAACTCCCAAACCTTGATGCCAAAGAAGAAAAATCAAATCTTTTAAACTGTCTTGAATCCCTTAAAAGACCAAACATGACAATTGAAAATTATGAATGGCTGATAGGTGCGGATGTAAGAGAAGAATGGGCGCAGGAAACTTATGATAAATATAAAAATTATACCCCAAAATTAAGTGAAGAAGAATACTATCTTTTCCACGAACTCGCTTATGGGATGGGCTGGTGCCTTATTGCACAGGCGCTTTATGATGTTGAAGATAATGGCACTAAGATAGATGAAACGATGTTCAAGGAGATTGCCTTTGACCAAATAGAAGAACTAAGAGAAACAACAGATAGTGAAATCCTTTGGCATATCTCAAATGCTCGTTCTTTATATTTTCATGAGAAATATGGTGCGGCAGCATTTGAAGCAGCATTTGCAAGAGCATTAACAGATGCTGAGGCTGCATCACTTTTGGAGCAGGATATACAGACAAAGCTTGGGGTTCTTCTAAATGAAGAAAGGACCTCTAATTGGGGAAGAATCTACCAATCGCAGGCTCTTTTTCTTTATGCTGGAAATAATTACAAATCCGCTTACTCTGTTGCTCTTTTCTCAAAATATCTGGACAACATGTTTTTAGATATTGAATTTGAAATACTGGATGAAGAGGAAGGAGAAACCGGAGAGCTCTGTTCTTTTTCTTATCTTTCCCTTATCCTATTATTATCCTATTGTTTTTGTTGTCTGGTGTCCGGTAATTAATTGCGGACTAATCGAATTTATGCCCGCTTTTATCTATCGGTTTTCTGGTGGAAATTATTGTGAAGATAATCATGGACACAAGAATCAAAGTCATTATATTGTATGTTGAGTTGGAAATCGCCTGGCAACGTAAAAGAAGCAGATGTATAGAAAGATTTTTGTTATTTGTTTTAGCGATATCTATCTAAGGTTGATTTGTATGAAAAAATTATTGGTAATGGCAGGTCTTTTGCTGGTGCTTCTTGGTTGTGTGGAACCATCAGTAAAAGATTGTGGCACAGACATGGGATGTTTTGTAGATGCTACTACTAGTTGTGGTCTTGCAAAAGTTGAGTGGACTAGTTCAATTGACCTGTTTTTTATGAAGCAAACATCTACAATATATCTCGAAACAAAAGGATTAGATGAAAACGGAAAGTGTGAGCTCTACATCGAAGGAAAGAGCTTTGAGTTTGAATTTCCAGCCGAAGTACCTGAGAGCGCAAAAGAAGAAGCGGAGAGCGCAATGAAAGCATTTGAAGGCAAGGGAGGAACTTGCAAAATTGACCCCATACATTTTACAGAGCTAGTAGCAAATTGGGATGAGGGTTCTTTCTCATCAGAAGATTTTGCAGGTGTAGAGTGCGAGGGCGAATATTTCGACTTACTTTCAAATTAGAATAAATCCAATTTTTCTCTTTTTTTATTTTATATGTATCTGTTATTGCAAAAAATCTCAAATTTATAAAACTTTTCTTTCTATTAATAATGTGATAGAATGGCCACTGCACTTAGTTCAAGGGAATTAGGCATGCTCCTTCACCTTAAGAAAAGGCAGGTAGAATTGGAGTTCAAAAAGCATCTTGTAAAGGAAGATGAGGAAAAGATGCAGGAAATAAAAGTTGAATTAGAAGCAGTAAACAGGGGTGCAGAAAGAATCCTTTCAAAGATGAATGAAAAAAATGTCAAGCTAGTCATTCCTTTCCTTGATGAAATAAAAAAATACGAAGACAAACTTTCTTCTTTAAGCAAGGAAAAAATAATTGAAGCCCTGCGTTCAAAAACAGGAGAAGTTTACGAATCTCTTGAGCAGAAATCAAAACTTGTAAAGAGCAACCTTGAACAAAAAGATGACATAGGCAGGCTCAATGTTTTTCTTTACAGAATTCCAGAAGAGGTAAGGAAAAAACTAATTCCCCACATACAAAAAGGCAGAATCCAGGAAGAGATTGAAATTGATGAGCGAATTGGAGAAAATCTGGCAATTCTTTTAAGAAGAATTGGAATTTCTGCTGAATTTGATTCAACAAGAAAGGTCCTTTTCTGTTCTAATGAACCGCACAGCGAAAAGAAGTTCATAGTTAACAACTGCGTTGTCTGGATACCAGAATCCTTTGATGGTTTATTTGAGAAAAACGAAAAAAATCTTAGGGAAATAGGAATGAAACTCCAGTTGAAGAATGCAGAAAGGCAGATAAGGGAATTTGGAGAAGCAGAATCAATAGAGTTTGAAACATTCCAGCAGGATTATATGGAATTTTTGGCTTTAAGAAATAAAATGCTTGAAGTTTTTAGTAATTCAGATGAAATATTATAAAAATTATAAAAAGAAAAGATAGAAAGAAGAGTTATTTCTTCTTTCTTCTTTTTTTCTTGACCGTTTTTTTCTTTGTTGTCTTTCTCTTGACAGTTTTCTTCTTGACTGTTTTCTTTTTTACAGTTTTCTTCTTAACTGCCTTTCTTTTCACAGTTTTCTTTTTTACAGTTTTCTTCTTAACTGTCTTTTTCTTCACAGTTTTCTTTTTCACTGTCTTTTTCTTCACAGTTTTCTTTTTCACTGTCTTTTTCTTCACAGTTTTCTTTTTCACTGTCTTTTTCTTCACAGTTTTCTTTTTCACAGTTTTCTTCTTCACAGTTTTTTTCTTAACTGTTTTTCTTTTTGTTTTTTTCTTCATGGGAATCTCCCTCCATGTTTCCTTTTTAAAAATAAGATTTAAATATGTTTCTGAATACGCGTTCTGTTCCGTCGAAAAAAAATCCTCTTTTAATTCCTTTCTTTTCAAACAAGATATATGAAAATTTCAATAGATCTCGGCAG
Source organism: Microcaldota archaeon (assembly GCA_023129075.1). Classification (GTDB taxonomy): domain Archaea; phylum Micrarchaeota; class Micrarchaeia; order Anstonellales; family Bilamarchaeaceae; genus JAGMCT01. Next base: position 53,435 of record JAGMCT010000002.1, read on the forward strand.
TTCCGTCGAAAAAAACGCTGCAAGATATTACAATCTAAACAAAAAATTAAGAAGAAAAATTGAAGGTTTGAAAAAAGCAATACAGCAAACAAGAACCAAACTCGGAAAAGGCAGGAAGGAAAAAATAAAAAAGAAAAGGAAAAAACCAAAGCCATATGAGAAATATTACTGGACAATCTCTCAGTGCAAGGAATTAATAATATCAGGAAAGAATGCAGCAGATAACGATGAGATTTATGCAAAATACCTAAAAAAAGATGACCTGTTTTTTCATGCTGATATCATTGGGGCCTCAGCAACGGTTTTGAAAGGAAACAAGGGAAAACAGGAAGCTGCTGAGATGGCTGCTTGTTTTTCAAGAGCATGGAAACTTAGTTACTCCGAAGTTGATGTTTATGCACTCAAACCCGAGAATGTAAAGAAACATTCTCCAAAAGGACATATAGGAAAAGGTGCATTTTATCTTGAGGGGGAAAGAGAATGGTTTAGAAACACCAAGCTGATATTGAGGATAGGAATTGATGAGGATGGCCAGGTTATTATAAGAACCCCCTCCAACCTACAGTCCCTTGAAAAACAGGTAATTATTTCTCCGGGTTCTTTAAGCAAGGAAGAAGCAGCAAAAGAGATTTCTAGGATTCTTGGAATAAAAGTAGCTGAGATTCATCCCCTGCTTCCTTCAGGAGGAATCAGCATCAAGACGTGAGTTCTTTCATGAGCCTGCAGAACATACATATTTCTCCTGCAGAAGGCTCTCCGCATTTTTTACAATAATTCATTTTCTCTATTTTCACGGTTTTTCTTAATTTTTTTTGTAGTGTAAAAAAACTTCTTGCAACCTTGTGTTTTGTTCCAGGATAATCATGTTCCAATAGATTAAGATAGTGTCTTATCTTCCTTCTCAATGCCCTTCGTACATAGGGACAGCAGCTTTTTTCTGATAAATCATAACCTTTAAGCATTGCGTAAACTGCTGTTTCTTTTTCAGGGATATAAATAAGAGGCCTTATTCTTTTTACAAATTCATCCGGTTCAAGTAAAGGCTCATTAAATCTTGCAAAGCGCATAGGTTCATTTCTTATTAAATTAAGGAGTGCGGTTTGCGCTACATCATCCAGATTATGTCCTATTGCTAATCTGTCCCCGCCCATTTCCCTTGCTTTTTTATTCATAAGATATCTTCTGAATACCCCGCAGTAGCTGCATGGAGGTGCCTTAAATTTTTTTGCAAGGTCATCCAATCCATATCCAAATTCATCCTTAAATTTATATAAATTGTATCTTATTCCCAAATCATCAGCTATCTTTTTCGCATACTCAACAGAAATATTCCTATAACCTTTTATCCCTTCATCAATTATTATTGCTTTCAGTTCAAAAGGCAGGGATTTCTGAAGGTCTTTCAAAACATAGGCAAGGGTTGTGGAATCCTTTCCCCCTGATAATCCTGCTATAACAGTTTCTCCGGTTCTTATCATTGATAGTTCCCGGACAGCCTTTTTTACCCTCCTAATCACCGTTTCCTCAAAATGCTTTGCGCAGAGATGCTTTTTGTTATACCTAGGATAAATTACTGCATCACTTTTGCACTTGTCACACTTCATTAAAAGCACCATGTTTAATATATGAAATTTCCAGAACCTCTCCTTTTTTTACTTTCTCAGTTTCTGGTTTTATCTTGTTATTTATTTTTACTACAACCTCATCCGCACAGATATTAAGTTGTTCAAGTATTTCGTTTATCTCCCCGCTTTTCCTTATTTTTATTATCATTCTTTTCCCTTGCATAATACAAATTGTGCAAGCAATGCCTCAATTTGAATCCTTTCATTTGCCCCTTCAACCAGTCTAAAATTATATTCGCCTATCTTATCTACTATGAATGGTTTTTTATCATTTGGAATGCTCTCCATTTTTATAACTTCCCGATACATCTGCACAATCACATCCTCTCCGCTCAATCCATATTCAATCATTAGTTTGTTTAGTTTTTCTCTCGCTTCCTTGAATTTTCCCTCCAATGCAAGTTCCAGCATCTCCTGTATCTCCTTTGGCCTTGCCCTGCTGCTTATTTTATAGATAGTTTCTTCTTTTATGTGGTCAGTTGCGAGTGCAGCTCCCTGCAGGATGTTTAGTATCCTTCTCATATCTCCATCAGAAGAATAGAAAAGTGCTCCATATGCTTCAGCGTCTATTTTTATTCCCTCTTTTTTCCCAACCATTTCTATCAGTTTTCTCATGTCTTCTTCTTCCAGAAGCGTAAAGCGCATCATTCCGCATCTGCTCTGCAAGGGTTCTATTATTTTAGAAGAATAATTACAGCTCATGATAAATCTTGTCATAGCAGAATATTGCTCCATCGTTCTTCTTAATGCATGCTGTGCATCGGAAGTAAGTGCATCTGCTTCATCAAGAAATATCAATTTGAAAGGCACATCACCAAGGGCTATACTTCTTGCAAAGTCCTTTATTTTTCCCCTCACTACATCTATTCCTCTTTCATCTGATGCATTCAGTTCAAGGAAATTACCACCTAGTTTTTCCCCAAAAATCTCGTTTGCAAGAGCAAGCGCACATGTTGTTTTTCCTATTCCAGGAGGTCCTGCAAATAGAAGATTCGGCATGCTTTTCTTTTTTACAAAAGCCCTGAGATGTTTTACAACCTCTTTCTGTCCTATAACCTCGCCAAGATGTTTTGGCCTGTATTTTTCAGTCCAGGGTAAAAGTTCTTCTTTCATGTTTTCACCTATATAAATTTTCCCAGCACCATTTTCTGGTTTCCGCCTCCCTGAGCACCTCTTTTTTTCAGTTCCTCAAAAACCTCAAGCGCGCTTTTTTTTCCTGAAGAAAATATTACAAATTCATTTTTTTTGTTTTTAAGCACTACGACACACGGAATCTCTTTTGTTATTTTTTCACTAATAATTATAAGCGTTTTCTGCTCTGCATCAACTTCTTTTTCTACGCTACCTTCCTTTATCCCCTTTTTTATTTCAACCGCCTTTGCGCCTATCCATGCCTCAAGCATGTTCTCTATTCTTTTCCTCTGTGTTTTCCACTCATTAAAGAATCTTTCAACTGTTTTGGGCAGTTCTTTTTTTGTAACGCTTACGATGCCTGCTGCATTCTTTAGTATTTCTTCCTCTTTTTGCACATACTCCACAGCGCTTGAACCGCATCTAAATATTATTCTTTCCAATCCGTCCTGCACTCCTATTCTTTTTTCTATTTTAAAGTATCCGATTTCCCCGGTTGTTTTTATCATCTGGTGAGTTCCTCCACAGGCTTCTGCATCAATCCCAGTTATCTCAATTATTCTTAATTCCTTTCCAGGAACAGCACCGCCCTGGTAAAGCCTGAACCCGAATCTTTTTTCTGCCTCATTTCTCGGAAGCACATGCGTTCTGACTTCAACATTTCTTCTTATGTATTCATTTACCCTGGCTTCCAGCTTGTTTATATCCTCAACACTAAATCTCTTGTAATGCGTAAGGTCCAGGTGGGCCTTTTTTTCTGTCTTTCCGCTTCCGCCCTGCCATATATGATTCCCGAAAAGTTCTCTTGCTGCAGCATTAAGAAGATGTGCTGCTGTGTGATGTCTTGTTATCTGTTTTCTTCTTTCAAGGTCCACAATTCCCCTGACTTTGCTTCCTTTTTTGAAGCCTCCACTTTCTTTTACTTTGTGAAGAACGACCCCCTCTTTTTTTATGGTTTCAACAATCTCAATACCATCCAGTGTTCCAATATCACCCGTTTGCCCTCCTCCTTCAGGATAGAACGCAGTTTTGTTCAGTATTATCATATCCTCTATTCTTCCAAGCACCTCTGCTTCAAATTCTCCCCTTTCTTCATAATAAAAAGCTGTTGTTTTTGGGTAGTCGCTTACATCTACTCCTTCCATTCCCTCTTTCTTTTCCTCAATCTCTTCATCTTTTTTTCTTATTTTTTCATAGAAATCCTGAGGGATTTCAACCTCCTTTCCTTCTTTTTTTGCAATCTCTTTTATGTACTCAGGAGGAACACCATGGCTCTGATATAGAAGCACAAGTTCGTCTTCTTTTATTTTTCCTTTTTTTAACAACACCTCAACTTTCCTTTTTGCCTTTTCTTTCGTTTCTCCATATCTTTTTTTCTCTTCTCTTATTACATCTGCAGTAACCTCAATCCCCTCCTGAAGTTCAGGAAAAAGACCTTTGAGCTCCTTTGCATGCGCCTCAAGCATCCATTCATAATCAAATTCCATTTCCAGGTCCTCCTCAAGCCCGAATACCCTCCTTGTAATCATCCTTAAATTGTATCCCCCCCCGACATTACTCGGCAGCATTCCGTCTTTAATTGTAAACAACAGGGTGAGAACATGGTCCAGTGCAATATATACTCCCTGCAACGGTTTCAATGATTCTATAAAATTTTCAATCCCCAATTCCTTTTCTATTTTTTTCTTTTCTGTTTTTAGGGTAAGCCCCTCATCAACATCAAGACCTCCAGTCAGTCTTGCGTATTTTGCATAATTTTTTTCATCCACTTTTATATCCTGCTTTTTTTTCATTTCTTCCAGAACCCTTCCATAGGTTGCTTCATAAACGGTCGGCGTTCCCTGGGTTATCCATGCCAATCTGCTTAATCCTGCTCCCATATCAATTACTTTTGTTTTCAGCTCCCTCCTCTTCCCGTTCTTTAATTCATACTCCATAAATACAGTATTTCCTAATTCAATACCTCTGCTGAAGTATTCCATGGAAGGGCCAAAATTTCCTCCCCCCATCCATACATCTTCCTTGAATGTTATCTCTTTCAATGGAATGCCCAGCATCTGTAGATAGGCAAGGTCGTGCCTTATCGCCTCCTCCTTCCAATAGAAATGCCCTGTTTTCTCGGTATTGAAGGCATGCTGTCCGAACATTACAAAGTTTGTCATATGCCTTCCGCTTATTCCTACATTGCTTACATCGGAGAATCTTATGCATGTCTGTGGCACTATCAAAGGATTGGCAGGAGGTTCAAGTTCTCCTGAAACTACATAAGGCTGAAAATCGTTTATTGATGCTATGGTAAAATAAAGGTCGTCCCTCCATCTTGCGACAGTAGGATAAGGCTTCAGGCTCGTATGCCCGTTTTCCACAAAATATTTTTCTATCTCTTTCCATGTCTGCACATAACTCAGGTTTCTTTTACTCGGCGGGTTTCCTATGAATTCATATCCCACACAGGATGAGTCGCCGCAGTGCTCCCTTTCCTGAGTTGCCCAAAAATATCCTCCACATTTCCTGCACTGCCGTCTGGAAAACCCATTTTCTTCCAGAACCTTAAGTTTATAATGTTTTTTCCATTCTTTTCCGAATTCCTTTCTTAGAGTATCCTTAGAAACCATGTTTTTTTTATGATTAGAAGTATTTTAAATCTATTCTGTTTTTTGTGGCTTCTTTAATACTGTCTCCGGCAACAATTTCCCTTCAAGCAATGGCTCCCATCCTATTTCCTTTAGCATTGGGAAGACATCATTCGTTACCCCAAAAACAATATTTTTTGTAGTTTTATCCACGATAGCAGCAATCCTCTCAATATCTTTTTCTTTTTTGAATATACTGGAATTTACACCATTTATTGTATAATTAACCGAGTTGGGGGGGAGCAGACTGAGAAAACTCAGCACATCTCCATTTATCAGCACCATGTCCATTTTTGGAAGTTCAAGATACTTAATGAATGTTTTGTTCAGATGGATACTTACTCCAACATAAACAGATGCCTCATTTTCCTTTGCCAGATTCATTATATTTTCCACCGAACTTCCTTTTCCGCATTCCAAGTCAACAAGCACCTGTCCTTTTAGGTGTCCGTTAAGGCAAGGAGTCCATATCCCATCTCTTTTATCCTTTGAATAAACATTGAACCCCACAGCAGAAACCGTTTTCCTGTTATAAGGTTTTGAAATACTTTTCAATATGGGTCCTTCTACAATAGGTAATTTTTTCAATCCACCCTTAGATTTTTTTATTATTGTAAACCCGGTATTTTGCAATCTCTCTGCCTTCTTCACTTTTACATCCCCCTCATTATTGTTTCTTTGACAACATTTCTGCTTGTTAAATCCTTACCCCTTAAAGGCATATATTCTAAAAACCTTTCCTCAAGGCACTCAAGAGCAGGCACCAACAGTATTTTATTATTCTCAATGAGTGATTCATGTGCAATTCTCAGCATTTCCATAGATTCTATAAGATAATCATCCTTTGTTTCCTCAAGCTGTTCAATAAAGAAAAAGAACCTGTTTGAACCCACAAAATTCTTTGCTATTCTGAGATAATTACCTGCTTTTTTGAGGTTTTCCCCTTCAAATATCTCCGATATTGCACTCTTTAGATACATCCTCAAATATTTATACTCCGCTGCCTGCGGCAGTCCGTTTGAAATCCCGATAAGATTCTGTTTTATTCCATTAATTTCATATGCCATGATTTCATAACAATTTCCGTTCATGCACTTATTCATTATTTCATTTAATCTTGAGTAGGTTTCATAGGATGCAATATATTTTTTAACAATTTCAGAATCCCTATTGTTTTTCAGATTTTTCAGCAGAACCTGTACAGTACTAAACATCAAAACATCCCGTATCCATCTTATATACTCCTCTCTTTCAGAGTTATATTTGCTCATTCCTTCTATATCCCCCAATCTTTTTCTTAATCTATTCTCAGCTGCATAAAGATGACTCTCGGCTCCGAAGATATTCTGGTTTTCTTTAAATCCTAAATAAGCAATCTCCATTTTCTCTTCGGCAAGACTCGTCTTAAGACGTGCAAGTTCCTTATAAAAAGACCGCACATCTTTGGTTTCTTGTTTAAGAAAGTTCATCACTATTTCCGTTGTTTCAGGGTTTTCCCCTACTCCTGTTTTTTTCATTGTTTGAATAAGTTTTATCAGATATTCAACATTTCCGCGTTCTTCAGCATATCCATCAACTATATGTTTGAATTTTCTTACTGCTGTCAACGGGTCGGTTTTTTCTTCTATTTTTTTCTTTGGTATTTCCTCATTTTCTGAATATTTCCTTTCCTTTGTTTCCTCCTTCATCATATTCAATTTCAATATGGATTCCTTTCTGAAATTAAACCTTAACATCCTCCCATCCTGCAGGACGTCTATTTTGAGGTTCCTTTTATTCTTTCTTTTTTCCACTACCCCATTTCTTTTGATGAGCATAGGTTATATTGTGTGTCAAAAGGTTAATAAATGTTATGTTGTTTTTTCTGAATCCTGGTGGAGACCAAAAGAATTTTAAAACAAGGAATAAATACTATTGCATGAACCTTCTTTTTGCGGTAAAATTTCCATTTATTAGCGTTGCAAAACAGATAGCCGTAGAAAGAAATATTCCAATAAATGAGCATACGCTTGAAGCAGGGGCAAAAAGAATACTCAATGCACTCAAAGGAATAGAGAAGAAGACTTCCATAGATGAAGAAGGCATGCTGATGGAGCTTGCCTCATATGCTTCAGCAAGAATACTTTTGAGTTATATGAAGAATTCCTACCTTACAAGGAAATTCGCAGTTTCAGAGGCAAAAAGGGCCTGGAAACTGCTGTCCAGAGAAGAAGAGAGAACAATCAGGGATATTGGAAAAGAATTGGGTTTAACACTCGAAAAGCATCTGGAAAGGGCGGTTGTTAAGATTCCCCAATACCTTAGATACAGCCCAAAATCTGATTATTTTTTCCTTGTAAGCAGGAATGTAAAAGAAGGTTATGTGGATGTAGAAAGAAAGGGCGGACAGGATAGATTTCCCGGCGAAAGGGATTATCTAAGGCTTGTGCAGGAGGCAATAAGGGAAAGGGTTGAGGAAATCCCGAACCCGCCCCACCTTCCTTCTCTTGAAATCTATGCAAAGAAGATTATGACTCAGCTTCCAAAAACCGAGTTTCCGCAGATAAAGATTAAGAAGGGAAATAATCCTCCTTGTATGGAGGTAATCTGGGATGACATATTGAAACACAAGAATCTTTCGCATAATCCAAGGTGGATTTTTGCGGTCTACCTTATAAAAACAGGCACTCCTATTGATAAGGTTGTTTCACTTTACTCTAATCTCCCGGATTTTGAGGAAAAGAAAACAAGATATCAGCTTGAGCACATAAAGAAAAGAGGTTATTCTGTGCCTTCATGCCAGACCATAATGAGTTATGGCTTGTGCGTTGCAAACTGCAGGATAAAGAGTCCTATGGGGTGGTTTAGGAAATGGAAGAAGCAGGAAAAAAAATAGTTCTTGAGCTTTTCAGGAAGTTTTACGAAAAGAATAAACCCACGCTTAAAGATATTGAAAGGAGAGAGTTTGGAGTCGGTTCTTTCAGAAAGAAAATAGAATCAAGACATCTTTCCTTTACCCAGGAGAGCCTGTGGAACTACCTTGTTCAGGACATACCATTGTTCATTTCTTATTCTGCTGCATACTATGAGTTTCCTGATGCCACTCCAATGGAAAGAAAGGTCTGGAAAGGCGCGGATTTAATCTTTGACCTTGATGTTCACGGAGGCCTTTTTCTTACTCCAGAAGAATGGCAGGGTGTAAAGGATGATGCAATCCGTTTGATTGAGGATTTTCTTATCCTGGAATTCGGTATTGACAGAGATGAAATCTCCCTGGTTTTTTCCGGCAATAGAGGATACCACATCCATGTTTACAACAAGGATTATTTTGGTTTAAGAGGAGAAGAAAGAAGGGAAATAGCAAATTATGTATCCGGAAACGGCCTTAATTACAGGGATTTTTTTAGGAAAGAAGGAAAAAAGCTAAGAGGTCCGGACCAAAATGACTGGGGATATAAGGGGCGGTTTTACAGGATGGTCAAAGAAACCATAGAAAAAAATCCCCGTGTCATCAGTATAAAATACAGGAAGGAAAAGGAAAAAGAAATTTTTCTGAATAAGATAAAAAAAGGGATATGGACCACCTCTCTAAGCGGGTTTATTGACAGGTTGGAGCCGATTGCAGAAAAGATAAAATTGAAAACAATAAATACTGACACTGGAGTTACTATGGATACAAAAAGACTTATAAGACTGCCAGGCAGTCTGCACGGAGGAACAGCACTGGTTGCCGGAAGGATAAAGAATATAGATTCCTTTGAACCTTATAGGGATGCGGTTGCTTTTGGTTCTTCCCCAATAAAAATAGAAACCCTAAAGCAAATTCCTGAAGCAGAATTTCTAAACCAAACAATGGAAAAGATAGAAAAGGGAAAAACAAAACAGGTTCCCCTATCCTATGGCATTTATCTTTTCCTGAAAGGATCTGCAGAATTAAGGTAGATTATTCTTCTTTATACCTTATTCTTGGAAGCATTATTGGGGGCAGTGTATTAAGCACTGTAGCAATAACCGTGCTTTTTGCACTTCCGCTGTGATTTATTACATTCGCTACATGCTCCATATAATCCTTTGGCAGTTTCTTGTTTGCTTCCCATTCTTTTTTTATCGGCTCCATCTTTTCTTCTTCACCATAGAGCACTCCTTCAACGCCCAATGTTCCGAATTCTTCGCCGTATTTCACTATATATTTATAGTATATCCTTATTTTCTTGTCCTCTATCTCTACATTATCTACTTTTATAGAGACATCAAAGGAATTGCTTCCTCCCTCTTCTTTTCTCTCTCCAGAGACTTTCAATATTCTTCCTCCTGTTATCATTCTTCCACCTCTTCAAAACTTTTCATACATTCTTCATATTCTATTGTTGGTTTCCACATACATGCTCCTTCAACACATCCGCATGATGTTAACCTGAGGCACTGGTATTCCTCCTTGTATTCGCATGTTGTTGTTAATTGTTCAGATGCACAAATCTCATTTGAACACCCGCTCACAATACATTCTGAGTCAGAGGTGCATTCCACTTCTTCTTCTGTAGAAGGCTCTTCCTCTTCCTCAATTTCCTCTATTCCATTTTCTGCACTCTCTTCTTCTATTGTTTCATTTTCCATACTCTCATTGAATAAGCCTTTACATTCTTCAAAAATGCTCTGATTTATTATATGGTCGCAGTATTCCATATTCTCAAATGAATAAGCAAATTCTTGATAGCACAAATCTCTATTTTCCAAACCAAGAAGTTCGCAGTATTCTGCATTTTCCATTTTAAGCGCGGTTATTACTATACATGTATCTCTTTTTTCTTCTGCGTATTCACATATTCTTATTACATTTTTATCCTTTGCCAGAGACATAATGCAAAGTTCTGATTGATTTTGTTTCATACAATTCAGCAGTTTATTAAACACATCATTACCATCATAAAACAATCCTTCAACCTTTTCTTCTTCACAAAGTTCAGAAATTTCAGGCATCTCCATAGCTTCCTTTGAGAGCAGGAGCACCTCTCCTTCAGATGAGCGCGGGATACCCAGATCCACATAGTTCATTTTCTGTTTCATGGTGAAGTTTGTTTCAGGGTTTATCCACAAGGTGTAATTGTATTCCTTGGCCCTGAGGATTACAGGGTCTTTTGGGCTTATTCCTATCTCCCTGAGTTTTTCTATAGAAAGTTTTGAATAGTCTAGGGTGTACCTAAGTACATTATAGGCTCCTTCTTTTTCAACCCCATGGAAAACTATTGCTCCTCCCTCTATAAGAATTTCATTATTCTCAACCAGTTGATTTATTTTTTGGTTTGAGAAAAACTTGTTGCTTATTTGGTAAGCTATTGGATAAAAGGTTGAGTTCTGGCTTATGTTCGCACAATTTTTTTCTTCCTTGTAATCCATACATACTATTATTTCATTTTCTTTGTAATATATTTCACTTGAGTAAACAGGTCCATCCTCTTTGAAATATTTTTCACTTTCATTTCTTATATAAGTGTCTATAAGTTCAAGTTTGCCGTCTTCAGAGGTTTGCCTGTGCACATAGGTGTAATCCTCGTAACCAAAAGAGGCCTTTATCGTGCTCATAAAAAGTTCTTCTGCTTCAGTTTCATCCTCGTGGTGGCCTACACCACCCATGCTTTCGGCAAACATGTATACCCCGATAGCAACAAGTGCAACAACACCTAAAGATAAAAAAGTATAAAATAAATTCTCCATTTTCATTAGCTCACCTAAAACTACCCAGATTATACACCTAATATTTTAAAACCTTTTCAAGCGTTTGCCAGTATCTTTACAATATCTCCATCCTTCAATTTTGTTTCTTTTCCTATTTTCCTCTTTGTCCTCCCATCAACCGCCCCTATGAAATTCTTTGCAAAATCAGTATGTATTCTTTCTGCAACATCCAAAGGCGTGCTTCTTTTATCCATTAGAAATACATTTGGGAGAACATTCCCCTTTTTATCGCTCCATTTATTCTCATCTTCAACAGGATAGACAGCCATCTGCCCAAGCATTCCGAAAACCATCTTTTCCAAAATTTTCTGAGCTCCGGTCCCTTTATTTTTCTTTATAAATTCCACAATCCGTTCAAGCGCCTTTTTCTGCTCTTCATTCCCGCCTTTAATCTCAATTCTTTCATCCCCTGGAAGGTATTCTATTATCCCGTTTTCAGCGGCCTTCCTTAAACTTAATTCGTAAAGAGCCGACACCTCAATAAAAGGAACATCCAGTTTCCATTCCTGCGGTTTTCTGTCAGATTTATTTACTGCTACCAGCATCGGCTTTGCCTTTCTCAACTCTGTTGCAAACCTCAGTCTCTCTTCTTCACTCCACTCTATTCTTTTTTCACTCAATTCAGTTTTCCTGATAATCTCATTTACCTTTTCAGGAGCTATTTTAAGGCTTGAAGTTATCCCGTAAACTTCTTCCAAATCCCTCCCCTTTATCTTCTTCCAGTTTCTTTCTATTATACTGTAAATCCACATATCCAATTCGGTAAGCAGAAATTCAACCTCCTCTTCCGGAGAGGACTTCCCTGGATTCCCTTCCAAGTCTGTGCTCCCGCTTCCGTCCACAATATGTATAAATCCGTCTGCGGTGCTCAAATCATCAAGAAATTTATGTCCAAGCCCCTTTCCTTTATGCGCCTCAGGAACCAGACCTGCAACATCAAGCAGTTGGATAGGAATAAACCTTGTTCCATTTTTGCAGAATGAATCCTTTGGTCTGCATTCCTTTCCCAGTTCCTTGTGCGGACAGGGTTTTCTTACATAAGCAACCCCCTTATTCGGTTCTATCGTTGTAAATGGAAACGAGGCAATCTTTGCATCAATAGAAGTCAGTGCAGAGAAAAACGTGCTTTTCCCTGCATTGGGTTTTCCTATAATCCCTATCAAAAAACTCATTTTATCCTCTTGTGATAATCTTCATCAGCCTTTCAGTCAGTAGATATGCTCCATCAAACAGCACAATAAATAGCATATAACCCCAAGTCCAGGTTACGAAGCTGATGACAATAGCCCCTATCTTTACAAACGGCCTGTATCGGTTGAAGTTCCATTCCACTTCATCTCCAACCGCAAGAACTGTGAATATAAAGAGATAAAGCATGTCAACCTGCGGAACCCCCAATAATATTGCCCCTAGCAAAATAATTACTGCTGCGACCCGGTGTGCAGTAGTGTCTATCTTTCCAGCCAGGAAAACTCCAAGGAAGATACCCAGCATGATTGTTGTAAAAGGGGAATACGCAACCAGGTATGCACCTATTATTCCATAAGCAATAGCAAACAGATACTTAAGGTTTCCTTTTCCGCCCAGCTTGTCTTCTATCTCATCTGTAATCTTTACTAGTGCACCCATCAGCGCTGTTAGGATATATATCATATGTATTCACCTATAAAGAATAGTATATTAAAGGAAGAACCGTTGTTGCTTCACCATGCACAGTAGCGCACCTTGCTCCTTTTTTTATTTTTCCCCAGCTCACTGCTTCTTTTGCATGCGCCCCGCTCAGACTTCCATCCCATGAGCTTGCAGTTGTCAGGTAAACCGCATAATCCATTCCATCTCTTAGCAGATTCACACCTATTGTATGGTGTTTGGAGATTCCACCCCCTATAATTATTCCGCCTGTTTTCTTTGCATTAAGAACAATCTCAGCAAGATTTTTCATGTCCTTTGTTACATCTATTCCAAAATCCTCCTTCATCTGCTTAAAGAAGTATGTCTGCAGTCCTATTGCCGAATCCGTTATCCCCGGGGAGAACACAGGAATCTCCCCTTTATATGCCTGGTAAAGGAATGAATTCTCATCTTTTATTCTTTTTCCTATCTCCTTTGCAATATCCGAGGGCGCCACCACAGGCCCCTCTTCCTCCAATGCTGTAAATACCTCCTTCATTTTCTTTTCAAGAAACATATACCTGTCATTTGGGATAAGCACATTTCCAAGCCTGTTGAACCCCTTTCCGCGTAGTTTTTCATCATCCTCATCAAAAGATGAGATAAAATAATTTTTCTCCGTTCTTATAAAATCATGGTCCAGGCTTCCCCCGGTTGTAATTATAACATCTACATATCCTTTTTTTACCATCCCTGCAATTATGCTTCTCAATCCGGTCGCTATTATGTTGGAAGTAAATGAGAGAAAAATTGTTGCATTCTCCTGCTTCATTCTTTTTATCAGTTCAATTGCTTCCTTTATATGGGTTGCCTGAAACCCGGTACTCCCCATGTTCTCTGTGAGTTCTCTTATTGATTCGCATTCCTGAGGTAAGTCCTTTACTTCCTGCATAAGGAGCATTATATTGGAAAACCTTTTAAGCATTTATTGAGTAATTACCCCATGGCCAAATCCATAGTATTCAAACCAAAAAAATCAAAGAACATCCTTCTTTCTTCCAAACCTAAAATTTTGGCCAAAAGAAAACCAGTTAGAAAATACAAAACAGCAGGGTCAAGGCGAATAGCAATAGAGCTGGAGGGACAACCCGAAAAAATAAAACAGTATACAAAGAAATGGAATGGATTGGTTGAAAAGATTGCTTCAATAGTTAAAGAGAATATAAAAGGAGAGGTTTCCAGAAGAGAAAGAGAGCCAGCGTTCTTCCTTGAAGTGTGGGGGGTCTTTAAATCCAATTGCAAGTTAGCCCCCCCCAAAGGTCGTGATATTCTCCTTTTATCAGATTCTTTGGATTCCAATAAATTTGATTGTGATACTTCTTCTTTTCTGATTTATGATGTTGCAAAGCATTTGGATATATACATGGAAATAGTCATTGGTAAGCATAGGCATCTAAGTGAAAATGACCATGTAGTTGTAAAAACAATCAATTTGTTTTTTGAAACAACTAATGGAAATATTTTTAGTCTATGGGAGTTGGAGAAGAGATATCCAATAAGGAATATACTCAGAACCGATGATGAAATACAATCAATCTCCTACAGAACCAGAGGTATTTTGCATTTTGAAAAAGGAGACTACGACAAGGCAATAGCAGACTACACCAAATCCCTGGAACTCAATTCAAAAAATAGCGGAACTTACAATAACCTAGGTGTTGCTTACTCAAGGAAGGGAAACCACCGCAAAGCAATGGTGAATTTCAACAAGGCAATAAAATTCGACCCAAGAGATGCCGATGTTTATTACAATAAAGCTGGAACTTACTCAGATATAGGTGAATATGACAAAGCGATAGCAGACTACAACATATCCCTGAAGCTCAACCAAAAAATAAGAGGCGCCCATCTTAACAGAACGAAAATAGCAGAGATTTATCTTGGCATGGGTGCTGCCCATCTTGGAAAAGGAGACTACGACAAGGCAATAGCAGACTACACCAAATCCCTGGAACTCAATTCAAAAAATAGCGGAACTTACAATAACTTAGGTGTTGCTTACTCAAGGAAGGGAAACCACCGCAAAGCAATGGCGAATTTCAACAAGGCAATAAAACTCGACCCAAGAGATGCCAATGCTTATTTTAGCAGAGCTGGAATTTACTCAAATAGGGGGGAATATGACAAAGCAATAGCAGATTACACCAAGTCCCTGAAGCTCAACCCAGAAATAGCAGGTATTTACCTTAATAGGGGTAACGCTTATTATGAAAAAGGAGACTATGACAAGGCAATAGCAGATTACACCAAATTGATAAAACTCAGACCAACATACGCAGGAGTTTACACCAACAGGGCTCTTGCTTATTCAATGTCAGGAAAATACAAAAAAGCCATACAAGATTATACAAAAGCTATAGAACTAGGTTCAGAGAATGCATTTACTTTTCATAACCGTGGTGTTACGTACCAAAGAATAGGAGAGGATAAAAAAGCTGAGAAGGATTTCGAAAAAGCAAAAGAACTTGAGAAGAAAACCAAAAAATGATTTTTGAAGATGTTCTTTTCTAGAAACTCAGAAAACCTTTTAAGCATTTATTGAGTAATTACCCCATGGCCAAATCCAGGGTATTCAAATCAAAAAAATCAAAGACGGTGATTCCAAATGGGAAAAACTAAAAAGACTCTTGGTAAAATATCCCAAAACATAAAGAGGCAAATAGCGGAACTTGAGGCAAAGGCAAGACGCGACCCTTTAAAGAAAAACGTTGCTCTTCACGACGAACTCAAAAAACTGAAGAAGAAGCTCCAAGACTAAACCGCCATCGGAGCGTTCTTTTAATAAAATGCAGAAAAAACATTCACGGAAAATATTAGAAGATTTTTAAACTCATCCACTCACTTATTAGCGTGATAAAATGAATAATGTTTATGTCTGCGATACAAGCGTAATTATAGATGGAAGAATCCTTGACCTGATAAAAAAGGAAAAGCTTACAGGAAAGATATACATTACAAATGCAACAATCGCAGAATTGGAGCATCAGGCAAATGAGCACAAGGAAATCGGGTTTGCGGGGTTCAAAACCATAAAGCACCTGAGGGAGCTTTCTGCTGAATGTGATATAGAGATTCTGGTTGAAGGAGAACGGCCTAAAAAGCACCATATAGAATATGCAGGGAAAGGAGGAATGGACGCCCTTATAAGGGATTTTGCAAAGCAAATCGGAGGAACTCTTATTACAGGCGACAAGGTTCAGCACGAGGCAGCCGAAGCCGAAGGAATCCAAACAACATACCTTAGAGCAGTGGAAGAGATAAAGGAGCTTCTTTTTGAAAACTATTTTACTCCGGAAACAATGTCTATCCATCTAAAGGAGAACTGCAAACCGCTTGGAAAAAGAGGAATGCCAGGTAGGTTTGAACTGACGGAGCTTGGAAAAAAACTCACAATAACAGAATTAAGAAAGATGGGAGAGGAGATAGTTGAGCATACTGAAAGAAATAAGGAATATTCATTTGAAATAGAAAAGGAGGGTGCAAGTGTAATACAAATGGGCCTTTACCGCATTGTGATCTCCAAAAGGCCGTTTTCAGATGGTTTTGAAATTACTGTTGTAAAACCAATAACAAAATTAGGCCTGGATGATTATGAAATAAGCTCAAAACTCATGCAAAGACTAGAAGAGAAAGCAGAGGGAATCGTTGTGTGCGGTCCCCCAGGCTCTGGAAAATCAACTTTTGCAACTGCCCTTGCAGAATATTACCATTCAAAGAAAAAAATCGTAAAAACAATGGAGAATCCAAGAGACATGAGAGTGATTGATGAGATAACCCAATACACAGCTCTTGAAGGAAGTTTTGAAAACACAAAGGACGTGCTTCTTTTGGTAAGGCCGGATTATACATTTTATGATGAGATGCGCCAGACAAGGGATTTCAGTGTTTTTGTGGACATGAGGCTTTCAGGGGTTGGTTTGGTTGGTGTTGTGCACGGAAGCAGGGCCATAGATGCAATCCAGAGATTTATAGGCAAGGTTGATTTGGGAGTAATCCCCCAGGTTATTGACACAGTAATTCTGATTGACGGCGGAAGGATAGCAAAGGTTTACGAGCTTGAGCACCTTGTAAAGGTCCCAAGCGGAATGACAGAAAAGGACCTTGCAAGGCCTGTTGTTGAAGTAAGGGAGTTTGAGACAGGGAAAGTGGAATTTGAGATGTATAAATTCGGGGAGGAAACAATTGTTCTTCCCCTAAAGGAAAAGACACATACAAGAAAAACAGGAATAGAAGGAGAGCTTTCAAGACTTTTAAGAGGCGAATTTCATATTGAAAAAAGAAAAGGAAAATATGTTCTTTCTGTAAGCAGCAAAGATGCAAATTATTTATTCAGAAACAGAAAAAGGCTGAGAAGGATTGAAAACAGGTACGGACCTATAGAGATAGAGGAATTTTGATGAAGAAGAAGATTGTCTCGCTGGAAAAGGATTATAATGGGGCGGTCACCAGGTTGGAAAAGGTTTTGAAGGAAGGAGGAGTTGCCGTTTACCCAACCGATACCCTTTATGGCATTGGAGGAAATGCACTTGATTCAAAGGTTGTGAAAAGGGTATTAGAGATAAAGAAAAGACCTGTTGATGTTGCACTTTCAGTAATTCTTGGAAATCTTGCAATGGTTGGAGAATACTGCATTCTTGATGATTATGATAGGATGAAGCTTGTGCATTATTTTCCGGGTCCATACACACTTATTTTTGAGGCAAGGAAGGACATTCCGGTTGTAAGGAACAGGAGAATAGGGATAAGGGTTTCTGAACACGTGTTGCTAAGGAAAATGTCCTTTAAATTAAAGATGCCAATAGTTTCCACAAGTGCTAATTTTCATGGAGGCAAACCCCCTGTTTCTATTCAGGATATTCCTAAAGAGATTCTTTCCGATGTTGACCTTGTTGTTGACGGGGGGACTACGATGTATGGAGAGTGTTCTACTGTAATAGATATGATTAAGAGAAAAATTGTGAGGCAGGGTGCAGGAAAACCAATATTCTAAAAACCAATGACAACCATTTTAATTTCTATCCTTCCATTCTTTCTTATTCTTTGAAAATAAAAAAAGGTGAAAGTGTGACAGAAGATATATCAAATATACAGGAAGAAAAAGTAGGGGAAAGCCCTGAAGAGAAACCAGAAGAAAAGATTGAGGAAAAAGCCGAGGAAAACCTTGAAGAGAAATCGGAAGAGATATCAGTAGAACAACCAACGGAGGAAACATCAGTAGAAACAGAAGAAACACCAGAGGAAAAACCAGAAGAAAACCCTGAAGAAAAGACAGAAGAAACACCAGCAGAGCCAGTAGAAACACCAACGGAGGAAACATCAGTAGAAACAGAAGGAACAGAAGGAACAGAAGGAACATCAGAAGAAAAAGCTGAGGAAACACCAGAAACACCAGAAGAAAAACCAGAGGAAAAAGCTGAGGAAACACCAGCAGAAACACCAGAAACATCAGAAGAAAAACCAGAAGAAAAAGCCGAGGAAACACCAGAAACATCAGAAGAAAAACCAGAAGAAAAGATTGAAGAAAAAGCCGAGGAAACACCAGAAACACAAGAAACACCAGAGGAAAAACCAGAAGAAAGAAAAGATTTTGGGGGCATCCCTTGTCCTGTTAGAGTTGGTGACGAAGTAGAGGTAACCATTGAAGCAGTTGGTGCCAAAGGAGACGGCATTGCTAAGAAAGATGGTTTCGTTATTTTTGTTGCAAATGCACAAAAGGACGAGAATGTAAAGGTAAAAATTACAGAATTAAAAAGAACATTTGCCTTAGGTCAAAAACTCTGATTTTTCAGGGTTATCCTTTTATTTTTTTCTATTTTTATATTATTTTGAGATGATATAATGGGTATGTTAATGGATCCATATGATGAATTGGATAAGATAAGAAGAAGAATGAAGAAACTTTTTGGCTCTGAACACGAAGTCGGAATTCTTACAGCACACAGAGGTTTTGTTGCTCCTTCCGTGGAGATAAGTAAGAAAGGAGGAAAACTGATTGTTACTGCAAGATTACCAAAAGTAAGCGGAAAAGATATTGACATAAAGGTTACAGATGATGAGATTGTGATAAGAGGGGAAGAAAAAAAGACAAAAGCAGGAAAGAGTAAAGGAAAAATTTATTCGGAAACAAAAGAATCCATGTTTTATACTGCGATGTCTCTTCCTGAAAAGGTAGACCCAAAAACAGCCAGAGCGGAATTTAAGAACGGAATTTTGACTGTAACAATGAAACCAAAAAAGAAAACATTGGTTATGAAAGAGACTCCAAAAAGAAAAACAAAGAAAACCACAAAAAAGAGAGCAAAGAAAACCACAAAAAAGAGAGCAAAGAAAACCACAAAAAAGAGAGCAAAGAAAACCACAAAAAAGAGAAAAACAAGAAAAAAGAGATAATTAAAGCCATTTCAAATATTCTTTTTTCATTTTTTTTGCATCTATTTCAAGGGCAGGGGTTTCACAAATTATCCTGCCTCCATAACCGTTCTCAGCAAGCATTTTCATAAGAGGTTTATACGGCGGTTCATTGTTGCTTCCCAATACAAGATGATTCCTTTCTCCTTTTTCCGTATAATTAATCTCTGAAAAATGTGAATGAAAGTTTTTTGTAATGCCCGGAAGTTCCCTTTCCACATACTCAAAGAATTTCAAATAATCATCTTTTTTCCTGAATCTCCAGTCTTCTCTTGCATGCATATGTGCAAAATCAAAAACCGGTTTTACAAAATTAAGCTCCTGCGCCATTTCTATATTTTCTTTTAAACTGCCGAACTGACTTTTTTTTCCTACTGTTTCAGCACCAAGGATTATTTTAAGCTTCTTTTTGTCCAATTTTTCTTTTATTTCCGCAAGCAGTTTCTTTGTTCTCTTTAAACAGATTTTTGAATCCTGTTTTTGGTAATACCCTGGATGGAAAACAGTTATTGTTGCCCCTGCAAGTGCGCTTGCCTTTGCAGAAAGATAAAGATTTCTTATGCTTGTTTCCTGTTTCTTTTTTTCTTTTGAGCAGAAATTTATCCAGTAGGGTGCATGAGAAGAAAGATGGACATTCATTTTCTTTGCCAGTTTTTTCACTTCCTTTGTTTTATCCTCCTTGAGCCATATCCCCATTCCGAATTCCATTTCCATTGCTTTGAATCCTAATTCATTACAACATTCCACCCCTTCAAGGATACCTCCTTTGCACTGAAGCGGAATCCCTGCAGGTCCGAAAAATACCTTTTGTTTTTTCATATATCAAATAAAAGAAGACAGAATAATTAAAAGATTGAGCCCGGGAGGAATCGAACCCCCTATCTATACCATGTCAAGGTAGTGTCTTACCGGTCGACTACGGGCTCTGGATTTCTAATCTTTATACATAGGTTTTTTATTCTCTGCGGTATTTTCTTGCCCCCTCTAATTTTTCCAGAATTTAAACAGCATATAAGAGATAAAGAGAAAACTCATCCATAACCCAATTATGGTGCTTACCGGCCCCTGCTGTATAAATGGAAGATATACAAGGGCAGACACAACCGATAGCACCCTCTCAGTCCTTGTAATCCTTGGATAGTAATGCATCTTTATTTTCAGTGCAGATTTTAACCCGGAATACAATCTTGGGAATAAAAGTGAAAAGTTTAGAAGGTATGCAAGAAAGGACCTTGTTAGCGACTTTGAAAAGATATAAGAAAGTAAAACCAAGAATGTTATGTGCTGTATAAAATAAAGCAGAGCGGCAACCATACCTACTTGGTATCCCTGCACCAATATACTTAGTATAACTAGTGCAAACAGCAATTGGACAACAGAAAGATAATGCAGACCGTACATTACCGTTCCCATAAGTATATTTTCAAATACCCCAAATAGCGGAAATCTCCGCATATATATAGGGATTAGTTCCGTGATACCATACATATATCTGCTGTGGCTTTTTGTGAATTCACTGAATCTTTCATAAGGCTTTCCTTTTGCATAGCTAATCTGCATATGCAGACCTATTTTCTCTCTTAGCCGTAACCTAAAAGATGAAGAAACATCTTCTATGAGAGCCCTTGGAAAACCACCTATGGCTTTTAGGTCCTTTATTCTTAGAATACCGCACGAACCGCTGAATAAGGAAATACCATACCTTGTATTCACAGGTTGGACCAAATTGAAAAAGCCAGTATCTGTAATTGTTGCAGCATCCTGGAATAGGTCCCCCTTCCGAAAACCTTTATCTGTTTGGATGAATGCAACCTTTTCATTTTCAAAGTGCCCCATAGTATCCATAAGAAAATTGAAGTTTGTAACCTTTTCATCAGCATCAAATATTGCCAGGTATTCTTCTTTCGCAGTCTTTAGGAATTCATTTATTGCTCCGCCTTTGAAGCCTTCCCTGTTATTTCTTGTAAAATATCCAATTCCATTTTTTTTGCAGAATTCCTTCAGCACCTTATTTTTACCGTCATCTAACAAATAGATGTTCATCTCTCCGGGGTATTCTATCTTTTTTATTGATTCCAGGGTTTCCTTTACGATTTCAGGGTTCACCTTGTAGGTTGGTACAACAACAGCAACAGGTGAAAATTTTGTCGGCGGTTTTGGTTTCAGCTGATTCCTTCCGCATTCCCAGGAATAGATGCCCCCTATGACTGTGAAAAAGCTAGTTCCAATCATCAACAAAAAGAATACTATTGCATGCACCAGCTCAAACCAGCTCTGTTGCATAATGGAATAAACTATCCACCAGCCTGAAAAACCCACAGCAATAATGGTTATTATGGCAATAAAACTCAAGAGCAAGATATTGTCAAATCTCATGTTTTCTCCTTCTTTGAAAATGGATGGGCCTGTGGAGATTTGAACTCCAGACCTTCGGCTGTCTTAGACCTATATTAGAGGAGGCCATATAAGACCGGCGCTCTAACCAGCCTGAGCTACAGGCCCATTATGGAATTTTATAAGCATGTGATGATTTAAAAAGCATTCGTCTTTTCCAACAGTCCAAGTTTTAGAAGAAGAAATCTGCACATTCTCCTTTTTTCCGATAGTTTTTTTAATTCCACGCAGTTATATTCTATTATGGCATTCAATTTCAAGGCTTTCACAAAAAAAGTCCTTTCTTTGTTAAAAGGAAAAATCAGTCCAGATGAGATTACCATACTTTCACATCTTTTTAATAAGACAAGCAAAAAGAACCGCATCCTTGCAACAGGAATTCTTTCTGTCTTGAAGGTTGGCGGTGCAACAAAAGACGATATCATGAAGTTTTCCACTATTCTTGATGAGGCAAACAATAGAATAATGCAGGAGAAGCTTCCGTTCACTAAGAAAGCTGAAAAAGAACTTGCAAAGATTTTCTCAAAAACAAAATTTCCTCAGAAGGCAAGGCGCACGTTCAAGCACGACCTTGATATACCTCTTACCTCAGCAATAAACGAAAACATCCGAAGAAAAAAGAGAGTACCACGGAAAAAATTTTCCAAGTGAGTCCATGAAAATAAAGCTTACACCCGAACTCTCTTACATTATAGGATTATGGGGGCCGGTAAGAACAGAAGAAGGAATAGGGGTTGAAGGAGACGATGAACTTCTCTCAATTTTTTCATCCGAAATTATAAAATTGGGTCTTGCCGAACCTAATAGAATCCAACATCGTGAAGGAAAGATTTTTTTCTATCATTCAGCGTACAGAAAGTTTTTTCAGGATGTGTTGAAAAATAAGGCAGACAGGTTTAAGTATAAGAATAAATACATGGCAAATTATCTTGCAGGCCTTTTTGATTCATGCGGTATGATAGATAGCAAAGGACTGGTTTTTTTCACCGTCAACGACCTTGTGCTGGAATCCATACTTGATGGAATAAATTTCAAGCCCAAGAAGAAAAAACAAGGTATAATGATAAGAGACCCATTGAAATTTCTTTCATTCATAAAACCGCTTCTTAAAAAAGATTACCCTTTACTAGATAAGATTTATGGAAAAGAGCAAGATACTAAAACAGGGATTCGTCGAAGCAGAGGTAAGAACAAGCGGAATGCTCCAAAAAAGAAAATTCAGGATTGATTATGAGAATATTGTTTATGGAAAACTTCCTGTTGTAGTAATAGACATAATTCTTCCGATGGGGGAGCTCATAGGATTAGCAGGTAAATTGGATATTGCGTTGAGGTCAGGTCCAAATCTTATAATACCTCCCGGAAGGAAGGAGAGAGAGCTGGTTGTATGAAGAGGAGGGTCTATACTTTAGATGGTTATCCTGAAGAGCTTATTGCAGTTGCGTTTGCAAAAACCAGCAGAAGCCCTGAACCATTTGATAAAATTGTGGCAGAACTCAATGAGATAAAATCCAGGGAATTTCATGAGAAATGGGTTGTTGGCTATGGACATTCCAGCGTCGCTGAGCATGCTGTTATCCATCTTGCGGTTGAGAATGTTTCAAGACTGGCGGTAGAGGTTATAGAAAGCACACGGCTTGCTTCTTTCACAGAGAAGTCAACAAGATATCAAAAGATATCTTCAGAAGAATGTTATGTTCCTGCAGAGCTTTCCTCTTCAAAACAATCCTATCTTGAAGCAAAGGAATGTTTATTCTCAGTTTATGGAATCCTAATGTCTGATTTGATAAATTATTATACCTCGCAAAATCCAGAATTAAAGAAAAGGGCTGTTGGAGTAAAGGCGATGGACAGCGCCAGATTTCTTCTTCCAAATGCAACCCTTGCTAATGCTGGGATTACAATAAATGCAAGGTCTCTTGAGCATCTTCTTGTAAAAATGCTTTCCAATCCATTGAGGGAAGTGCAGGAGGTTGGAGAAGAGATGAAACAAGCGGCTTTGAAGACAGCTCCAACGCTGATAAAATACGCAAACGAAAACCCATATTTAGTTTCGTTGGATAAAGAATTCCCGCAGATGTTTTCAGGGCTTTCTTCAAGCGATAAAACAAAAGTAAAACTTATTTCTTATGATGAAGAAGGGGTTGAAAAGCTGATTGCCGCCCTTGTTTACAGGTACAGCAGTCTTTCCTATGAAGAAGCCCTTGCCTATTCAAAAGACCTTAATTCATCGGAAAAAAATAAAATCCTTGAAATAGGATTAGGAGGGAGGGGAAAGTACGACCATCCGGCAAGGGAATTTGAACATACTACCTTTACCTTTGATATTATCATGGACCAGGGTGCATATTATGAATTCAAGAGGCACAGAATGCTTTCACTTTCCTGCAAAAAGCCGGATATTAGTTTGGGCTATAGAATTCCCGAGGACATAATAAAAATAGGAAAGGAAAAGGAATTCAAAGATGTACTGCAAGAAGCAGAAGATGCATTCAGGGAAATAGAAAATGAGAATCCTTATGCAGCAGGATATATAGCAACCAATGCGCATTACAGGAGGGTTCTTGTTAGCATGAATCTCAGGGAGCTATTCCATTTCATAAGACTGAGGAGAAAACCAAATGCACATTTTACTATAAGGGAGATAGCAGAATCCATGAGGGATGAGTTGAGAAGGGTTCATCCTGAGCTTGAAAGATATCTGCTCTTGGAGGGAGAAGAATGAAGATAAGTTGTTTTGGTGCAGGAAGAGAAGTAGGCAGAAGTGCATTTCTTCTGCAGACAGATGTTAATATACTGCTGGACCATGGAATAAAGTTATTCGGAGCAAAAAGAGGAGCAGCATACCCTCTTCCTTTTCAGGTTTCTCTGGATGCAGTGATAATCTCACATGCACATCTTGACCACAGCGGTTTTCTTCCTTATCTTTATCCTCATCCAGTCTCCTTTAATTGGTTTGCAACAAAGCAGACAGTAGAAATCTCCGAGGTGTTGTGGAATGATTCCATGAAAATAATGGGGGATGAGCTTCCTTACTCCAGAAAGGAGAAGGATTTTGCATTAAAAGCATTCGTGCCCATAGATTATAATCAAAAGGTTTTCATAGGAAAAACCTCCTTTTATATGACTGATGCAGGGCACATTCTGGGTGCTGGAATGACGCATCTTGAGCATGAAAAGAAAAGAATAACATATACAGGTGATTTTAAGATAGAGGAAACCCTATTGCATAAAGGCGCGGTTCCGGAAAAAACAGATGTCCTTATTATAGAAACGACCTACAGCAATAGAGAGCATCCCAAAAGAGATGAAGCGGAAAAAACAATTATAGAAAAAGTGAAACAAACACTTGAAAAAGGAGGTTCTGTTTTGTTTCCTTCATTTGCTGTTGGAAGGTCTCAGGAATTAATAATGCTCATAAGGAAATATCTTCCTGATGTTCCTCTTTATCTTGATGGTATGGCAAGAACAATAACCAACATCTATTCCAAAAATTCTTATCTTCTGAATGACGGGGAAAAATTCAAGGAGGATTTGCTTTCGGTAAATTTTATTGAGTCATCAGGACAGAGGAGAAAGGCGGTTTCCAAGCCCTCCGTTATTATCTCAACAGCAGGCATGCTTCAGGGAGGTCCGGCACTAGGTTATCTCTTTAACATCAATGCTGATTCAAGGATAATCTTTACTGGATATAATATTGAGGGGACCAACGGATGGAATCTCTTAAATCACGGGAAGGTTGAGATAGATGGAAACATGCTTGATGTTTCTCTTCCTGTGGATTACATAGATTTGAGCGCCCACGCAGGAAAAACAGACCTTTTGGATTACATTAAAAAAGCACAACCCTCAAAGATAATATTAAATCATGGGGACAACCCCCAGGAATTCGGGCAGGAATTAAGGGAAAAAGGATATGATGCTGTTGCCCCGAAGATTGGTGACATTATCGAGGTGAATATATGAAGGCGGTTATACTTGTAGGTGGAGAAGGAATTAGGATGAGGCCATTTACATTCACAAGGCCAAAAGGAATGCTTTATGCAGGAGGAAAGCCATTGCTTTATCATTTACTAAAGCAGGTGAAAGGCGCAGGGATAAAAGAAGCAATAATAATTGTGAGAAGCAATAAGGAAAAGATAATAGATTATTTTTCAAAAAAGAAAAATTCACCAGGGCTTAAAATTTCTTTTGTAACCCAGGGTAAAAAAACAGGCACTGCAGCCGCCCTGCTTTACGTGGAGAAAATGCTGGATTGCCCCTTTATTGTATTGGCTGGCGACACCTATATAGAAACAAAGGACATTTCTTCACTTATAAAAGCATATCATTCCTACAAGGACAAATGTCTTCTTGTAAAGGAGGCAGAGAACCCTTCACGCTATGGTGTTGTTGAAAAGAAAAAAGGAAAGGTTTTCAACATAATCGAAAAGCCAAAGAAGCCGAAATCAACTCTCGTGAGCCTTTCTTCTTATGTTTTTGACCCATGCATCTTCAACGAATTAAAAAAGATAAAGAAATCTGCAAGTGGAGAGTATGAGATTACTCCGGTTCTGAAAGGCGCAAGGGTTGTTCATCTGAAAGGGGTTTGGATAGATATAACATATCCATGGGACCTGTTCAGATTGAATGATTATCTTTTGAGAAGAATGAAGGCAAAGGCCGGGAAGATTGTAAATTCAACAATAAAAGGCAAGGTAATAATGGAGGAAGGAGCAGAGATAATTAATAGTTATGTTGATGGAAATTTATATATTGGAAAGAATTCAAGGGTCGGCCCGTTTTCCTATATAAGAGGTTCAGTATCTATCGGAGAAAACTGCGAAATCGGGGATTCCGCAACCATAAAAAATTCTATTCTTTTTGACAATGTAAAGGCAAAACATCTTGTGTATATAGGAGACAGTATAATAGGAGACAATGTAAATTTTGGAGCAGGAACGCAGATTGCCAACTACCGTTTTGATTCCGGGAAGATAAATGTTTATACAGAAAAGGGATGGGCAAACAGCGGAACCGCAAAACTCGGCGCCTTCATAGGAGATAATGTAAAGTTCGGTGTTCTTTCCTGCACCATGCCAGGGAAGATAATAGAACCTGACTGCTGGATAAGTTCAGGTGTTGTGGTGAATAAGAACATCAAAAGAGGCTCAAAACTCTTCATAAAGCAGGAGATACATATTATGAAGGATTGAGAGGTGTTTCAATATATCTTATAGTCGGGATAGACCCCGGAATAAAAACCGCATTCTGTGCTCTTAATCTTAAGGGAACAATAGTTGCAGAGGAATCCAAAAAAGAAATGGGTGAAGACAAGATAATCAGAAAAATAATGGAAATAGGAAACCCCTCTCTTGTTGCAACCGATGTTTTTCCACCCCCTTCTTTTGTTTCAAAGGTTGCGGCAAGGTTTAATGTAAGGGTGTTTTACCCAAAAAAAAATCTTAAGCTTCTGCACAAGAAGGCTGTTTCACCTGGTTTGAAGGACCCGCACATAAGGGATGCAAGGGCCGCAGCCCTGAAAGCATTCCATTTTTATGAAAATAGATTAAGGCAGATTGAAGGGATGAAGCATCCGGAAGCAGACCTTTTGAAGCACATGGTTATACAGGGCTTCCAGCTCAAAAGTGCATTGATTTCCCTTCAGAAAAAGCAGGAAGAGAAACCCAGCCCCAAAACAAAAAAGAAAAAATCCCTGAAAAAGGACAATGAAAGAGTCCTTGAGCTGGAAGAAGAGAACGCTTCCCTTAGAAAATACATAAACCAGCTGAAGATTAGGGTTCTCAACCTTGAAAAGGAATTAAAGAAAACAAGGAGTTCTGTTCATAGAGAGATATTAAGGGAAAAGGAGATAAGAAAACTAAAAAGAAAGCGAAGTCAGCATTAGGAGAGTGTTGTTGAGTATCGGATAAAACTAAATATGCTCTATCCGATATAGAATGACCATGGCAATAAACGAAGTAGTAATCTTTCCATCCACATTTATTTTTTATTTTCCAAACCATCAACATTGAATTTCCTTATCTTTACCCCTGCTTCATTCAAAAGCCTGAATGCACCTTCTGTAATGGAATACCTTGCATTGTAAACTACCTCTTTTATTCCTGCATTTATTATCATTCTTGTGCAGTAAAGGCATGGGGAAAAGGTGGTATATATTGTACCTCCATTAATGGATATTCCATGATATGCTGCCTGCACTATTGAATTTTCCTCTGCATGCGAACAATAACATTCCTCAAGGTTTTTTCCGCTCTCAGCAAATGAATTGCACCTTGGGCAGCCTCCTTCATTGCAGTTGGTTGTTCCCCTCGGAGTGCCGTTATATCCTGTTGATATAATTCTTTTATCTCTTACTATTATTGCTGCTATCTGCCTTTTCATGCAGTTGCTTCTTGTTGCAACCTGTTTTGCTATACTCATAAAGTATTCATCCCACCCAGGCCTCTCAGGGTTAATCTCTTTCATAACCTCTTTTAGGATTTCATTAATTCCAGTATAAAGTTCCTCAAGAGTGCCGTTGTTTTCTATAATTAAATCTGCTTTTGAAAATGTTGCTTTGAGGTTTTGGGCATTCGGGTCATCGCTTTCCATTTCTTTTTTATCCATTTCTAAGAATCTTTCATAGGTTTCAGCATCCCCTTTTCTTTCCCTATTTTTCATTCTCTCAAATCTTATTTCCGGTTTTGCATCAACATGAAAAAGGAAAAAATTCATAAGCTTTGCAAGCTCATCAACCTCTGCAGGATGCCTTATGGAATCTACAACATAGTTCCTGTCATTGAGCAATAATTCTTTTACTTTTACTGCGCATGCTCCTGCCCCGAGTTTTTCTCTTAATTCATTCCCCGTTGCTACCATATTTTCTCTGGTTTTTTCCTTTCCTTCAAGGTCTAGTTCTCTTCTTATGACATCCGAGAGGGAAAGCGGATAAAATCCTCTTTTTTTAAGGTTTTCCAGAACCGTTCCTTTTCCTGCACAGTTTGTGCCTGTTAATCCTATTATAATCTGCATTTTATCACCTTTAAAATATGTAAAATGTAAAATAATCGCACTCATTTTTTAAGGCTTGTTTTTTTATCCCCTTTTTCCTAAATCAGATAAGTTTTAAAACAATCTGTTGGAAATAGGAGTATGCTCAGGCGTTTACTGTTAGGTTTACTTCTACTCTCATTTGTTTCAGCTGATTTCATCCCAAGAAATCTTGATGTTTTTGTCACGGTAAATGAAGACGGCACGGCTTACATTGTCGAACAATTGGATTTTCTTGTGACCGGAAGTTACCATCTTTCTTTGTATGAAACAGGAATACCTAAGAACGACCTTGCTTCGTGGGCAACACTTACAGGACTTAATGATGTGAGATACCATGTAGACAGCAGGGTAGTGGACATTCAGAATCAGGTTATAGGACCGCAGCCTCTTTCAAGATGCAATCCTATTGAGGATACATGCTATGGCCAGCTGATAATTACTTATACTGCTGCACCGTATTATACTGATGAAGGAATTACTGAAGGTACAGGGGTTGTTTTCATTGATTCTTACAAACCAAGAACAAAACAATATATACTTAACTCAAGGGCGTTTGTTTTTGAATTCAGCCAGAAAGAAGACATTATCCTAAGTGAGATAACAACACTCACACTTGAGGTTCCTGAAGGAAGTGTTGTTGTTGAGGTTAAACCTTTGCCAGAGGATTTTGGAGGGTTGAAACCTCCTTTCAAGGAAGTCTCTTACTCATGGTCTAATACAATTCTTCCTAATTTTTCCTTTATTTTTGAAAAGGAAGGAAGCCTTGACAGTGAAATCACTGCGTTTTTTCTTGGGTTCCAAGGCGAAGTTTTCTCCTGGCTTTCAGGGGAATATGGATTGGCAATAATTATTCTTGTTGCCATACTGCTGGTTTCCTATTTTTATCTAACGAGGTCGCGGAAGGGTGTTTAGATGGGAGTCGAAGCTTATAAGGCAGAATTATTAAGCATTCTTAAGGAAAAACCCAGTTTCTCATCTTTGGATATGGCTACTGAAAAGAAGGACGGGTTGATGAGTGCTGCATTTTATCTTGAAAAAGAAGGGCTTGTTAAGATTGAAAAAAAAGAGCATACGGCCCATCCTCTAACCAAGGAAGGAAAGGAGTTTCTTGAGCACGGTTTTCCCGAATCACAACTTCTTGAAAAGGATGGGGCAGAATTAAGCGAATTAACAGAAAAGCAGAAAAAAATAGGGATAATGTGGGCTAAACGCTATGGTTGGATTGCGATAAAGGATGGAAGAATTCATGTTCTTAAATCCAAGGAGGTGCACCCTCTGAAGGAAGCACTGAAAGCCCCCTCAAAGGCAAAGAAAGAGCATCTGGAATTTATTAAGAAAAGAGGCCTCATAAAAGAGACCTCTGAGATCGAATATAAGATATTTATCACAGAAAAAGGAAAACATACTGAGTTTGAAGAAAAAGGAGGAATAGGAAATCTTACACATTCTATTATTGTTTCCAAACAACCCGGAGAGCTTAGATTCAGGAGATATAACATCACGAAGGCGGAGCCTGCACGAATAGGAAAAATCCATCATCTTTCTGCATTTATTTATAAGGTTAAAAGGGTTTTTGAAGACCTTGGTTTTGAAGAGATGGAAGGCAATCTTGTTGAGAGCACCTTTTGGAATTTTGATGCACTTTTTCAGCCCCAGGACCATCCTGCAAGGGAACTTGCAGATACCTTTTATTTGGAGGGGGAATCCGAACTGCCGGAAGAAAAGCTCGTTGAAAGGGTTAAGAAAAGCCATGAAAAATACTGGGGATACGAATGGAGTGAAAAGGAAGCAAAAAGAACGGTTCTAAGGACACATACAACTCCAGTAAGCGGAAGATATCTGTCAAAGATAAAGAAAGGAGGAAAGAAGTATTTTTCAATCGGAAGCGTTTTCAGAAATGAAGCAACAGATTTCAAACATCTTGCAGAATTCCGCCAGGTTGAAGGAATAATTGCATGGGAAGGTGCAAACTTCAGGCACCTTTTAGGTATTCTCAAGGAGTTCTACAAAAGACTTGGATTTGAGAAGATTCGTTTCAGGCCAAGCTATTTTCCATACACTGAACCAAGCCTGGAGATAGAGGTTTTCTTTGAAGAGAGGAATGAGTGGATTGAGCTTGGAGGCGCAGGTATTTTCAGGCCAGAGATGACCAAGCCATTATGCGATATTTATCCTGTTCTTGCATGGGGCCTTAGTCTTGAGAGGCCCCTCATGCTTTTTGAGGACCTGAAGGATATAAGGACATTTTACAAAAACGACCTTGATTGGTTGAACAAACCAGGTGTTATATAATGCGAATGAAGATATTTATCATATTCATGCTTATTGTGTTTGGCATAGTAGCATTTTTCCTTTTCCTTCCTTCAGGAGAAGAAATAGAGATAAAGACAGGAACAGCAGAGGTCCTTTCCTTTGGAAGGGCAGGAGATGAGGGATATGCGATTGTAAATCTTAATGGAACAGGGGCGTTTCGCATATTATCGCTTGAGGAAGCACCGAAAAGAAATCTATATATACTGAGTGAAGAAGGAGTCGGGATGGAAAGTTTTGATGAACTTATGGATTCAGTGTATGAATTGGAGGATTACGGGTTTCTTATCCAGATTGTGGGGAGGTCAAAACTACTTACTCTTAAACAGCAGATAATACTCATTCCAACCGGGGCAATGCCGGATTATATACTTGAAAATATAGATGAAATGGCCTCTGACAATAAGATTATTTATATAGGAAAAACCAACTTTATAAAGAAAAAAGACCTTAAAATGAGTTTTTGGGTGAATGAACTTGGTAACGGGACTGAAGAGAAATTGATAATCTACGATATGACGCTTGATGAATTCATAGATAAAGGAAATCTTGATGCTCTGTTTGATTCAATTGTTGAGAATTCCTGGGCTTTGAAAGATAAGATGAAATACTCATTTGAGGATGTGATTGAAAAAAGGACATTATTTAGTTGGCTGCCAGAAACAGGATATGTTTCAGTAATATTTGATTCAGAGACAGAACATTTCCTTGTAGATTCAGGTTTCATAAGGCAGGATACAATAACTATAGATGCTGATGACTCAATCTTTCCATGGGAGATCTCAAACGTTGAGTTTTCCATTAATGAAAGTATAGGAAAGGCATTTTATTCCCTTGAAAAAAACGGAGTTGTGCTCCTGACCGAGGAATTGGGCAGGATAAATGAGGAAAAGGCATTTTTCTTCCCGTTTGAATTTGATGCTCCCGGGGATTACATAATGAAGATTTATGACAGCGTTGGAGTCAGAGGAACAGAGAGAATACATGTAAAGGATATAGACATATCACTTGAAACAGCCGAGGATGTGAGATATGTCTTTTTTGTCATGATTGATGATGTGCCTGTTGAATCAGGAATGGTTTATGTTTCTTTGAATGATGGAGAGGAAAGGGAATATGCAATCTCACATGGATATGTTACTGTAAGCGCAAAGACGGAGAAGGGTATGAACATCTTTAAGATGAAATACCTTCAGTTCTATGAGGAGATATCTTATGAATCAAAAGCAGAGGATTGGATTGGTGCAATAATAAAATTCGGAATTCCAGGAATGATTGTGATACTAATAATATTTGCTTATGTATGGGCATCAAAAAAGCCGATGTACAAACTTAGGCTGGAACATTCTTCATCTGAAAAGAGGAAAGAACTTCCTGTTAATGAAAAACAAATAATAGAAACATTTGAAGGTGTTGAGAAGCTTTTCAAGTGGAAACAAATTCCCCTTACCCCAAAGGAAATAATGATAGGGCTTAAGAAAAGGATTACGGATGGTGCGGATATATCCGATGGAAACCTTGAGAATATTCTTAAGAAGCTGATGGAAAAGGACCTTGTTGAGTCCCATCTGGAATATTATCAGCTTAATGGATGGGGAGATGTAAAGAAGAATGTTCTTCTGAGGATTATTCAGGACAAGCTTGTTGAGAAGGGAACAACGTTCAAAAGGGTTGAGGATGGTTTTCTTGTTGGCAACAGGGTGATAACGCCTGTTTATGACCATAGAAAGAAGAAAACAATTGTTGTTTTTGAGGATGCTGAAGAGGTAAGGCGTTTTGTTAAGGGAATGAGTGAAGACGACAGGGCCGTTTTTGAATTGAAAAAAGAGAATGATATTCTCCAGATTACAACACTCTCCAGATTGGATGAGATATTATGAAGACTACTTTTATTTTTTTCCTATTTCTTACCCTTGTTTTTTCATATTCCGAACCACCGGTTAATGAAACTATAATTCATAATACCCAGCTTGCCTCTTCCCTGATGGATTACTCAGGGGCTGTCCTTTCCTCTAACTGCTGGGATGATTGGAATACTGAGGGTGAAGAGGTTTGCATAGGAGCAGCAATATCCCTTATAAAACCCATTCCAACTGTTGATAATTTTACTTCACAGAATCCAA
Source organism: Microcaldota archaeon (assembly GCA_023129075.1). Classification (GTDB taxonomy): domain Archaea; phylum Micrarchaeota; class Micrarchaeia; order Anstonellales; family Bilamarchaeaceae; genus JAGMCT01. Next base: position 86,477 of record JAGMCT010000002.1, read on the forward strand.
TTGGTTTTTTATGGATGTGGGGGTCTTCTTATCCGGTTTCAGCGAGTGCAGGGGAACATTCATCCTGCGAAGAGGTTACTCTTATGTTTTTGGATACCTCCCATTCAGGGAATGCAACGTTTATCTTTGAGAACATGAGCAAAACTGTTTCCCTTGATTTTGATGAAGGAATAATCCAGATTCCGTTTCCTCTGGACGGGAATACTACCAATATAACGCTTACTGTTCTTCTTAATGCAACGCTTAGATTTAATTATCTTAAATTGAGTGATTACATGGACGGGCCGTTCTGTAAGCAGGCCACAAGCCAGGTTTTTTTTGATGTCAAGCTCTCCGATGTCAGCTCTTCTTATTATGTTGAATCTGGAGAGCCGTTGTTTTTTACTTTAAGACCGGTTCTTAAGGAGCAATGGTACAAAAACAATAAGTTTGACAATCTTGCATTCAGCAGGAAGAGATTTTACAAGGCAGAGGTTTTTCTTGATAATGAATCCATATACAAACAAAATCTTTATAATTTTACAATAGAAAACGATTCCTATGAGGTCTGGTATGTTCATTCGCACAAACTCAATAATTCCGAGTTTCTTGAGGTTAAGGAACAGAACAATGCCTCTTCCCTGTCAACCCTGAACCGAACATATTTCTATTCTTATTTCCTTAACTCAACTTACAATGCAACAGGCCTGCATTCCGTTCAGCTTATTTTGTATTCACTGTTTGCAGAAGAGCATAATCTTACGGTTCCAATAAAGAGCAGAAAGTTAACAGCATATAATTCCCTTTCTGAAACAGGAGAAGAAAAGGGAGATGAAGATTCTTACAGGCCTTCAGTTCCAATGCTTTCTTTTTCTGAATTGAAGATGGTTTATCTTGAGGGCGGGATGCTTGCTTTATTTCTAATCGTTTCTCTTGTATGGGTAGGGGTGAAGATTAGGTCTAGATAAATTCATTTAGTCTGCTCTGTCCAAAAACCTCGCTCCTTTTTAGATATTCCAAGATATTTACCCGCAACCTTTTTCCTGCTTCAGCAGCAGCCTCTTTAATCCCTGAGAATCCCTCCCATTTTTTCATTGCATCCCTGGTATTCTCTCTCACCTGGAATACCCCTACAGGTATTTGATATCCTTCATACACCTCTCTTATTGCAAGCACTGCAGCCTGTTTTCGTATTTTTCTCAGGTATTCTAGAACAGCCAGTTTTACTGCATAATATGCGCCGGCCTGTTTGTCTGCATACTTTGTTCTCCCTTTAAAGGATTCGTATTCCCTGTTTATTCTGAATTCCCTGCTGTTTTTTGTCCATATTGTGCTTGGAGCCCATGCCTCAAAGTTTTCGAATTCCCATTTGCGCGGAAGCAGTATAATCTCATAATGATTGTGCAGGGATTCATGATGGAATACCCTTACCTGGTTTATTACAGGATATTCTTTTATCTCTTTCATGAGTATTTTTCCCAGCATGTCATCTGTTGCTGTTATGCTCCATCTTGTAGGCACCATTCTTTTTGCCTTTTTTTCCCCAAGAAGTCCTGCCGAAAGCAGATTTGTAATATAATAGTTGTCAAGTTTCTTATGGTGCATCTCCTTTACCGACTCAACCGCTTTGATATCCTCTCCTATGAGTTCATCCACTAATCTGGGTATTCTTGGGTTGCTGCACAGGTCAAGCCTCTTGAGCGGAGCACTACCTCCAACCGGTTGGCTTATCTCGGAGAAGGAGGGCCTCTTGAATATTGGTTTTCTTGTGAATCTTAATTCCATATCAACAGGTGTCAAAGAAAGGATGCTTTCCTTAAGGTTTTCTTCAACCCGTTTCCCAAACCTTTTTCCGACCACCACAGCACCCCGGTATTCTATTATTTTATCATATCCTGCTTCATAAAGTTCCCTGAATGTGCTGGAGTTTTCATACGGTACTGCAGGTCCGAAGCTTATGTCAGGGTAGCCGTAGCTGCCTACAAATATTTCATTACTTTCCCCAAAATAATGTTCATTTATAGCCGGCGGTCTGGTCTTTATGGATGAGAGCAAAGGACACCGTTCAAGTCCGCAAAGTTTTTTTGCACCCTTGCAAAGAAGGCAGAGATTATCTGGTTTCATCAATTAGTAATTTCATCATTTTCTTTTAAATTCCTATGCACATTTTATTACTTTTATTATAACCTATTAGCAAACATTTAAATACTTAAATTGCGTAATTAGTACACTGGTGATGTTTTATGGTTAAAAAAAGGAAACTGGTTAAAGGCAGGAGTCCGAAATCAGCACCGCGTACTGGTGCCTCTCAGCATTCGTCACGTCCACCTTCTAAATCAGCAAAAAAAAGGTCTTCTATTTCCCCTAAAGCTGGAAAGATGCTGAAAAAGAAAATAAAGAGTAAGGTACTGGGAGCAGGAAAGGTTAAGAAAACCATTAAGAAAACCGTAAAGAAAGTAAAAACCACCAGGAAGATAAAAATAACATCACTCAAAAAGAAAGGAAAAACAGCAAAGAAGATGGGGAGAGCAGGGAAAACAACAAAGAAACTAAAAAAAATAATAAAAAAAATAAAAAAAATAAAGAAATCTATAAAAAAAATAAAAACAGTAAAAAAATCAATAAGAAAGCCAATAAAATCAAAGAGAATAAAGAAACTCAAGACTAAAAAACAAAGAAAGTCCATTGTAAAAAAACCAAAAATAAAAAAAATAACCAAGAAAAAGGCAAAGGAACTGCTAAAGAAAAAGGTTCCTAAGCCGAACCTTGAACTGCTGAAAAGACTTTCTGAACCAAAGGTAAGGGAAGCACTGGTGGAACATGCGGGTGAGAATGCGCTTCCACTTCTTAAGTCTTTTGAAGGTTCTACAAGCGATGATGAGCTCTCCAAAACCTTGAAGATAAAGATAAGTGATGTTCGTGCAGCGCTTAACAAGTTGCATACTCTCGGCATAGTCCGCTATAATAGAACCAGAGATACTGAAACAGGGTGGTTTTCCTACTTCTGGACTATTAATTCGCAGAAGATGAATGAATGGTCGGAGACTGTGCAGGAAAAACATGAAAAAGAATTTGTACTTCCTGAAGGAGACCATTATTTCTGTCCAAAATGCAAAAGGGATAGCATCCATAATTTTGACAGCGCTTCTGAGTATGGTTTTAGATGCCCTCTCTGCAGTTCTTCACTTGATTTCCTTGAGGAAAAGCATATCCCTAAGTTATTTGGGGAGATTGTTCCTAAAAGGATGAGGTTATAATCGTGGCAAAGAAACCCGAACTGAATGTGTATACTGTTCCTTTTTTTAATGAAAAAATACTTGTTCTGAAAAGACATAATGGAATATGGGAGTTCCCAGGAGGGGGCGTTGTTTTCGGAGAAAAACCAGAACAGACTGCATTAAGGGAACTAAAGGAGGAAACAAGCCTAAGCGGAAAGAACCTTTCCTTCCTTGGGATTACCTCAGCAGTATACGAAAAGGATGAAAAGGAAAAGCACTCGGTATATTTAGTATATAAGTGCAGTGTTGATTCTGATGCTTATTCTACCTCTCTTGAGCATGAAGAAGGAAGATGGCTTACTATTAATGAATTGAAATATCTCAAATTAGGGCTTAATGTTGAACCAATTCTGGATATGCTGTAATTTTAAAATTCGAGTTTTGTAGAAAAAGAAAAGAAAAAAAGAAAATTTTTATTTCTTCACTGTAATTCAAGGAAGAAATAATATGTTTCTGTATGACCTGCAGTATCTGTGGTTGGCACCATCAACTGATAATCTGCAACATGACCATCAAGAGCTGTTGCAGCTCCAGTAGTATCTATCTTTACACAGAATGCAAAGTCAACTTCTGCACCATCGTTTCCATCATCTACTACACCGGTTTCCCAGCCCTGTACATCTGTTGCCGTCTCCACATTAGTAAGAGCTGCTCCTGCTATTTCATAGTTCTCAAAGGTTGTATATGTTGCTGTTGCATTGTCCTTTGCAGCTCCAAAGCTCCATACTGTGTTTAATGAACTGTTGGTTGCTGTTGAAACAGAGCTCCAGTCAAAGGATGCATCCTGAGATACACAAACCTCTCCACCATCTGCTTGGTCCCATGACCATGCAAACATTATAGAGGTGCTGTCAAGACCCAACACAAGGTTACCAGTTACGTTACCATAGTAACCTGCCCACTTCTGTGTGGATGTGTTACCAGTTAATACGATCCCGGTTACGTTTCCTCCTTCTGTTAAGTCGGTTGCAGTTGTACCAGATGTATAACTACCCTCTCCTTTTGTTTCAATACTAGAAGCGTCCTGTATTGCAAACCCCAATCCTACAAAAGTGAGCAATACTATTCCAAATACTATCGCCTTATTCATATCTAATCACCAAGGAAAATAAGAAATGAAAGTATTTAAATACTTTTCTGAATAAACTCTCGTTATGAGACGATTTCTCACATTTTTAATGGGTTTAATGGTTTTAGTGAACCTCTCAAGCGCATTGGTTGTAGTAAACTCACAGGATGGACTGGACGTTTCCTCTGCAGCATTTTATGCTATACTTACAGAAGAAAAACTAGTGTTTTTCGCTCCAGGTTCCAGTGGAATTGCAGAGCTGGTTCTTATTGGAGAAGGTAAAGAAGTATATTACATAGAATCCAGCGATAATGCAGTTTACGTAGGTTTCAAGGGTTCTATGGAGCAGAAAGGCAATACTGTTGAACAGTATTCTTCAGAGGACCCGCTTTCAACAAATCGTTATCTTGCAGAAAAATCCGGAGCAGAGAATTTTATTCTTGCAGACCCTGCATACGGCACCACAATTGTTTCAACGATGCCGTATGGCAAACTCACAAACTCCTTTCTTTTGTTTGTGACCGAGGCAAATGCCGGCCAGGTTGCAGACTTCCTTAAGGGAAAAGGAGAGATCCTTGTTTACGGCTATGTTGATGATGCAGTTCTTGAATCGCTTGATGAAAATAATATAAATTATGACAGGATTTACAATGAGGATATCTATGAAGACAACCTTGCTCTGGTTGACAAATACTTTGAAATAAACCCGGATAAAAAGCAGGTTGTATTTGCAGGCGGTGAATACCTTGAAGACAGCATCATAACAGGAGAAGACCCGATTATTCTTGCCTCAGAGGTTCTTCCTACTGCAGTTGAGAATTATATAAAAGAAAAAGCCAGGGAAGGACAAATAACAGTGGGAGTAATTATTGATAATAGGTATACTGCTGCTTTGGGCAGTATTATGCGTAAGATAAATGAAGAAGCAGGAAACAAGATTTTTTCTTTATTCCTTAAGTTCGGCCAGACACTTCCAGGAGTAAACCAGGGAGTGAATCCGCTTGTTACATTTCCCCTTCCTCATGTTATCCTGAATCTGGTAGTAAAGAATATGGAATATAACACAGCAACAAAAACCCTTGACATAACCTATGAAAACAAAGGAAATGTTCCGATTTACTACAAATCAAGCATGAATCTGTTTTTGGACGGGGAATCCTTTAAATCAGTAGGAGATGAAGACGCAGAGACAATAGGAAAAGGAGGGATAACTGGTGTTTCCTATTCTCTTGAGGTAGAAGAAGGGGAGCTTACAACGAATATAACAGTGCTTTACGGTTCCTCAAAGAATTCTTTTGAAAAAGGTTTTATACAGGATTGGAATATAGGGAGAATAGATTATATTGATATTTCTGAACTTAGCATGTCAGAAGCGGTTTACAATCCTGAAACCGATGAGCTCTCAATAAGGTTCACGAATTCAGGAGAAGAGAGTGTTTATTTCAAGGTTTCTTCTGCATATCTTATTGAAGGAATCTCAACAGCTGTTGAAAGCGAAGGACAGTATGACCTTGAACCCAATAGTGCAAGGGTTGTAAAGCTCACCAGTCTCCTTGTTCCAAAGGACAAGCTTGAAGAGGTCGAGATGAAGGCTACAGCCAATTATGGGGGGAGGGAAGGTTTCCTTGTAAAGACAGCCGAAACCGATGTTGAGATAAAACAGCCGGAGATGGACCTTACCATTCTGTGGATAGTGCTCGCGGTAATCCTGGTTTTGGTAGTTGCTTACTTCCTGTTTTCAGGAAAGGAGAAGAACAGAAGTGAGAAAAGATGAAAAAAAGAAGAGGGTTTGATGAGTTCTTTAGCATAAACAATGAATTCGAGGCAATGAAAGAGGAAATGGAGCAGATAATGGAACGCATGCTCTCAGATATTCCCGAAGAGAAGTTAAGAAGACTCACAGAGATGCAAAGGCCGAATGTTTATGGTTTTTCAATCAAGGTTTCTTCGGATGGAAAACCAGAAGTAAAGGAGTTCGGGAACATAAAACCCGCCAAAAGAGAGAAAGGTTTTATTCACGATGAAAGAGAGCCTCTTATTGATGTTTTCAAAACAGAAAATGAGGTTATGGTTATGGCCGAGGTTCCTGGAGCAGATGAAAAGGACATTCATATAACTAAAACCGATGGAGAATTAGAGATTATTGTTGATTCAGAAAAAAGGCAGTATTATAAGAGACTGAAGCTTCCAGCCGATGTTGATTTGGCCAAGATGAAAAAGAACTATAAAAATGGTGTGCTTGAACTGAGATTCCAACTTTGACATCCATTTAAAAAACAATCCCAATACAATAGATGTGTGGTGACTAATTATGTACTACGTGGCAAAGATTGATGATAAGATAAGATTTCCCCCGTCTTACCTTACTATGAAAAAGGAGACTGCAGTAAAAAAGATTATTCAGGAGAAATATGAAAGAAGGATAAATAAGGAGCTGGGTCTTGTTCTTACGATAGGGGAAGTAGGAGTAAAGGGAGAAGGAAAGATAATCCCAGGGGATGGAGCAATTTATTATAATGTTAACTTCGAGGCATTGCTTTTCAAGCCGCAGATAAATGAGGTTTATGCTTCAGATATCAAAGAGATTGTGGATTTCGGCGCCTTTGCATCTATAGGGCCCATAGATGGTTTGATACATCTTTCCCAGATAGGGCAGGAAAAGTATTTCTATGATAAGAAGGCAAAGAAACTTACTTCAAAAAGGGGAAAATCATTGGGAAAAGGAGAGATGGTTATTGCAAAAATTTCAACCGTAAGCATTAAGGAAACAACCTCAGATACCAAGATAGGGTTGACTATGAGGGGGCCCGGATTGGGTTCTTTTAAAGAAAAGAAGAGGGAGAAAAAATGAAGGCATGTGTTAACTGCGGTCTTATTTCAGAAGAGGATGTGAAGGAATGTCCAAGGTGCAGTTCTTCTGAATTCACAGAAAAATATTCAGATATGCTTATCGTGATAAATGCGGATGAATCCGAGATTGCCAGGAATTTAGGTATTACAGGGATAGGGCAGTATGCCCTTAAGATGAGATAAGAGGTAATAAAATGGGAAAGAAAAGAAGAGGTAGAGACAGGCTTTTAACATGTGAAAGCTGTGGAAGAGCAGTTCCAAGAACTAAAGCAGTTGAATATTACAAGAGGCAGGTTTACAGCACTGACCTAAAAGGGGAAGAGAATGTTACAACATTCACAGGCAGAAATGTTTATTATTGTATCAGCTGTGCAAAACACAGAAAAATATTCGAGAAAAATAAGGAAAGAGCCAGAAGAGAAAAGGAACGGGGGCAGAGACCATGAAAAAGATATCTATTGATGGAAAAACATACCTTGGTTTTGATTATAAGCTTGGAAATCTCCCGATGATTTTGATAAAGGCAAAGAAAGGTTATGTTGCCTGCAGTTATCTTGCTCCTGAAACTGCAGAAAAGGTAGGAGATGTTGCTGCTTTTGTAACAGGTGTAAAAAATATTGAAGGTTTGTATAATGCAAAGATACGAAAGATAACCTCATGGGCTGAAGAGATTGGTATAAGAGAGGGAATGAGTGTAAGGAAAGCCCTTGAGATAATGGACTCTGATTAGTTCCTTGAGATAATCAATAACAGGAATGGAAGAGAAAATAAGATAAATGAGATGCAGGCCGGGTTATCCCTTTTATATTCCTTTTCCCCTATCTCACTTAAACACATTGTCCGTGTTGTTTCATAATAATCCTTATCTTTATCTATTCCTCCCATAAATTCAGTTGTTATATGACTGCATATGGTTTTATCCATTGAGATTATAGCGACTTTCTTAAGGCATTTTGCTATACTGTCTTCGTATTCTTTTGCATCTATCTCCAAACATGCCTGCTCTGCTTCTTCAGCCATTCCTTTGTAAGCATACCCTATAGCAACTTCTGAATAACAAGTAGGTTTTTCACCCGGCAAAAGCCCGCTGCAGTCTGCCTCTGTTTTGAAGCTGACACACCCAATACTCAAAAAAATAATGATAATAATAAGAAATACAAATCTCATTTTTTTCTCACCTTCATAAGCCATCCGAATGAATCAGTTCCAAGCGCTTTTTTGAGCATTTTTTTTGCTGTTTTTGTTTTCAGTTTCTTTTCTGCGTTCTCTATCCAAGAATGCACATAAGGATTCCCCAAATCTTCATATTCCCTTGCCTGGAATATCACTTCAAGGCAATCAGCATCCTTTATTATCTGCATGAGTTTTTTATTCTTGTATATCTTTTTAACCTCTTTTATTTTGAAATAAACATCATTCTGCAGTTTTTTTTCTTTAACAGAAACATATCTTTTTGCAACAAGGTGAAGGTCCCCTGTTCTCGTCTCCCCAAGGTCGTGAAGAAGCGTTCCAAGCATAATATCTTTCAGTTCCTTATCTTTAAGACCCTCTCCCTCCCCAAGAAAATAAGCGATTACTGCGCTTCTGTAGGAATGTTCAGCAACACTCTCTCCATCTTTAATTCCGATGGTTTCCCATCCGCTTCTTTTTACTCTTTTCAATGCACCAACTTCATAAATAAGGTCTGCATCCATATTATCTTTCACCTGTTGAATATCTTTTTAAGGTCCTTTATTATTTCATGCGGAGGGCTTGTAAGCATTATCAGCCTTGCCCTTCCTTTTATTCCCCTTCCGCTTTCAGTAGAGATTATGAATCCGAGCATTTCCAAATCGTTGAGGTATTCTCTGAACCAGCGAGATGTTCTGGGGGTCTTCCCCACTTTATTGGACAAAGAACAGTATTCCTCATAAATCTCTCCTGAAAATAGATAACGGCTCCCTTCACTGCCGTCCAGCTTTACATATTTTTGATTGGAAAGGGTGAGTCTTGCAATGGCATAAAGTACAATAAGGTAATTTTCAGGAAGGGTTGTTAATGCCTCTTTTATTATGTTGACATCAACTATTTCAACTGCTTTTTTTACCTCCTTGTCCGTAATCTTTCCTGTTTTCTCTTCTTCGGCTATCTCTGCGGCCTGGGTTAGCAGTTTAAGGGCATATCTCGCATCTCCGCTTTCTCTTGCTGCAATCGCACCTGCAAGACTTAGTGCAGATAATTCAATGCTTCCTTTTTTGAAGGCAAGTTCAGCCCTTTGCTCAAGAATCTTTTTCAGCTGAATTGCAGAATAAGGCGGAAAAACCATTTCCTTTTCGTGTAAACTACTCTTGCTTCTGGGGTCCAGCTGGTTCTTGAATAATAATCTATTGGATATCCCTATAAGAGTAAGTCCCCCTGCTTCTGTATCATCATTTGACCTTGTTAGGGTATATATAAGCTCATCTACATCCTTAACCATATCTATTTCGTCAAGCACAACAAGAAGCTGTCTGTTGTCACTCATCCATTCCACTATTTTTTCATAAAGAGTTGGCAGTCCAAAACCGCTTTTATCAAATCCCTCCATCATACTCTTTACTATTTTCTGTATTACTCTATATCTTGTATTGTAAATTCTGCAGTTGAGGTATATATATTTTCCTTTTATCTTCCCCATTTTTTTGAGGATGTTTTTTACTATACATGTTTTTCCGGTTCCTGTTTTTCCATAGATTATTATATTTCTGGATTTTTGGTTTTTTATGAAGGGAGAAAGAACACTTTCCAGTCCCTTCATCTGCGCCTCTCTGAATTTTATTTCATCCGGGATATAATGAGGAGAAAGCACATCATTATTAATAATTATTAAGGATTTGTCTTCCATTTTTCACACACATTAAACATTCTTTTCGTAGCATTTATTAAACCTTCCATATTAAAGGAGTATTATAAAGGTGGTCATGTGGGTTTTTTCGATAAAATTTTGGGGAAGGAACAGGAAGGAGATGCGCCGGACCTGGAAGAATATTTAGATGAGAGAGAAGGCGACATAATAAATCCTCCAGCAGATTTTTATGTAAAGAGAGTAGACCTTAGAAATGAGGGGGATGCTGCGCTTGCATTAAAGGAGCTCGCCGAAAAGAATATTATCATTCTTAACGTCAAACCGATAGTAAACCAGCCAAAGAGACTTAAGACGTTGATAGGTAAGCTGAAGGCAAATGCAGATAAGATAAATGGGGATATTGCTCTTCTTACAACAGAACTTATTATTCTTACTCCGTCAAAAGTATTGATTGTCAAGAGCAAGAAACAGAAAAAGAAGTTATAGGATGTTTGAATTAACCTTTTTCGGCACCAGCGCCGCCGTGCCCTCCCTAAAAAGGGGCATGCCTGCTTTTTCCCTTCGTTTTAATGAACTTTTTTTATTTGACTGCGGAGAAGGAACACAGCGCCAGATGATGCGTTATGGGGTTGGTTTTGGAAGAATAAAGGCGGTTTTCATCTCCCACCTTCATCTTGACCATTTTCTTGGTTTTTTCGGGCTTGCCGAAACCCTTCATTTAAATGAAAGGGAGGAGCCGTTAACTGTTTTCGCTCCTAAGGGATTCGGGGAAATGATAAGGGCGATAAGTCCTGCATCCGACTGGAAAGAGAATTATCTTGATTCAAATGAAATAAATGAAGGTGTTCTTTATGAAGGCCGTGATTTTTCTATTTCTGCTTTCAGGGTAAAACATTCCAAGGAGAGTTATGGTTTTATTTTTCAGGAAAAGGATAAGGTTAAATTCAATGAAAAAAAGGCCAAATCTCTTGGGATTAAGGGTGTTCTATTCAAAAAAATAGAAAAAGAAGGAAAGGTAACAGTCGATGGAAAGACCATTTCTCTCGGAGAGATTAGCTGGATAAGGAAGGGGAGAAAGATAGTTTATTCTGGGGATACAAGGTCCTGTCCTGCTGTTTACAGGGCTGCAGAAGGCGCAGACATTCTTATACACGAGTCTACATATGCAGAAGACAGGAAAGATGAGGCAGGGAGCAGAGGCCATTCTACAGCTGTAGAGGCTGCAGAAACAGCAAAAAAAGCAAGAGTTAAGCATCTTATTCTCACTCATATAAGCGGAAGATACAGCACTCCCTCAGTCCTTGAAAAAGAAGCAAAAAAAGTATTCAAGAACACAACAATAGCAAAGGACGGCTTGAGGGTTCTGCTCTCGCCTGATGGTGTTATAAAGATAGAATAATAGTATTATAATAATATTGGACCTGAGATGGTGGAAAAGCTTTAAAAAATCTTTTCACTTTAACCTCCTTGTAAGAGCGGCCATAGTCTAGTGGTAGGATACAAGATTGCCAATCTTGAGACCCGGGTTCGAGCCCCGGTGGCCGCATACTGAACCGCGGAGGGGGACACCCTCAGTTTCATGGTTCTCCTGACCCTCCCCCAAATTTTGAATATTATCCAAACGGAAGGGGTCCTGGAAATCCGTAGGATTTCTGAGAGGATTATCCTCGGGATAGTTTTATTGAGCCAAAGTTGTATCTTATGCACACATTTTTAAATATTTCTAAACATTATATTAGAGTATGACTAATATTCAAAGAAAAGTTTCAGGTGATAAGGTAAGGGAGGGAGGCTCAACTAAGTCCCTTCAGATAATAAATGGAGGACGGCAGGGTTCATCCCAACAGAGGGACCCATTTGGAAGGAAAGCCTATAAATTGCTGGAAAATGCAGTAGGTTATACCGGAAAGATTGGAACAACGGGTTTTTTCAAGAATATTCTCTTGGGGGGTGCAGGAGCAGGTCTCCTTTATGGTTCTTATCAGGGTCTTAAGGCTATTCCATCCAGCGCAGAACAAATTATTACAGGAATTAAAGCTACAACAATATCCGCAACCTCGTGGTTTGAGGAACTTACTTTAAGTTCTGCAATGAATGGCGCAAAAGGAGTAGCCGGGAAGGCGGTTGCCTATGCTTCAATGTCAAATATACTGACTGCAGCAGCTTATCCAGCATATGTGCTTACTCCGATAATTGCAGCAGGAAAGGTAACAAGAGACGTAAACAAGGCGATGGGAGAAAGAAGGCTGCTTGCAGAGAAACAAAAGAGGTCATTAACCGGCATAGGAGACATCGGAAGGATTGGATGGGAGACAGTCAAAAGTGCTTCACTTTATTCAATGATTGCAGCAACTGTAATCTCAGTTCCGACCGTAATTGCTGTGGCTGTAGGAGCAACAATTCCAGGGAGTGTTACTGCCCTTGGAATATTTGCTGTTTTGGCTGAAACCGCAGGTCCATTGTATGTAGGTATGAAAGGTGCTGAACTTGGAAGAGTGGTTCTTAAAAAGATAACTCCGAAGTGCCTGGAAAAATACCTTTCTGATAAAATAGATGAGCATTATTATGGAAACAGGCATTGGTTTTCTGCTGGAAGCAGATGGGCAAGGGTTCAGGAAAAGATGTCCTTTTCTGGCTCTCAGAATAGGGTGCAGGTTAATGAAAGTGGTGATGGGCAGTCTTCTCAAGCCGAGGAACAGGCAGTTGAGCAGCACACAACCCCCATCTTTGGCGCCTTAAAACAAAAAATATTAAACAAACTAAAAGGTGTTTTTTCCAGAGGAAAAGAACAACAGACCATTGGAAATTTTTTCGATACCTCTGAATCCTTGAAAAGTAGGATATTAAACAAAACAGGAGGCTTTTTTTCCAAAAGAAAAATCCTAAAGGCAAGCGACGAAAATCTGGTTGAACTCCACCAAGAGGCAAAAAAGGAGCTCAAAAGACTAAGAAAAACCCTAAAAAATGCTGAAAAAAATGTTGAGAAATCTGTTAGGAAGGGATATACAGATAACATAAAGAAGCTAGAAAAGGATATAGAGAGCCTAAGGGTTCAGATTACTTCGCTTGGAAAAGAAAAAACGACCTTCCAAACCCGTTTGGACGAAGAAATACAGCAGAAAGAGAATTTACTTGGAGAGATAACAAAACTTTCCGAAGAATACAATAAAAGCAGGGAAGAACTCAAAGTCAAAAATAATTGCATCTCAGAATTAGAACAGCAGATGAAGGAAGTACAAGATACTTTTAACCAGTCCCTTGAGGATTCAAAGAAAGAGATAACTGATTTGAAAATTCAGTTGACTGAAGTAGAAAAACTGAAACAAACATTAACAGATGATGCAGACCAGCTCAAGAGCCTGCAAAAAGCCACCAGAAATACACTAATAACTAAGGAAAAAAAGATTTCAGAATTGGAAGACAAATTGCGTGATTTGGAGCTGGACATAGGAAATATCACCCACCTCTCTGATGGAAGAAACAGGAGAATTGAAGAGTTAAAATCACAGCTGGAAAAAGCGAACAGTGAGAAGGAAACTGCTGTTTTTGAATTAGATCTGTTCAATGCAAGATATGAAGCTGCACAGGAAGAGCTAAAATATGGACAGGAAAAGATTTCTGCATTGGAAATACAGGTAAGCGAATTGGAATTACAGAAAGGAACAGGGTTGTCTGCTGATGAAAAGGACAAGAAGATAGGAGAGTTAATAGAAAAATTGAAAGCCATGAAAGGTATAGTTAAGCTTGCACAAATTGATAAGCGTGAACTGGAGAAGAAAATTGATTCTCTGAATCAGAAAATGGATAAGAAGGTTGAGAAAGCAGCAGGTGAATTGGTCTCTGAGCTGGACAGAACCAAGAAATTACTTGAAGAAACTGAATATCAAATAGTAACTCTTGCAAATGAAAAATTAGAATTACAAAAGGAAAATGAAAGATTAAAAACTCAGATAGGCCCAACAGATGAAGAGATTGCACGGCTTATAGCTCAGAATGCCTCAAAGAATGAAATAATTGCACAACTTCAAAAAGAGATGGATGACCTTAACCAGCAAATAGAAGATAAATATATGGAGCTTGATGAGGGGTCCTTTATAAGCGAGGAAAAGCTTCCTGAAAATGAGAACCTAAGCGAGGAAGAGCTTTCTGGAAATGAGAACCCCCCTTCACTTTCTGAAGCAGAAAAAGGAAATTTAATTGAGATGGACGACCTTAGGATGCAAATTAGTGAACTTGAAAAAAGCAAGGAGCAAAACACCGAGAAAATACAAGAGTTAGTAAGCAGGGAAAAGAAATACGGGGAGGAAGTCTCAAAACTTGAAGAACAGCTTAAAGATAAAGACATGGAATTCTCAAATATCCAAGCAGATTACAATTACCTTAATGATATGCTTAACCAGATGACATGTCAAAATAAAGGAGGAAAAAAAGAACAATTAGCTAAAATATTGGAACTTACTAAACAGGTTAAAGAAAAAGAAAAAGAATTGTTAGATTTTGGTTCAAGAATGCTCAAACGGGAGAATGAGTTTAATCAAATCAAGCAGAAAAAAACAAAAATAGAGGAGCAATTGGAAGAAGCTAATAAAAAGATTGATGAGCTGAATTCCAAACTCTCCGAAACTAACTGCGAGGGAGAAAATTCCGGATGCAAAGACGAAAAAAATTGCGGGGAGAAGAAGAATTCAATCCTTTCTGATAAGTCGAAAAGAACCAACGGCTCCTTTGATGGTAGGGATCCAAACGGGAACGAGAGTTTTACTGCTGAAGAGCTGAAACAATTTGACAGCATGAAGGAAGATGTTCCTAAAAAAGAAACAAAGAATGTTGAAAATAAAAAACCCAACGAACCTTTTGTTGAAGGAATTATTGTTGATACGAGTAAAGAAGGAAATCAGGATACTGAGAAAAAAGAGAAAGAAACCCAGAAACCAAAGAGAAATGGGGTGGAAACCCTTTTTGATGATAATGGAGGGGTACTTCCGGATGACCCTGTGGAAAGGCAAAAAATTCTTGACAAAGTAGGAGATGAACTTGGATTAGGCGACGACAATGTAGAGGTTACCCCTGAGAGCGTCGCAGAAGCACAAAAGGCTCTGGATAAAGAAGACGAAGAGGAAGAAAAAAAGAAGAAAGAAGAAAAGAAACCGAAAAACGGAGAAGAGATGACAATTGAGGAAATATTTTCTGAGTTTAGAAACCAAGGAGAAGAAGAGGACGAAGATACATAATCCATTTATTCTTTTCCTTTTGAATTTTATTCATGGGTTTTGATGTTCATGTTGTAGGGGGGGGCCCCTCAGGGTCTATCTCAGCCATCTCTGCATTAAGAAATAATTTTAATGTGGTTGTCAGCGAGGAGCATGAAAGAAGCGGTTTTCCTGTCCGCTGTTCAGGTCTCATCTCAAAAAACGGCCTTGACTACCTTTCAAAATATGTGGACTACAAAAAACACATAATAAATTTTTTAAGAGGAGCAATAGTTTACGTTGGAAAGGAACAGTTAATTTTTGATGCAAAAGAAACAAATGCCTATGTTGTTGACAGGGCTTCCTTTGACCAGGAGCTTATGTGGAATGCTGAAATTGAAGGGGCAAAATTAGAATTCTCAAAAAGAATAACAAACAAATTCCAGGCAAGAAATATAATCGCTGCAGACGGCCCGCTTTCAACAATTGCAAGCAACCTTGGTTTTCCTTCAATAAAAAAGTATGCAGTAACCCTCCAGGCGTTTGTGAAAAGGAATGCAAGAAAAGATTTTGTTGAGGTTTTTATTTCAAGCAAAAATTATCCAGGACTTTTTGGATGGTATATCCCGCATAATGAGGAATACGGCGAGGTTGGTGTTGGCACCCTACTTCCAAATAACCCTTCCCTTGCTTTTAGGCATCTTATGAAGAGACTAAAGATTGTTAATTATCCCACGCCAACCGGTGCTCTTATTCCCTTGAGGCTAAGGAAAAAAACAGCCGTTAACGGAAAAAGAAATGTCCTGCTGGTTGGTGATGCTGCAGGCCAGGTCAAATCCTCTACAGGCGGGGGAGTTGTTATGGGAGGAAGGTGTGCAGAGATTGCAGGAAGGTTCGCAGATAATCCCGAGATGTATGAAAGAGAATGGAAAGGAAAATACATGGCGGATTTTTTGATGCATAAATCCATACAATCCTTTATTTCTTTAAATCCAGACGTGGTTCTTGAAAAAACAGCTATCCTTTTCAGGAAGCTTGGCGGTATTTCTCTTCTTGAAGGGGCAAGGGAGATGGATATGCCAACAAGGATACTTCCATCATTGCTCACAGCAAAAAGAATGTTTAAATAGCCTTTGTTTATATGTTACTGCATGCTGAAACAAGAGGAACAGCAGATTGTTCCCCGCCTAAAAAAATTCAAAAGAGATGAGGCAGTTGTTCCTCTGCCCCATGAGCGCTATTCTTTTTTGGAGGAAGGTCATAAGGAAAGTTTGATTTATTCATATATTCCTGTACTTAGATACAAATTCAATGGAGAATTTGAGCAGGTTCTCAACCTGGAAAAAGATGATAGATTCGCAGTTTATGAAGGAGTTATTCTCGGAGTGCATTCTTCTATTGTTGAGGGAATAAATAAAATAAAAAAGAAAAAAACAAGAGGAAGGAGAAAGATAACGCGCGATGAAATTATTTCTCTTATTCTTTCCAATCCAAAAATAAAGGCAGAAGACTTGATAGGCAAGGTTCCGCCCTCTTTATTCAGCAGGCTTATGCTTTTTGTTAAATACAGAGCGAACAACCAGGAATCTCTTCTTGAGTTCCTGAAGAAGTGAGAGAGGGAAGATGTTAATCGTTTTAAGACTGGGACACAGGCTTCCAAGAGATGAAAGAATAACCACACATGTCTGTCTTGTTGCAAGGGCTTTTGGTGCTGATGAGATTATTTATTCTGGACAGAAAGACAAAGGTCTTGAGAAATCAGTAAAAAAAATTGTTTCCGATTGGGGGGGAAATTTTAAGATTGGATACACAGAAGACCCCGTTGGATTAATAAAAGAATTCAAGGAAAAAGATTTTTACATACTCCATCTTACGATGTATGGTTTTGGAATGGAAGAGATGAAAAAAGAGAAAGGCAGGAACACCCTCATAATCATAGGCGGAGGAAAGGTTCCTTCAGAGGTTTACGGACTTGCTGATTTTAATATTTCAATAACAAACCAGCCGCATTCCGAAGTTGCTGCTCTTGCAATTACGCTTGACCGTTTATTTAAAGGAAAAGAATTGAAATTAGAATTCAAGGGAAAGAAAAGAATAGTTCCCTCTGCGAGAGGGAAAAAGCTCACTGAATTTTGAAGAAAGCAGCGAACAATACCATGAGCAATGCCCCTATTGGAACAGGACAAGCTGTTTTATGCCCCTCCACTTCATTTGTTACTATGTCCTGATAATTCTGCTCTTCTTCATCTTCTTCTGGTTGTTCAGGCTCTTCCTGCTGTTCGGTTTTATTTTCTACAATAGGTTCCTCAGGTTCCTGCGGTTCTTCAATTTCTTTAGGTTCTTCTTCAATATAATCCCATGCATATCCACCCTGGGTTAATCCGGAAATGGTCATTAGGGACGTCTGGTCTGTGCACTGAAATTCTGCTTCTGTTTCTTCCCCTGCAAGTATTCCCACCCTTGTTTTTCCATCTTCTTTATAATACAGGGTATTGTAACAGCCAGGGAGTTCTGCTTGAATGGAAGCACTCTTGAACTTAAAACCCGGACCAAAATAAAAGAATCCTTCTCCATCCGTAAAACTCTCTTCGTTTAAGTAGTGTCCCTTTGAACTCATTGGTATTGACAGGCTTGCACTAAGAATCAGTTCGTTATTGCCTGTTTTCATCAGAAGATTTGTTATGGTCAGCGGAATCCCCATTATTTTTATATAGCCTGTCTGCTCATCTACTGTATTGTCCTTCAGGCTTGCTGAGCCTCCATTTGCAAGAACAGCGTATTCACCATTTGCCTTGAATTTATTATTTTCTATTATATTGTTTTGGGAGAGAAACTTTAATCCATTTTTGTTTCTTTCTATGATATTATTTATTACCCTGCTTCCAGTTGCATCAGTCCACAATACAATTCCTTCCAGAGCATTTAGATTTATGTAATTTCCATCTACTTCACTCCCTTCCCCTTCAATTTCAATACCTATCGCATTCTGATAAACTTCATTATCCATTATTTTCGTTTCTTTTGCTCCTGATTTTATCCCAGTTCCGGTATTTTTGTACACTTTGTTATCATGAATACTGATGGTTTCTCCGAATTTGCCGTCTATATAGATCCCTATTTCATTGCCGTATGTTTCGCTGTTTTTTATCTCAGCCCCAGCACCCTGGTTTAGGTCTATTCCATATCCGCATCCGTTTATCTTAACATCATCTATCTCAATGTTATAACCACTCACTTCTATCCCTTTTTCAAAATCGTTTATCTCACAATTAATTATTTTTATATTATCTTCAAGCACTTCTATTCCCGTTGCTATGTTTTTTCCATCACCAATTATTTTTCTTCCATTGCAGTCTATTGTAACATCATCAACTATTATTCGTATACACGAATCTTCCAAATTCCTTCTCAGGTCATCTGTCAATAGATAGGTCCCTTCTTCATCTATAACGACGCATTCCTCAATTTCCATCCCGATTATTAGGCTAAACAAAAGCAGAACAAATACAATTTTTTTCATATTCTTACCTCTTTTTCTTCTTTTCCCTGTTCTTTGTTTTCATATAGGGCAAGTAGAAACAATAAATCCGAAAGCCTGTTTAGATAAATTAGTATATATTTTTTGGGATTGAGAGCAAGAGCTTTCCTCTCCACCCTTCTGCTTACTGTTCTTGCAACATGCAGAAAGGCAGAACCCTTTGAACCACCAGGAACTATAAAATGTCTGAGACTGCCAATGATTTTTTCCATTTCAGCTATTCTTTTTTCTATTTTTTTCACATACTCTTTTTTCATATCTTCCCCATTTATCATCAGGGGGGGCACCATAAATAGTTCTTTTTGTATCTCTTCTATTATTGTTTTTACCTTTCTTTTATTTATGTAAAGAACTGCAAGGCCGAGATATGAATTAAGTTCGTCCATTTCTCCAAAACATTCTATTTCCGGAGAGGTTTTTGGAACCCTTTTTCCACCTGGAAGAGTAGTTGTGCCGTCATCTCCAAGTCCTGTTGAAATCATATTTCTCTTTCTCCGTTTTTTTCTATGTGAATGCAGTTTACGGGACAGGATGTTGCAGCCTCTTTTGAACAGCCGATATCTTCAACCTCTAGAATATGTTCTTTGCCTTCTTTTTTTGCTCCTTTAAGATTGACTTTTCCATCAGGGTCCATCTCCCAATGAAGAGGACAAATGACTGCACAGGCTCCGCACCCTATACAAATATCCCTATCATGGATTATTTTGTTTGCCATAATATCACAACTTTGTTTTCTCAGAAAATAATTTAAAAGGAGGGGTTTTTTAGAAATGAGAACTTCTCAGGGTTTTCTTTGAATTCCTTAAGCAAATCAGAAACAACAATTCCATATTTGTAAAGGGTTTCAGATGGTTTCATTTTTTTCATATCCTTTATTATATAATTCTGGTTTTGAACAAGCATTCTTTCATTTGTATAGTAGTATGCAGCACCGTTGTTCTTTTTATACTCCCCGTATTGGGATTCAAAACCATCATAAACAAGATTGCCCATCACAAGAACTTCCTCAAGCGGATTTATGGAAACATGTCCGTAATCCGGAAGCATAAGAATGACATCCCCTTTTTCAGCCTGTACAATAACAACCTCTACGCTTTCATTGTTGTTTCTTTTCTGCATTATGAAAATCGCCCCTCCGCTGAGAATCTGGTAGAGTTCAGGATATTCCTTTCCGCTCTGGGATTTTGTATGGTAATGTCCGTAGGTTTTCACATATTCCTTCCCTACAATTCTCGGGGGGATTACAGTTATATCATATCTTATGTCATCTATTTTCATTATGTCTCTGTACATGAAGTAAAGCGCAGGGTCAAGCTCGTTTTTTGGAAAACTCATAAGAACATCCTTCATATCGCTTAATTTTCTTGTTGAGAATGAGCGGGGATTTCCGTTAATGTAGATATTCCTCCCCAAAAGTTCCATTCTTAGAGGTTCTTCATAAAGGATCATCTCATATCCTCCTTGTGTTTTTCAAATTCAAGCTGTTTTTCTTTTCTTTTTGATACTATTAATTTTTCTTTCCTCATTTTTATCAGAAGTATTCTTATAAATTTCAGGACTTCCTGCTTTTCCTCATTGTATTTCTCAAGTTTTTTTTCTATTTTTGGAACGAGTTTGCTCAGTTTCACATAAAAACCCGTGCTCAGTTCCGGCATCTTATCCGGGTGCTGAAGATGCTCATAAAGAACCTGTTTTATCATCTTAAGACTTTTTGCTATTTTTTTTGTTTCTTTTTCTTCAGTAGAAAAGGTTATCTCAAGATTTCTGGCGATTGCTGCGAGTTCTTCCCAATCAAGATTTTCAATTTGCTTCTCTTCCATATATATCCTTTCCATCCGAATATTAATAATAGTATCCTTAGATGTTTTCAAGAATATAATTTTTGTTATTTTTTATTCCAGTTGCTGACACGCAGTTTGAGAGAAAAAACAAAAATCCGAATAGATATTAAAACCTTTACTTCAATATCTCTTCATGCTTCTAAGCGTTAAGTATGCACCATCAAAACTTGATGAGATTA
The DNA here is from genome assembly GCA_023129075.1 of Microcaldota archaeon. Taxonomy (GTDB): domain Archaea; phylum Micrarchaeota; class Micrarchaeia; order Anstonellales; family Bilamarchaeaceae; genus JAGMCT01. Next base: position 107,224 of record JAGMCT010000002.1, read on the forward strand.
TAGGAAATGTCAGTGTTAAAGAGGTTGTGCAGAAATGGATGCTTAATTGGATTAGGGGCAGGGTCCAGAAGCCGGTTTTGATTTACGGCCCCCCTGGAATAGGTAAAACAGCCATTGCCTATGCTCTGAAAAAAGAGCACGACCTTGAACTTATTGAGATGAATGCAGGCGATTTCAGGAACAAAGAAAACATAAATCGTATCCTTAACAATTCTATGCTTGCTTCAACAATAAGCGGAAAGAAAAGATTTGTTTTGATAGATGATGTGGATGCTATGAGCAGGGAAGATGCCGGGGGAGTTTCGGCCATTGTTTCATTTCTTAAGAACAGCCCCCACCCCGTAATGCTGACAGCCATAGACGGATGGAACAGGAAGATAAGCTCTTTGAGGTCTCACTGCCAGCTGTTGGATATGAAGAGGCCTCCGAAACCCACTATTCTTAAATATTTGGAGAAGATTGCCAAGAAAGAAAAGATTGAGATTACTAATGAGCTTCTTCATGAAATTGTGGATTCTAATCATGGGGATGTCAGGGCTTGTCTTGTTGACCTTGAAGCAGGAATGAGTTTCAAAAGGGACAGGGATGAAAATATATTTGAGATAATGAGGAAGCTTTTTTCAGGCAGGGATTATTATGAGGTAAGAAACCTTACATATGGAACCATTGACCATAATTATCTCAAGTTATGGATAGATGAGAATCTTCCTGCGCAGTATTCAGAAAGACAGCTTGCAGAAGCGTATGATGTTTTTTCCAGAGCGGATGTTTTTGACGGGCGTATAAGAAAAAGAAATTACTGGGGTTTTCTCAGGTATTCCAGTGATTTGATGACTTCTGGTGTTTCCTTTGTTGGATTTGAGAATCCACCAAAGTTCGTAAGATATTCATTTCCGAATTATCTAAGGAAGATGGGTGCAACAGTTTCTTCAAGAGCCAAGATGAAATCAATCCTAAAAAGGATTGCAGGGATTTCGCATACCTCCTCAAAAAGATGCAGGGATTATGTTTATGTTCTTGCAAACCTTGTTCATAAGCACGGAGAGAATGCAGTTGATTTTTACAGATTAGAAGAAAACGAGCTTGATTTTCTAAAATCTTTTTATAAAATACCTAAAAAACCCAAGAAAAAGCCAAAGAAAACAGAGAAAAAATCTGAGAAAGCAGGGGAAAAGAAGAAAAGAGAACCTGAGAAAAAGAAATCCTTAGGGTCTTCTACTCTTCATGAGTTTTTCTGAGTGATAGGATGGAACTGGTCTTTTCAAGCATGAATATTGCAAGCATGAATATTGCTGAACATCTTTTTCAAAGGTTTGAGAAAAAGGAAGAGAACATCTGGGTTTACGGCAGTCATAGGCTCATAGATTTAAAGGTAGACAGCATTTTGGACATCCCTGATTCGTTCAAAGGCCCTGTTCTTGTTCTTTCAACCCACAAAAGCGAAAAAAATTATCCTGCATTTACCACCCACACTCCCGGAAACTGGTCTTCAGCTGATTTTGGTGGGGAGCCCAGAACCCTTAATATTGCCAACGGTTCGTTAATGGTTTCTCTTTTGAAGAATCTGCATAAAAACAATTCCCTAAACTGGAGTGTTAATCTTGAGGTGGACCATCACGGCCCGACTGTAAGTTACCCAATTACCTATGTTGAGATAGGCAGTTCGGAAAAGGAGTGGAGGAATAAAGATGCAGGAAGGATAGTTGCTGATTCGGTTTTAGCTTCTTTAGATCATGAGAGGGCAGAAGGTTCATATCTTTGCGCCGGCGGGGGGCATTATGCTCCTTTGTTTACAAGGATGGTTCTTGAGAATGGCTTGGTGCCAGGCCATATGCTTCCAAAATATAAGGCCGGCGAGCTTGAGGAGGATACATTTATTCAGGCGGTTGAAAAGGTTGCTGAAAAAACAAAAGGAATTGTAATGGACAAGGATGGTCTCAACCTGATACAGAAGAATAAAATAAGGGATTTGGCATCTTCCTATGGGCTTGAGGTGCAGGCGGTTTAACTTTTAAAACTATTGTTGCGTATTCTTTTACATTCACACCAAGCCAAGGTCCATGTTTCCTTCGGAAACTGTTCCTCAGCGTTCGTTGCACTCACGCCAAGGTAGCTCAGTCTGGTTAGAGCGCCAGACTCATAAGGGATTATGAGTTCTGAGGCAAATGCCTATGATTGAATAGGCGCTCTGAGTAATCTGGAGGTCGGGGGTTCGAAGCCCCCTCTTGGCATCCAAAAGAAAAGAGGCAAAATTCAGATTATTTTTCAGATAGTTTTCTCGGCAATTCTATGAATTTTCAAGATCCCACCTTTTTTCATCAAATTCTAGAGAGTTCAGTGAAATTTCTTATTTTTTCATCAAGAATTCCAAATAATATATCTTTTATGTAACTATGGTTACATATAACCCCAACCTTTTTTAATCTTGTTTTAGAATTCCTTTTGGGAGAGAGTGAGCTTATGAAAATCGTAATTGCAGAAGCAACCAGTTTAAGAGATGCAATAGAAGTTGTAGTAAACCTTGTTGAAGAAGGAACCTTTGAAATCTCAGAAGAAGGAATTAAGTTAAAAGCAATGGACCCTTCTCAGATTTCCATGGTCTCATTTTCTATGCCAAAGGACGTATTTTCCATTTACGAGGTCTCTGAACCCAGAAAAGTAGGAGTTGATATAGATAGATTAAGCAAGGTTCTCTCAAGAGGAACCAGAGGCGAAAGCGCAGAGCTTTCCTTTGAAGACAATAGGCTCAGCATAAAATTCCTTAAAGAAAAAAGAAGCAGACATTTCAAGATACCTCTTCTTGAACTCAGCGCCGGGGTTGAAAAGGAGCCAAAGATTGAATATAAACAGGAAGTAGTGATGAGTTCAGAAACAATGAAAGAGATTTTGAAAGACGCAAAGCTCATAAGTTCGCACATCACATTCAGCCTCAATTCCAAAGGATTTTTTGTGCATGTAAAAGGAGACAATGGAGAAATAGACGAAGAGTTTGGTGTGGGCACAGAAGAGATAAAAGAGGTAAAAGCAACTTCTGACTCAAGGGCAACATTCCCTCTCCAATACCTTGAAGACATAGTAAAGGCAAGTAAATCCTCCATAGATATAACGCTCCACCTTGAAACAGATAGACCCTTAAAACTCTCTTATAATGTAGAGGGTGCACAGGCAGTTTATTATCTTGCCCCAAGAATAGAGAGCATATAATCCAACCAAGAGGAGAAGAAGAATGAAATCCAAGATCATTAATCCATTCTTAGTCGTCCTAACCTTCTCATTCTTTTTAATCAGCGGATGCATAGATGATAGAACCGAAACCGGAGCTCCTGGCTGTGATGGCGGTGGATGGGTACCCACAGGCTGTCTTGGCAAGTCCCTAATAAAGAACATAACTGTTGAGCCTGCTGTTGCGTGCCTGAAGGTGGATGCAAACAACTGCAACGGCGGCATACTGGGTATTGAAAATAAGTGCGATGTAGATTTTAAGATTGGCGGCCAAACAATTTATGCCCATTCCTACCAGACCGTTGAGTTTGTAAGAAATGCTGAAGGAGAGATATTTGTTATTGAACCCCACGGAAATTTTGATTCCTACAATCCAGAAGATGAAGATTTCCTAAGTTTTAAAGGAACTCTTGGAGAAGAGGAGATTACAATCTCCTATTTGAAGAAAAATGTTTGCGGAACTGCAAAAACACCAGACATTGGCGGTGTTTCCTTGGAGATGTTTAAGACCAATTTTGACCCCAGCGAGCCCGTCGAAGCCTTCGTTGAAGCCGACAAAATGTTTTTTACTGGTTTTCCTGCTTTTGAGGTTTACCAACTGATTGATGAAGAATGGCATTATGTTGATATCTACGACTTCTTCTGCGCTCTGCCCTGCTCAGCTAACATAAGCGAGATTTGCGGAGGACCGATAGCATGCGCCCCGCTCCCACTCCATTGCATGGATTTTGATTTTCTTTCCGATAACTTTGAATGGGACCAGACAATCCTGAAAATCCGCACTATTGAATGCCCTGATTCAAACGAAACAGCGATTTGCTCTTTTGAAGAAAAGGCCGAACCAGGCACCTACAAATTTGTTTTCCAATATTCCACAAACTGTATTAATACCGAATTTTTCTATGCGGAAGAAAATAATGTTCAAACTATTGAAAAGACCTTTGAGATTACCCCCAGTGCAGAATAGTGAAAGAGCGAATGAACAACTCTTTAATTCCGATAATCAAATCCAAATAACCCAACCAGCAAAAGAAATGCAAGAGGAATACTGCACACATCATTAAAATTGTTCAAATCAACACTACCTTCTCCTATCTTTTCAATAGCAATCTCACTTTTTGATTTTCCTTTTTTTTCTATAATTATACTTCCATCTATTTCATTGTAACCAGTTTTAATCATAAAAGGAATCGTATGTATAAAATTATCCTCAAGCGCACTCTCATTTATTTCATAATAAACTGTTTTTAGTTCTCCAGGATTCATGAGAATAAAACTGTAATCATTCCCGTGCACATTTTCATCTATTACAAGTTTCATACATACCGGCAGATATCTATTCTTTGTATTTTTCATATAAATTTCAAGTTTCTGTTCTGTTGATTCATACACAAAGTCTATATCTATTGGCCCGTCTCTTTCATAGCTGTTTAATTCTGTTATTTTAACATCACTTTCCATTTCGAACCTGCCTCCCCTTGCACTCATCTGGTCCCCCATCTTTTTCTGGTCTTCTGCATTTGCCATTGCAATATGCTCCCCGCTTAGGATACCCATCTCAAAAAATGTTGGGTCAACCGAAATCCATTTTCCATCAATCTTTATTTCTGCCCATGAATGAGACTGCCATCCTTCCTCCCCTTTTACATATCCTGATACTACATTACCTTCAAATCCTATGCTCTTTGCAAGCGCCAGGAACAGGTGTGAATATTCAACACACACACCCTTCTTATCCTGAAAGATTTTTTCCGCAGATTCAAATGTTCCCCAATACCCAAGGTCATACTCAAGATTATTGTGCACCCACTCAATAAGTTTTCCTGCAGTATCCACCTGCCCTTCTGCTTCCCTTGTTATCTCAATTGCTTTCTGCTGCATTTCCTCAGTATATAAAGTCAGACCGCTTCCATTTACCGGTTTTCCACCCAATTCAGGATTCTGCTCAAATCCATCTTCATATTCAATCTCAACCAGACCCCATACCCAAACCTGTTTTTCATCTTCCACCTCTGGAATCTCAAAGATTACTCTTATTTCTGTATTATTCCTTTCAAACCTGCATTCATCAGAACATTTCATTTCAATTACTTTTTGGTACGAGGTATTAAGCAAAAAAATAGCATCTATTTCTATATCACTGATTTTTTCATCAGTCTTTATATTTATTGTTTTATTTATTTCTGCTTTCATATATCCTGTGTTTGCCACTATTATTGTTATAACCAGAAAAAGCATGAGGACTCTTTTCATGACTTTCTTTTTTTCTTTTCTCCTTTTAATTCTTTCTTTTTCTTTCTCCACAACAACAGCACCATAAAAAATATTATTTCAACATCAAGCATTGAGCAGGGATTGAATATATTGCCTGCCAGCCAGTTTCCATACAAGCTCCATCCAAATAGGAACGGAAGCGAGAATAATATCGGAATAAATAGAATACCAATTCCAAGCATGCGCCCTTTCTTTTTCTTGTATTTCCTGCCCAGCAGATGTAAATTGAGAATAAATAGAATAACCATAGCAGTCCACAGAATCCATGCACTGCTTTTTGGTATGTTATACAGCCCAAGACACAAAGGCCCTGAGCACATTCTCTCAAACTCACCTATAGATAACCCCTCATCCATTATTGCATATCCGTCTTTATGTGCCTGCACAAGGTATTCCCCAGGTTCGCTGAAAGTAAGATATATCTCTCCCTTTTCATTTGTCTGGTATTCAACCTTCCCAAGACACATAGGTCCGGTACAAATCTTTGCGGTTTCCAGTTTTCCTGCTTCATCTGTTACTATGTATCCTCCATACTCGTCAAGGGTTATATAAGCCCCTTCTTTCTCAAATGTGTACCCCACCCTGTTTATCACCACAACAGCATTTGGAATTGGATTTCCTTTACTGTCTACAATAACAATCCAGGTCCTTTCATTAAGATAAATTTCATCCTCTGTTTGCACAAAACCTTTTCTTATTATCTCAAAAATCTTTTTCAGATCAAGATAGTTCTCCTTTTCTACGATTATTTCTCCTTTATATGAAATTATTACCCTTGCAATTCCCCCCTCACCAGCATAAGTATCAGTATCTTCATTATAAACATGTGCAAAAGGAACAGGCTCCCCCCTATTATTTATAATCTCCATTATTACTGTTTTTCCTTCAATAAGCTCCCCTTCAATTATCTTTAAATCCATCTCCTTTGGAACGCATGAATTATTTATGCAGAATTCTGTTTCCTTACATTCATAACCAGGTATTCCTTCACAGCACTCGTATTCTCTGCAGTCGTGGTTAAGTATGATTCCGCAAGCACAATCTATCTCAATACACATACCTTCATTACAGTATTCATTCCATTCACAATCTCCATTCTCCTCGCATTCTATACACACTTCATCACAGAGATTGCTTTTGCACATTGCATTCCTTTCGCAGTCCTCTTCCAGTTCTCTTTTCTCTTCGCATATTATACCATTACAAAATTCGTCCTCTGCACAATCACTGTCATTGTAGCACTGAGGTATTACCTCAAAATAAAATTCATAATAATCATCGGCCCTTCCATTATCTGCAAGAACCTTAATTAGATATTCCCCCAACTCAGTTGGATAAACACCAAGCGCAATCTCTCCACTCTCCTTCTTTTCTATTTCCTGTATGAGCCCATCGCTTCCTGTTATTGACGGCGGGGTTACAAGCTCAACAAATATATCTTTTTCATCATAATTCCCAGTATTTTCTATAACCACAGCAACCAAGGTATTCTTGTATATTATTCCTTCCTCCGGTTCCGCAGAAATTATCTCTATCTTATGCTTCTTTTTATGGTCTTCTTCCCCCCCTGCTTCCTCAAGCGTTACATACCATGTTTGGTTAACCTCTTCATAAAGCGTTTCCAGCACCACCACAATTTCATATTCCTGAAGCGCAAGTCCATCCACATTCCATGCATATGTGCTCGTATCATTGGTTCCTGATGTTTCATTGTACTCAGCACCATCTACATACCACCTAATTACTACTTCGCTTGAATTTTCATAGGTGATTATGAAATCCTGCACATCTGAATTCTCTATTGTTATATTTATTGGCGTGTCTCTCTCATAATCTCTTGTCCCCATATTCTCATCAGGATAAACAGTCAATATTCTTACACTCAGCGGAATATCACAGCTGTCCTTATATCCATCATCATCCATATCTGCAAATAAGCAGGTCCACTTCTCTCCGTTCGTTCCGGTTCCCTGGGCCGTAAGATTTGCACACAGGAAGAACACTTTTGATGCTGAGCTTACCTCATCCCCTTCAGCATCCGTCACGTTAATATAAAGCTCATACATTTCATCCTGCGCAGGTGCATTTATGGTTCCAGAGCATTCTACTCTGTCTGTCCCCACAACCACTGCAGGCAGATTCCCTGCAAGCTGGTCTACCCCCCCGCTTTTCTTATAATACACCTGGCAGTTCGCTATCACTGTTGAGTCATCCGTCCTAAACTGTGCACTCACATCAATTGTATCGCTTATATTATACCAGACATCACTCAGGCTGAATGAACCGCTTACATATGCAGGCTTCAAATCCACAACAAACGAAGTTGTATTCATAAGCCCATAATTCCCTGCAGGGTCTCTTGCCCTTACACTCACATAATAGGTTCCGTCATCCACCATACTCCCTATATTGAATTTACAATTAGAGTCATAGGTTTCTCCAATAGAATATCCCCCCGGCCCTGTTGCATTATAATAACACCCATAAATCTCCCCGTCATGGAAGTTCGTATTTGCAGTATCACTGTCATTTGCAAGAACCCCCATCCATACTGCTCCATTATACACAATTTCGTCCTTAACACCCGGTTCTGTAACTATCCTCGTTATATTCGGCGCATCATCATCCAATATTAAATAATACGGGAAATTCTCTGATGTTGCTCCCCCAGGATTGATGCTGTGCGAATACTCAAATTTCTTATAACTCCCAACATCAGCATAGCTGTAAGCAGAGGTTGTTGGAATCCTTATCGTCACATCAAACCCATTATAGGTTGTTCCCAGGTGGTCATCATCCCATAATTTAATTACAGCCTGCCCTGCATTATCCTCATAAGAAAATGTTTCAAATATTCCTGCATCCGGCCCTTCTTTTGTCATCCCGGCCAGGTTCAATCCCTGCCCGTGCGAAAGCCCAAACCCATTTTTATTTCCAATAAACATCTTCACCTGGTCAAAACTCTCTGTGCTTGTAAGCCTTATCAAAAAGTCATTTCCTGTCCGCACCCTTCTCGGATAAGTCATGGTTACCTGGTTCCCTGGGCCTCCATATGTCACAGTAATATTCTGCTCATCATATAATGTCCCATGCAGTGTTGAATCCACCCTGCATACAACATCATTTACACAATCACCATCAACACAATCCACAACTCCATCCCCATCATTATCAACATCATCATTGCATGTTGCTTCTGCAGGATTTTCGCATGCTCCTATTCCATTACAGTTTGCGTCTGCACAATCCGCATTCCCATCATTATCATTATCCGCCCCATCAGAACAGAAATATGCATTGTTCTCATTTCCTCCAGCCACACAAATATGTGCATCGTAATCCACCAGCCATCCTACACAATTTGTATCTCCACAATCAGTTCCCCCGCCATCAAACCTATCATAATCATTATCAAAACTATCCGCACATGAATCCCAGCTCACATTCTCTTCATCCGGGCACGGTCCGCAGTAGTCAAACTGCTGCCAGCAGTCCAAGTCATCACAGTCCGCTTTCACAGGAGGATAGGTTCCTTTATAAACATCTGTCGGCAGTGGGTCATCGTCCACCCCATTCTCACAATACGTCCAGTTCCTAAGCAGATTGTTAAAGAAAGGAGTCGCCCCAGTCGGGTCATATTCCATGTCAAGACACATCTCAAACGGATTGTTCGGATTCTGAACCCCTGTACAATTCATATCCCCGCAGTCAACCCCTCCAGATGCATTCACAATCCACGGACCACCTCCCCAAAAGTTTGCAGGATTTGTCCATTTATATGCATCCATATCATTATCCACATCATCAAAACACCATGAATCCTGAACATTTTCAACTGCAGGAACCGCCCCATCAAACTGGCAGTCATAATCATCATAATCTCCATCATTTACGTATACAATCCCATAATACGCCAGATAAGCAGAAGGATTGTTTCCCCATCCAGGATTCGGCATCCCGCCTGCATTCCCATCATAATCATTATCAAATCCATCATTACAGGTAAGCTCTCTGCTCAATTCACAGGTATTTCCGCCTCCCATTACCGTAGTGTTGCAATCCTCATCCGGATACCTGTCGCTTCCATACCCGTAATAACCTCCCCATTCACAATCCATTCCTGCCCCATAACTATTGTTTATTGCATACCCAAATATTCCTGCTTCCAGCCATTTATCCCAGTCATTATCTACACCATCATCACACTGCACCCCAACTTCAGTAAATATAGTAAAGTTCTGCTGGCAGAAAAACCTGCAGTCATACTCTGCATCATTATATCCACCCCCTCCCTGCAATTGACAATCCAATAAATTATACATATCATTATCAAAATTGTCATCACACGTAAGTTCTCTTCCATACTCACACCTATGATAAGGAGGAGTAGGCTCTGTCACCAAGTTGCAGTCCAAATCCCTGCAGTCCACCAAACTCAATCCTGGATTCACATGCCCCCAATTCGAATCCTCCATAGCCCAGTCATTATTATACTCATCAAAACAACTCTCATTCCCCAGCAGTTCACTTGCATAACCGCACAGCCCATAGGTAAATGCACCAATATAATCATTCCATGCAGAAGGCCCCCAGCTTGCATTACAATCCAAATCATAACAATCATAAGAAGACTCGTAAAAACAATTCTGCTCATTCCCTGCACAGTTCAGATAATCAAAGTCTGCATTCTCAGTATCGTTGCATGAGCCCCAGTTCACCCCCTCAACCCAGATATCATCCTCATGTTCATTTGTTGAGTTCCATTTTCCCCCAGGGCTTCCCCCATAGCTCTCATTATCAAAATAAATAGGCACACTAACTGTTTCAGAATATACTGTAATCCCCTGCACATATGTCACAGTAATATTTATCTCATACCCCTGGCTCATATCTATTGAACCCGGGTCCGCAAAACTCAAGTTGAATGTTGTATCTATCTTTGCAATCGTCTGGTCATTGTCAAATGATTTTAGTATAACCTCATTCTGCCTTGTGTTCGCAGGCCCAAGAGAATCTGTTAATATAGGATTACTATTCTTATCAATAAAATAAAGCAGTTTCCCTTCATTTGCTGTCGCTCCCGGCGCATACTTATTAACCTGCTCAATATCCGGGAACCCCTCAACATTTACTGTTGTAAGATAACTATTTCCTGCATTTATCTGCCATGCCCTAATTCTCATCTTGAATGTTCCGTCCGGCATTGAATGCATAGTATACCATATATTAGTGCTGAATGTTACTGCAGTGCTCTGCTCCTTTCCAATATCCCCAGCAGGTATATTTACAGCCAGCGTTCCATGCGAACCCGAAGGAGAATAATACAAACTTGAATTAGCAAATGCCTGTTTCACCAAACAAGAATATGTAATCCCCCTGCAGTCCGAATCAAAGCAGTCCACAAAGGTATCATCCTCAGCAAAATCCGCAAACCCAGGCGCCCCAATTGCAGAATCTACCCCATCATTGCACCATTCCTCCACAGAAATCCCATTATATTTTGTAACAGAATAGGTAACATCCCCAGGCCCATCCGCCTTTACAGTATTCCTAAAATACTGCGCCTCAATACTCTTTCCGTTGAATGCATTTGCTATATCCGCAGAGCTCCAGTTCAAAGGATGCACATGTATTCTCCAGTTTGTCTTATAGCTCTCTTTTACTGTTCCCCCTCCATCTATTACCTCGCATTTATCTATCTCCCACGGCACATAAATAGAGGTATTCCCTCCCATGCTTGTATTTATGGAATCCGTTATCTGCAGGGAATAATTAAGCGAAACATTCTCACTATTTATCCCCCCCGCCCCAATGGTTCTGTTCAGGAAAAATCTTGTGCAGCTGCTGTTGTAAGGATGGTCCCCGCAGTCCGACTGATTTATCCAGCATCCAACTTTATCCCCGGCATTCGCAGTCATATTTTCCAATATAATAGTAAAATTATACTTCAACCCTTCTCCAGTATGCGGGTCCCCTGCATCATATGCATAATAAACTCCCTCAGGAAATGTTGTATTCTTTTCTATACATTCATACTGAACATCTGCAAAGAGCCAGTAATCCACTGTCTGCCCTGCAAGGCTTCCATTCACCGGAAGTATGAGCTGGTAATCGCTTGTTGTTCCGTTCCAATCCGGCTTATCATCCTCATATGTTGCAGAAAGCACAAACCTATTTTCTGCATCCTGTAGATATCCTGCCCTGAAAATACCTGGTTTGGTATATGCAGAGGGAACATTACTCACTTCCCCAAAGCTGAAATTAAATGTTGAGACAAAAGTAAATGTATTGCTCGCATTATCCGCATCTGTTCCCGCGTTCATAAAAGCATTAAGTGCAATGAGATTTCCTGCACTAAAAGGAGTTGCTGCACTGCTTTCATTTACTGCATAGATAGTAACATTAATTATATTATAACCTGTTATTACGCCCCCGACCGCAGGACAATCCGGCTCTTTTGCCGTCACATCCAAATAGGTTATGTTCTCTCCTTCAGCCAGCACATGATAGTAATCCGGCCCACCACCTATTGAGATATTCCCATAAAAACCAGCCCATCTCTGCGTAGTATCATTTCCCTGAAGGTTTACTGCAGTTATATTTCCCCCCTCAGTCAAATCTACATTCGCCCCATAAAGTAGAGAACAGAGCAGCACAAACACCAATACAAATCGCATGCCTGCATATTGCATAAATTCATTTAAACTAAGTCTCTTAAAAAAGGTTTCTAAAACACATTTTCATATTAAATAACAAATAATTTAACAGCAAATAATTTATTTTGGAATTCATTTTAATAGAATATTAGTTCTATTTTATGTGTTTATACTGCTCTTTCTTATCTTTCCCAACAATAAATAACCCTAACCTTTAAAACGCCCCTTGATATTACTTTAGTGATGTTGGGTTCGAAAAGTGGCTTAGGATTAGCACTATTGCTATTCATTCTTGCTTTACTCCAACCAATCTCCGACACCACTTTCACAAAAACAATAAACATTTCCTACTTCGAGAGTATGGAATCTGATTTCTCTAATCTGCAGGTTTTTTCGATTTCCGACGAAGGCGCAGAACCCCTTGTTTATACTATTCTGGAGTATTCCCCAGGAGAATGGGCGCTCCTGGAAATTTCAATCCCTTATGACAGCGAAAGATTACTTTTCACCCATTTCTTACTGGATAATTACGAGCCGGTAACCATCAGCGGAAAAGAAGTAAAATACTATTTTGAGAAAATAAATGGAGCTGGATACATAAGATTAAAGGATTCTTTTATAGAAAACATCACGATCCACAATATCTCCGCTTCCTCAAACATAGAGATATTCAAAGACATTATTGTTTCCAATGATGAGCTTGAAAACCTAAGAGCATTTTCCTTTAACCCAAAGAATATAGAATCCGCAGAGATATCTATAATTGCAAAAGGTTATTTCCTTTTCAAATGCAAAGACTGGAATTACACCACCCAGTCCTGCCAAGGAGAATGGGAATACCAGTTCCCCATAACCCCTGGAAAACCCTACACAATCCACCTCAATTCTTTAGACCCCGGCTATGCTGAATCAGGCCCGTTCATTGCTTTTGACGACCGCGGTCTAACCGTAACCTCCAATGTTTATTCTTCAGATAATGTTTATGCAAACAAAAAGGCCAGTATTAGTTATTGGGTAAACGGCACTTGGAACATGGACATTCTTGGAGACCTAAACAGCGCCAACTTCAAATGTGAATTAAAGGTAGATTTAGCAGCCTTAGGAACCCTTTACCATGAATGGTTCAACTCTTCCTCTTCTTCCTGGAAAACAATCTGCACAAAATCAACCACTATTCAAATTACAGATACCACTCATAGTTGTGATGTTTCTTCTGATTTGAATACATCTGAATCCTCCCATACTCTGAGATGCAGGATTGCTTTCCTTCTTTTAAAAGATATTTCAATAGATTATATTTCTCTTGATTCTGATTTCCAATGTGTAAACCTCTCCAATCCCTCAACCTATCAAAACAGAGTAGTAAACATGAGCGGAATCTACTACATAAACGATAACGTAATCCTATGCACAGATAATTATTCAACCACTGATGATTTAATCCGAATAAATGCTTCTTCCATTACTTTAGATTGCGGAGGTTCAACATTAGATGGAGATGATGCGGGGAGTGATTACGGGATAGATACACAGCAGAATAATTACTTAGAAATAAAAAATTGCATAATTACTGATTTCAGAAGCGGTATTTACACAGATGCTAATTACAGTAATTTCACCAACAACACTGTTTATTCTAATATTGAAGGTTTTTCTGTTGTATCCTCTTCAAACAACAGTTTCACAAACAATACTGCACATAATAACCTTAAATGCGGTTTTTCCCTCTCATCATCCTTAAACAACACTCTCACAAACAATACGGCCAATTCCAATCAGGATGGTTTTCACCTTCAATCCTCCTCTATTTACAATACTCTCATAAACAACACAGCGCAGGAAAATCTTGGATGTGATTTAGTAATTGCAATTTCCACAGCAGGAGACTGCAACAATCTTATTGAGAATAATACTGGTTCTGGCGGCAGGCCAATTTTGTACGCAAATGAATCAGTCACATGGAGCAATTTAGAAGCATCAGAGGTTATTCTATGCAATGCAGATTATTCAGTCATCACTAATGTAACTGTAAAGGGTTCTGATGCTTTAGATAACAATTATTTCTTACTCTACCATTCAGATAACCTTTCAATATCCGATTCAAGCTCCGTAAATAATCTTTATGGTTTTTACGCTAGTTATTGCTCGCATAACAATTTCACCAATAATACTGCCAATTCAAACAATAATTATGGCTTCTACATTCGCTACGGTTCTAATAATGCTTTCACTAATAATACAGCCAATTACAATAATTATGGCTTCTATATTCGTTCTTCACCCAGCAACATTTTCACAAATAATACTGCTGATTCAAATGATAACTATGGCATTTACCTTTATTCTACCTCCGACAATAAGCTGACTAATAACACTGCCAGCATGAACGGTCGGTGTGGTTTTACCCTTTACTCCTCTTCAAACTATAATACCCTGGCTAGCAACACTGTTAGCTCAAATGAAAGGTCTGGTTTCTATTTTTACTCTTCCTCAGGCAATAATATATCCAACTCAATAATTATAAACAACTCACAGCGTGGAATGCACCTGTACGGAAATTCAGATAATAATACATTTGAAAATATAACACTACATGGTAATGCCCAGTCTTCTTCTTATTATGAGATTTACTTTGACCGCAGCGGAGTAATTTACCCAGAATACAATACCTTTACAGATATAAAACTCTACAATTCCACAAGATACATTGGATTTGACGACCAAACCCATACAAACCAAAACAACTTCACCAACCTTTCCATATGCTACAATTCCACAATAGGCTGCATAAATTGGGACTTCCTTAATCTCACTTATGCAAACCTTGCAAATGCAACAACAATAATCCTTGACCCAGAATTCATTTCCCTAAACACCTCAAACACAGGAGCAGCCCAATTCAATTCCTCTGCAAACATAACTATTTATGCTGAGGACTGCGCACACCCAATTTACAAAGCTTCAAATTTTCCAGATTCAAGAGATTCAATTCTCTCTTCCGGCTCTAAAGTTAACCCCATATACAATACCTGTTCAAATAATATTGCAGTATTTTCCACAGTAAATGATTTCTCAGGATATACAAAAGGATATGTTGGCTGTGTAAACCTTTCCAATCCCTCAACCTACCAAAACAAAGTAGTAAACATGAGTGGAATCTATTACATAAATGATAATGTAACCCTATGCACAGATAATTATTCAACAACTGATGATTTAATCCGAATAAACGCCTCTTCTATTACTTTAGACTGCAACGGTTCAACATTAGATGGAGATGATGCAGGGGATGATTATGGAATAGATACACAAGGAAATGATTACCTGGAGATAAAAAATTGCATAATTACTGATTTTGAAAGTGCAATATCTGCAACAGGCACAACCTACAGCAATTTCACCAATAACACAGCCATTTCAAATACTGATGGTTTTATTGCTTCTTCTTTTAATTTTAATATTCTCTTAAACAATACCGCTACTTCAAACACAAAACATGGTTTCCACATTTCTTCTTCTTCCAATAATATTTTCACCAACAACACAGCCCAGCATAATGGCTATGGTTTCGGCATCTATACCACATCCGAGTATAATACCTTCACTAACAACATAGCTTATAGCAATAATGCTGGCGGTTTTTATCTTCGCACTTCAACCTACAGCATTTTCACTAACAACACAGCCAGTTCAAATAGTAATGGTTTTTATTTTTACTCATCTTCAAGCAATAATATATCCAACTCAATAATTATAAACAATTTAAATCGTGGAATATACCTGTACAGAAATTCAGATAATAATACATTTGAAAATATAACACTACATGGCAATGCCCAATCTTCTTCTTATGAGATTTACTTTGACCGCAATCTTGCGGATTATCCTGAACACAACACCTTTACAGATATAAAACTCTACAATTCCACAAGATACATTGGATTTGACGACCAAACCCATACAAACCAAAATAATTTCACCAACCTTTCCATATGCTACAATTCCACAATAGGCTGCATAAATTGGGACTTCCTCAACCTCACTTATGCAAACCTTGCAAATGCAACAACAATCATCCTTGACCCAGAATTCATTTCCCTAAACACCTCAAATGCCGGAGCAGTCCAGTTCAATTCCTCTGCAAACATAACCGTAGAGGTCGTTTCCTGCATAAAACCTGCCGAATTCATAATAAGAAGATTAACAGAATTCCCGCAAAGCAAAAACATCATACTGACCAGCGGGCAGGATTATGATCCAACATCTATATCCTGCCCTTCTTCCACATCCATTAAGTTCAATATTTCTTCCTTCTCAGGCTTTGCTCCATTGAAAGCAGGAATCACAGATTGCTATACCATAGCTCATCCCGGAGACTACTGGATAGTAGATGACATAGACGCAAGCTCTGTAAATGAAGTTTCTGCACGCGCCTGCATAAATATATCTTCAAGTAATGTCAACCTCAACCTCAACGGCTTCTCAATAGCAAACGGTTCAAACATAAGCGGCATCTTTGCAAACGGTTCAAGCTCATATCAGTATACTAATATAACCATCCGTGATGGAACAGTAACGAACTTCACCCACAACAGCACCATCGGCCCGGCATATATCGGAGGAATCATATTTACTTATATAGAGAATTCAAGTCTCTCAAACCTATCAGTAAGCTATGCTTCAAAACAAACCCCTGCAAAGGTTTCCACATATGGAATATTCTTTGATGGGAGCTCTTATAACTCCATTCTCAACCTTACGGTGCACAACAACGAACAAAATGGAATTAGAATTGAATCCTATTCAAACTACAATAATTTCTCAGATATAATATCCTTAAGTAACATAGGGACTGGAATCCGAATCTCCTCAAGCCTAAACAACAGAATAGACCAAAGCACCATATACAGCAATTCAGGAAGAGGAATCCATCTAGACTCCTCAAATTACACCATGGTCTTAGATACCCTTACTTATGATAACAGCTATGGCATCTCCTTAACCTCAACCTCAAACAACACCCTCACCAACATCACCAGCCACACTAATTCCAACGGCGGTTTTTACTCTTCTGCAAGCTCCGGAAACAACATAACAAATATACTATCCTACAACAATACCCAAGAGGGTTTCTTCATCACAACCTCCCATTTCAATAAATTGGAAAACATAACAACCTACACTAATTCCAGAAGAGGTTTAGTGCTTTTTTTGAGTAATTACAACACTCTTGAAAATATCACTACATACAATAACCCCTGGTACGGCATTTTTATCTCTTCTGCCTCCAACAACAACCTCATCAACATTACCTCCTATAACAATTCCCAACACAGCCTTTACATATACGCAAATTCAGACAATAATATATTCACAGATTTAACATTCTATGAGGATGGGAAATCTCCTTCCTATTATGAGGTTTACTTTGGCCGCAATGGAGTAATTTACCCGGAATACAATACCTTTACAGATATAAAACTCTACAATTCCACAAGATACATTGGATTTGACGACCAAACCCATACAAACCAAAATAATTTCACCAACCTTTCCATATGCTACAATTCCACAATAGGCTGCATAAATTGGGACTTCCTCAACCTCACTTATGCAAACCTTGCAAATGCAACAACAATAATCCTTGACCCAGAATTCATTTCCCTAAACACCTCAAATGCCGGAGCAGTCCAGTTCAATTCCTCTGCAAACATAACTATTTATGCTGAGGACTGCGCACACCCAATTTACAAAGCCTCAAATTTCCCAGATTCAAGAGATTTAATTCTCTCTTCCGGCTCTAAAGTTAACCCCATATACAATACCTGTTCAAATAATATTGCAGTATTTTCCACAGTAAATGATTTCTCAGGATATACAAAAGGATATGCTGGCTGTGTAAACCTTTCCAATCCCTCAACCTATCAAAACAAAGTAGTAAACATGAGCGGAATCTATTACATAAATAATGACGTAATTCTATGCACAGATAATTATTCAACAACTGATGATTTAATCCGAATAAACGCCTCTTTCATTACATTGGACTGCAATGATTCTATTCTTGATGGAGATAATGCAGGGGGTGATGAGGGTATAAACACACAACAGAATAATTACTTAGAAATAAAAAATTGCATAATTACTGATTTTGAAAGAGGCATATATCTATTTAATTCTACATACAATAGAATAGACAATAACAATATTAGTAATTGTATTAATGCCGGAATACTAATTTCAAAGTCTTCTAATAATACCAATATAACAAATAATTTTATAACTAATACTGGCGGGGATGCAATCAAAATCGATAATTCCATATATAACTGGGTCTATAACAATACTTTAAGTAATAGTAATGGAATGGGAGTAAATTGTCTGATTTCTCCATATACAACTATTGAACAAAACACAATCAGCATCAGCCAAATAAACGGGATATGCATAGAAAATACTTCTTATATTAATGTGATTAATAATAATATTTCAGATTCAGGATATTTGGATATTGTAGTTGCTTATGCTCATTATAATAACATAACTTCTAATGAAATTCATAGTTTAAACGACCCCGGAGTGTTTGGAGGAATAGTCATTACTGCACAAAGTGAGAATAATACAATAGAAAACAATGTACTTAGTGGGGATTCTACTGAAAATGGAATTGCTTTAAGTAATACTAATTATCCTACTGAGCCGCAATATCTGAAAGATTTGGGTTCTGCAAATGTTCATAACAATATCATCAATAATACAATTACTAATTACAAGAAAGGGATTTATGTTTTCAATTCCACGTTCAATACCTTCATCAGCAATAAGGTAAGCTTGAACAACGACACTGGATTTTATCTCAATATCAGTCATAATAATTCAATCTATGATAATTATTTCGCTGACAATAATAAAAGTGTCTTTGACAACGGAAACAACTCCTGGAATACTACATACAATTGTACAGGCCCGGCGAATATAATCGGAGGCTCCTGTAGAGGCGGTAATTTCTATTCAGATTACAGCGGAATGGACAACGGAATGTCCCTTGAGCCAGGCCACAACTATTCACTGGATGGAATAGGCGACCAACCACTAAATTATACAATTTTAGGGGGAAGCGCAGTTGATAACTTACCCCTATCAAATAATGCTTCTCTGTATTATCTGCATAAGTGCCGTGCGACGAGTTTTTGTGATGAGGGAACCTTGTCCCTCTCGCCTCTAACATCAGAACTGGAAGTGGCGCTTTGCAGTAATTTTGTGTCATTTAGAATGAGGGAGCCAGCACTTGAAAATACCACAATTTATATTTCAAATATATATTATCACACTTGGTTCAGAGGATACAATAACAGCAATATATCCGTGGGTTGGCAGAAATATTATAATTGGAGCAATCAGACAGATGCCTACTTTTACCCTACTGATAAACTTGTCTCTGAGTATCTTGGCTTTCATTTGTTATCGCACATTCAATCAGCCAATATTTCATATGCCAATCCTGGCGAGATAAATGGCAATTTTGCTATCAAATGGGCGAGGTATGAATATTCCCCAATAATATGGTCAAGGTATGACAGGCCTTCTTATATTATGCTTAATTTGCCAAGCATTGCTGTTTTGCAAAATGGGGACTCAGATGGTGATGGTTTATCGAACTATGAGGAATTAATGAATGGAACTAATCCAGTAAGCAATGACACTGATAGTGATGGGTTAAGCGATTATAATGAGACTCACTGGGTGACTGACCCGAATAATCCAGATGTGGATAATGATGGCTTGGTTGACGGCTCTGACCCAATGCCATGTGATACACGATATAATACTACATATAATATGTCGGCAGAAAACGGAATTGTTGAAGTAACATGCAATGCTTCAAATTCTGGTTACATTTTCCAAGATTTGAATGTAGATAATGGCGACGACTTCACGATTAGAAACTGCAGGATATTATTTAATAGCACTGATAATTCACTTGGAGATCCAAGAGGTATAACAGTGCTGAACGGCGGACGATTGCAGATTTATAACTCAACTATAGAAACTTACAATAGAACATATTCTTGGTTGTTTGAAGTAAATGGAACGACAACGCTGGAAGATTCCACATTATTTGAAATGGTAACGATTGGCCTCCATGATAGCTCAACTTCTATTGTTAATAATTGCACGATGGCAACATGGTCTGGAGATAATATAATTAATGGAAAGGATGGTGGTAATGACATTATAACAAATAACACATTTATGTATTGCTCTAATGAAGGCACAGGATACCCACATAGGATAATTACACTTAGTGACACCTATAACATTACTATTTCAAACAATAACTTTTTAGTGTCCTGCGGGAGTATTGGCGGAATTCAAATATCTGACAATTCACATGATAATAAAATTATAAACAACGTTGTGCAGAACACTGTTTGTTTTCTTGATGGACCTCATGCTAATAGTAATCTAAGTGATAACACAATAGCATATAACAACGTGTCAACCAGTCTTCTCGGTGCAGTAATATTATGGGGCGATAATACTAAAAGCAGAATAATTGGCAATAGACTTTCCGGAAGGATAGAAGCGAACTTTGCTGATGATGCGGTTATAGAAAATAACACAATATATCATGATGGCACCTTCAATTATCGCGGGGTAACACTGGATCAGAGTGACAATGCCACCATTGTTGGCAATCACATCTATGACAGAGATATCGCTATTATGGTTACTGAAAGCACCAACATGAACATAAAAAATAATAGAATTCATAATAATACGCAGCATGGTATTTATGTCTGGGATATAGATAACAGCTCGGTTACGAACAATACAATTCATAATAGCTCGATGGCAGGAATCTTTCTCAATGCAAGTTCCAATAACATCATCACTAATAATAATATATCCCTAAATGAAGAAGATGGCATCTCGCTTATTAATAGTTCTTACAATAACATCACAGAAAATACACTCTTTGATAATTCAGATAATGGAATAATACTTGAGGAAGAATCAGAGCATAACCTAATACAAAACAATGCAGTGAATGAATCAACCGTGGCCAATGTCATTATTGTAGGCAGCAACTATAATAATATAATTAGTAATAATCTCTCTAACGCTAAAGTTGCTGAGATGATTGTAATATTCTCTGGGTGGATTACTATATCTGATAATGAGCTAGTTAGTTCTTCTTCTATGTTTGGCGGGATTATTCTCTCAGGTATGAGTTCCTATTGTACTATTAATAATAATAATATTTCAGGCAGTTTAAATGGAAATGGAATTAGCCTAACGGAAATAAGGTCACCACCAGCATCAGATTATATTCCTTCATCATGTATGTACAATAATATCACCAACAACACAATTACTAATTATCAGAAAGGGATTGATGTCTTCAATTCCACGTTCAACATTTTCACCAGCAATAATGTAAGCTTGAACAACGACACCGGATTTTATCTCAACATCAGCCATAATAATTCAATCTATAATAATTATTTCGCTGATAATAATAAAAGCGTCTTTGACAACGGCAACAACTCCTGGAATACTACATACAATTGTACGATACTCGGCTACACCAATATAATCGGCGGGAACTGCACGGGAGGGAATTACTGGAGTGATTATAATGGAACAGACAATACTGGTGACGGCATTGGCGATACCGAACTCCCTTGGCAGGGCTCTTCGTCCATTCAGAATGGCGGTGACTGGCTGCCTCTGGTGCCGGTTGCTGGACCATCTCCATTTCTTGTAAGATTCACACCCCCCACCCCGTCAAATGGCACAACTGTCATGTCACCCCCCATAACAATAAATGTAAGCATATCAGGAGCCGCTGCTTTGAATGAAGTTAACTTTAGCTGGGATAATACAACTCATGGAATGTACAATAGCAGTTTAATCCTCATGTATAATTTTGATAACATCCCAATCATAGGAGATAATAATACATACGTAAAAGACATAAGCAACAGCAGTTATGATGGAGTTCTAATAGGAGATGCACATTATGTAACCGGAAGATACGGAGAGGCAATAAATTTTGATGGGGATGGAGATTATCTTGCCATCAAAAACTTACACTTTGACACAACAGGAGAGATTGGAAATCTTACGGTATGCGTTTGGTTCAAGACTAAAGAATCAGGCGGAGGGACCTTTGATAACTGGGCGTTTGTAGATTTTGACCGAAGCGAATATTTCAATTTCTTTATCCGGCCAAACGGGCTTTTAGGCTTTGGAACGACCAGTTGCGGCGGTTGCACACATGACTTCTACGGAAGCACTCCTGCCAATGATGATGAATGGCATTTCGGCTGTGCTGTATTTGATTCTTTAGATACATATGACAAAAAATTATATTTAGATGGAAAGCTGGATAATAAAGTTGATGCTTATTCAACAGGGATAACCTTAGGAACAGGAACTACCAGGTACGGATTTATTGGAGACGGTTCTGAAGCTGCAGTTTTCAATGGAACTAGAAACGAGTTGTACTATAACGGAACAATCGATGAAGTAAGAATTTGGAATATGAGTTTAAGCGCAGACCAAATACAACAACAGTATTTTTCCAATTTATACAAATATGATGCAGATAAATGGCAGTTGTACATTGACCAAGAAGACTCAGACGGCACATATGATTATTATGCCTGCGCTTCTGACCTATCCAACGATTTTAATTGCACTGAAATAAGAACCATAACAATAGACATGTTCCCTCCTGTAATAACAATCATAAGCCCTGAAGCAAAAACATATATTGCAGATATGATAGACTTTAATGTAAGTTTAAATAAACCTGGAGACTGGTGCGGATACAGCTTGGACGGCCCTGAGAAATACAATGAAATGGTTGCATTCTGGAAGTTTGAAAAAACTGCCAAAGATTTTGCAGGAAGCAATCATGGAACAGCCTATGGTGTTACAGATACCGCTGGATACAGCGGTTTTGCTTATAATTTTGACGGCGATGATTACATCAGCATACCCAATTCATATGATATCAACCTGGGAGTTCATGACAAGAGAACAATAAGCGCATGGTTCAAAGTAAATGATAAGGATTTAGATGCCAAGCAGGTAATATATGAAGAGGGAGCAACAGTAAGAGGATTGAATATATATGTATACAACGGCTCCCTTTATGTTGGAGGCTGGAATGAGCCAGCTGCTGAGAGCAATTGGGATGGAACCTGGATGAATACAAGCAGTATATCCAGCAACACCTGGCATCATGTAGTGGTGCGCCTTGATGGAACACCAGCAGTCCAAATTGATGCACTAAAAGGCTATCTGGACGGCGCCAATTTTGCAAACGGCAGCGGTTCACAATTATGGTCCCACAGCGGTGACATCAGTATAGGAAGAAATGGAGATACAAAATTCCATGATGGAGATGATGGCAGTTTAGGTGAATATTTCAATGGAACAATAGATGAGGTAATAATTTACAATGATGCGCTTACAGATACTCAAATAGAAAACATATATAATAGTACATTGGTTTCAATGGACAAATACAGCAATACATATTTCAACTATACAAAAAACATGTCTGGTAAAGCACCTCATATTGTTGTATTCTACTGCAATGACACGCACGGAAATATGGGAAAATCCAATAAAAGATATTTTGCAGTAGATACTGTTCCGCCGGCAATTTCATTAGAAGCTCCCCCTCATAATAGTTATCTTGATTATTCCAATAATATTTACTTCAACTTTACTGCATATGCCCAGACAGGTTTAACTATTGACACCTGCGAACTATGGGGAACCTGGGCAGGAGGATGGCACAATAATTATACCTGGAAAAGCCCAGGAGTTCAAGATTATTCAAATTATACAATTCTGAACCTAACTGATGGAACTTTTGAATGGAATGTATGGTGCAACGATTCCAACGGGAACAAAGACTGGGCCCCTCAAAACTTCACCTTAACAGTAGATATAATTACCCCATTGATATCCATCACATATCCTGAAAACAAAACATACACATACCCAATCACTGAATTAAACTACACATATACAGAAGCAAACCCAGATGTGTGCTGGTACTCAACAGACGGCGGAATTACAAACTCTACACCAACCTCATGCGGGAACTCATTCACAGGTTTAGTATCTATGGAAGGCAGCAACACATGGACAGTATACATCAAGGATTTGGCAGGCCATGAAAACTCAAGCAATGTAACGTTCACAAAAATAACCCCTGACTTTGATGTTATAATAGAAAGCCCAAAACCCAAATCATACTCAACCATATCAATAGATTTCAACGTAAGTTTAGGTTTCCCAGGCCCAGCTATGGCAGGAGACACATGTAGATATACACTGGATGATTGGGCCAGCAACATAACCATGACAAAAATCAACAACACATTTTTTACCCACACAAACTCAAGCATGCCGGAAAACACATACACAGCAAAATTCTGGTGCAATGACACAAACGGAAGTATAAACGATTATGAAGAGGTCTCATTTGCAATAGACATAACACAGCCTAATGTAACTTTGGTAAGTCCAGCGCCAAACTATACTACAAGTGCCTTATACCCAATTAATATAATATTCGAATGCAATGCAACAGATAATAGAGAATTAAGAAACATCAGTCTATATATAACAAACAGCAGCAACCAATCATTCAGCCTAAACCAAACAACAGCTATTTTAGGGGTAAGCAACAGTTCATCTTGGACACTTGAACTAGTCAGCGGAAATTACACATGGAATTGTATAGCTTATGATACAGCAGGAAACAGCGATTGGGGTGATAAGAATAGAACAGTAACAATCAATGCAATACCCATTCTTGTAAACTTCACACCCCCAACACTACCAGATGGCACAACTGTTATATCATTTCCCATACCTATAAATGTAAGTATACTAGGAGCTGCTTCTTTAAAAGAAGTTAACTTTAGCTGGGATAACACAATTTATGGAATGTATAATGATGATTTAATTCTCATGTATAATTTTGATAACATCTCAATCATAGGTGATAATGACACACATATAAAAGACATAAGCAACAGCAATTATGATGGAGCTATAAGAGGGAATACACATTACGTAACCGGAAGATACGGAAAATCAGCAAGCTTTGATGGAAGCGGAGATTACATTGCTATCAAAGATTTATATTATAACTCTGTAGGAGCAATCAATAATATTACAATTTGTATATGGTTTAAGACATCGCACT
The DNA here is from genome assembly GCA_023129075.1 of Microcaldota archaeon. Taxonomy (GTDB): domain Archaea; phylum Micrarchaeota; class Micrarchaeia; order Anstonellales; family Bilamarchaeaceae; genus JAGMCT01. The sequence goes on from JAGMCT010000002.1 coordinate 132,619, forward strand.
ACGGTGGAGGGACCTTTGATAACTGGGCGTTTGTAGATTTTGACCGAAGCGAATATTTCAATTTCTTTATCCGGTCAAATAACGGCCTTTTAGGCTTTGGAACAACAAATTCCAGTGGCAGTACAAATGATTTATATGGGAGCACTCCTGCCAATGATGATGAATGGCATTTCGGTTGTGCTGTATTTGATTCCTCAGAAACACTCGACAAAAGGTTGTATTTAGATGCAAATCTAGAAAACGAAGTAAATGCGTACCCTACTGGAGTGAAGTTAGGAACAGGGACTACCAGGTACGGATTTATTGGAGACGGTTCTGAAGCTGCAGTCTTTGATGGAGCCAGAAATAATTTTTATTACGATGGTCTCATAGATGAAGTAAGAATTTGGAATATGAGTTTAAGCGCAGACCAAATACAACAACAGTATTTTTCCAATTTATACAAATATGATGCAGATAAATGGCAGTTGTACATTGACCAAGAAGACTCAGACGGCACATATGATTATTATGCCTGCGCTTCTGACCTATTCAACAACCTTAATTGCACTGAAACAAGAACCATAACAATGGACATGTTCCCCCCTATAATAACAATCATAAGCCCTGAAGCAAAAACATATATTGCAGATATGATAGACTTTAATGTAAGTTTAAATAAACCTGGGGACTGGTGCGGATACAGCTTGGACGGCCCTGAGAAATACAATGAAATGGTTGCATTCTGGAAGTTTGAAAAAACTGCCAAAGATTTTGCAGGAAGCAATCATGGAACAGCATATGGTGTTACAGATACCGCTGGATACAGCGGTTTTGCTTATAATTTTGATGGTGATGATTACATTAGCATACCTAATTCATATGATATCAACCTAGGAACTCATGACAAGAGAACAATAAGCGCATGGTTCAAAGTAAATGATAAGGATTTAGATGCCAAGCAGGTAATATACGAAGAAGGAGGGGCATCAAGAGGATTGAATATATATGTATACAACGGCTCCCTTTATGTTGGAGGCTGGAATGAGCCAGCTGCTGAGAGCAATTGGGATGGAACCTGGATGAATACAAGCAGTATATCCAGCAACACCTGGCATCATGTAGTGGTGCGCCTTGATGGAACACCAGCAGTCCAAATTGATGCACTAAAAGGCTATCTGGACGGCGCCAATTTTGCAAACGGCAGCGGTTCACAATTATGGTCCCACAGCGGTGATATCAGTATAGGAAGAAACGGAGATACAAAATTCCATGATGGGGATGATAACAGTTTAGGTGAATATTTCAATGGAACAATAGATGAAGTAATAATTTACAATAATGCGCTTACAGATACTCAAATAGAAAACATATATAATAGTACATTGGTTTCAATGGACAAATACAGCAACACATATTTCAACCACACAAAAAACATGTCTGGTGAAGCACCCTATGTTATTGTATTCTACTGCAATGACACGCATGGAAATATGGGGAAATCCAATAAGAGATATTTTGCAGTAGATACTGTTCCGCCGGCAATTTCATTAGAAGCACCCCCTCATAATAGTTATCTTGATTATTCCAATAATATTTACTTCAACTTTACGGCCTATTCCCTAACAGAACTTGACACCTGTGAGTTATGGGGAACCTGGGCAGGAGGATGGCATAAGAACTATACCTGGGTTGATTCTAAATCTGCAAATTATTCAAATTACACAATTCTGAACCTAACTGATGGAACTTTTGAGTGGAATGTATGGTGCAACGAGACAACAGGGATTTCTGACTGGGCCCCTCAAAACTTCACCTTAACAGTAGATATAATTACCCCATTGATATCCATCACATATCCTGAAAACAAAACATACACATACCCAATCACTGAATTAAACTACACATATACAGAAGCAAACCCAGATGTGTGCTGGTACTCAACAGACGG
>JAGMCT010000020.1 GCA_023129075.1 Microcaldota archaeon
CTGGTTGAGGCAAAGAGAATCGGAATAATAGTAAGCACGAAGATAGGGCAGAAGAAAGTAAAACTGGCAGAAGAGATAAAAAGGAAATTGGGAGACGTTGGGGTGGATAGCGAAATCCTTGTTTTAAATGAGGTAAACCAGAAGGCACTGGAGAATTTTATGAGTTTTGAAGGGTATATACTCACTGCCTGCCCAAGACTGGCTGATGATGAGTGGGGGAAACCGACTATTTCCTTGGAACAGTTTGAGAGGTTTATTGGGCTTAAGAAAGAGCTGTTGTGATGCCTGCTTTGGTAAATAGCTAAATTGTGTTCAAAAGTGGAAAAGAAGGATAGGTTTTTAAATATTTCGCCACATAAATATTATCAAGGTGATAAAATATGGATGATAATTTGATTGTGGCGTTGTACCATGAAGATTCTGGAGTAAGGGAAGCTGCGGGAATGAAGGCTGTTGAAGAATATGCTGCAGATGGATATTATATAGGGCTTATTCAAATGGCTGGAAACGAGGGATTACCAGAGGGTGTAAGGATAACTGCGGGAATGAAGGGTGTTGAAAACTGTGCTGTGAATAAGTCATATGGACAACTTATTAGAATAGCCGAATATCTTAAGGAATCACCAGAGAAAATAAGGGAAGCCGCAGGAATGAAGGCTATTGAAAAATGTGCTGCGGGTGGATTATATGGAGGACTTATTGAAATATCTGGAAACAAAGAATTGTCAGAGAGTGTAAGGGAAACTGCAGGAATGAAGGTTATTGAGAAATATACTGCGGATGGATTATATGGAGGACTTATTGGAATTGGTGGAAACAAAGAATTACCAGAGAGTGTAAGAGAAGCTGCCAGAACTAATCTTGAAGCTGTGGGAATGAAGGCTGTTGAAAAATATGATGTAAATGAATCATATGGACAACTTATTGAAATGGCTGGAAACGAGGGATTACCAGAGAGTGTAAGAGAAGCTGCCAGAACTAATCTTGAAGCTGCTGGAATGAAAGTTGTTGAAAAATGTGCTGCAGATGGATTATACAAAGAACTTATTGAAATATCTGGAAACAAAGAATTGTCAGATAGTGTAAGGGAAACTGCAGGAATGAAGGCTATTGAGAAATATACTGCGGATGGATCATATGGAAGACTTATTGGAATTGGTGGAAACAAAGAATTACCAGAGAGTGTAAGAGAAGCTGCCAGAACTAATCTTGAAGCTGTGGGAATGAAGGCTGTTGAAAAATATGATGTAAATGAATCATATAACGGTCTTATTGGAATGGCTAAAGATGAAGAATTACCAGGGAGTGTAAGGGAAGCTGCGGGAATGAAGGCTATTGAGAAATATACTGCGGATGGATCATATGAAAGACTTATTGGAATGGCTGAAAACAAGGGATTACCAGAAAAGGTAAGAGAAGCTGCCAAGGCCAATATTGAAGCTGCGAAAATGAAAGTTGTTGAAAAATGTGTTGTGAATAAGTCATATGGACAACTTATTGAAATGGCTGGAAACAAGGAATTGTCCGAGAGTATAAAAATAGCCGCTGAAGAAAAAATAAAAAATGAGGCTAATAGACTTGCGCAAAAGATGGGACTGACCAAAAATCCGCTTGCAGGAGACGGGCTTACGGTAGAGCCATCTAAGATAATGAGGGGGATCTCTTGGCTCAGAGGGAAAACACCAAAAAACAAGATAAAGGCATGATGTTCCGCGGACCCTAAATGGTCCGATTCAGAACGAAATCCTTGAGTTCTGCAGACCAGTTTACGCTGTCAAGTTGCGCACCATCCCGTATGTTCTTAACTATCCTCTGTGCAGTCTCTATGGCTGTTGAGGTGGAGGTGTCAAGCTCCCCAACATCCTTGTAGTGCAGAATTGAGGTAAGATAACAATAATCCAGCATCTCTGTCATAAGATTGCTGTTAAGTTTTTTTTCAGAATAATTTCTTGGGAGGAGGCGCTTTCTAAGGGTTTCGGGGTGAGTGCGGAGCACGAATATGTGGTCATAAGGAACTGTAAATTCGCATGCAAGATGCCCCTCAAGAACAAAATCCTTTCTTGGACCAATGAATTCACTCAATCTTCTCTTCAGAAGAGGTATTCCCACCTCTATTTCACCATCCTTCTCCTTTCCAAGATGGCTCTCAAGAACAAAATCCTTTATAGAAATCAATTCAAATGAGAGTAAAGAAGAAAGGTGTTTGGCTACTTCTGTTTTGCCTGTTCCCGGAGTCCCTGTAATTACTATCCTCATAACTTTACACCTTTCTGGAGTTCATAAAGGCCGGGAAGATTAAGCACTATTGTTTTGAATCTTGCAAGAAGCATGAAGAAGGTGATTTTTGCCACGCTAATGCCGAAGAGGCTCATCACTAATATACCTCCTCCCTCACTTAGACCCATACCTGCAAGAGTAGGGGAAGGTACAAACTCAAGCATCGTAACAAGAGGCTGGAAAAAATAATAGAAAACCAACTCTCCTCCGTATGCAAAATCTATAAAAAGACCTGCAGACCACGCAACCATCCACCAGGAAATAGCCTTGAAAGTCCAGGTGAAAATAAGAATCAAGATTAGTATAGGGGTCTTCTTTATCACAATGTCGGAATGAACCTGCATACGTTCAAACATATTGTATATTCTTCCAATAAAGGGAATGGATTTGGAAAAGGAAAACAAAGATAAGAATTTTCTGGAGAACATAAGAAGTATCATAACCAGTAGAACGAATAGAAGGCCGAATACGCCTATGAAGAGAAAATAACCGCCGTTCCCCTGAAATAGTGAAAAAATAAGGTAAATAACAGCTACAGTTCCGGCTCCTATCTTCACTACAAAATCAAAGGCCTGGGGGCCTATAACCGAAAGCATTGCTTTTTCTGAAGGAATCTTATAATTCTTATTAAGAACTACGGCAGTAGCAAGGTATCCGCTTCTTGCCGGGGTAAAGTCGGACATAAGCATGCCTGTAAAATGCGCGCTGAGAATCTTCATGAAACTCAGGGGACACCCCATCTCATCAAGCATTATCTTTATTCTAAGGACCATACCAAGATACATTAGAAAAAGGAAAAAAACAGCAAGAAAAAGATAAAAAAAGTTGATGTTTGCAAATTCCTTTAGCACTGCATCAACGCCGGCAAAATAAAGGATAATTCCTATAAGTAACAGTGAGATTATAGAATGTATGGCCAAGTGAACCCTTTTGTTCTGCAGGATTTTTGAAATAGACATCAGTAGGAAAACATCGGAAAACATTAAAAAGGTTTTATCAGAAAAATGATTATGGCAACAGAAATAGAAGAACTCAGGAAAATCAAATTAAAAGAAGGTTATTTTGTTGTGGGATTTCCTTCCACCGGTCTTGTAGGGAGCATAGCAACAAGCTATCTTGTGGATTTGCTGGATATGGAACTGATTGGGTATGTTTCAAGCGATAAGTTCGCACCGATAACTGCAATCCATGATTATAAACCAATGCCTCCGGCAAGGATACATTATTCAAAAAAAAATAATCTTGTTGTGCTTCTCTCAGAAACAGCAATTCCCATTTCTGTTTCAACTGAACTGGCTGAAAAAATACTGGACTACTCAAAAAAAATAGGTGCAAGGATGCTCATTTCCCTTGGCGGAATAAGCATGAATGAAAAACCAAATGATGTTTATGTGATTACAAGTAAGGAAGAATTCGTAAAACCTTTGCTCAAGAAAACAGTGGCAAAGAAAATAAAAGAGGGAGCAACAACCGGGGTTACTGCAGTACTTCTTTCAGAAGGGTTCCTACATGATATTCCTGTGGTTTCCTTTCTTGCAGAAAGCGCGGAGGAAGCGGATCCAAAAGCCGCCTCTAATGTTCTTAAAACACTCTCAAAATTCCTTGGTGTTCCAATTGATACAAGTGCTTTAGAAGGAGAAGCAAGGGAGCTTGCAAAAAAGATAAAAAGCAAACTTACTGAATCAAGAATAATAAAAAGAAAAATGGGTTCAATGTTCAGGTAAGGGAATAAACAATCATTCCCTCTTTTTTTGCTTTTTCTATTCTTTTGCTTATATGGATTGGGTCTTCTCCTTCAAAGGAAAGGTCATTTAAAAAACTTCCAAAAAAATGATTTCCGTTGAGATAAAACTCAACTACCCTAAAATCCCTTTTTTTTACTTGGATGGGGGCTGTTTTCTTCTTAGATGTATGAATTTTCACTTCTTTAAATGGACCGTTTGCGTCGGGAAAGGAATTCCTATCTTTGCTTTGTTGAGTGCACTGTGTATTATATTCACTGCCTCAAGCTTCTTGCCGTATGCAACCGAATAATCATCCACCCAGAAAAGAGCCTTGAAATTAAGGGAAAAATCACCCATCTCTATAAATAAAATCTCTGGTTTTGGCTTTTTGGAGATTCCATTCATTCCTGAAACGGCCTTTCCAATAACCTTAACCACCTTCATTGGGTCAGAACCATATTCAACAGTGAAGGGAACAACAACCCTCATTCTATGGTCGGGCTGTACAAAGTTCTTCAACATCTCGTTTGCAAGCTGTGAATTCGGAATTATTACTATCTCATTGTCATAGGTTCTAAGTTTTGTGCTTCTTAAGCCGATATCATCTATAACCCCTAATTGGCCTGAAGCAAGCTCAACCTTATCCCCGACCCTTACCGTCCTGTCAAGTATAAGGGAGATTCCTCCGAATATGTTTGCAAGGGAATCCTGTACTGCAAAGGAGATGGCAAGGCCTGCGATTCCAAGACCTGCAAGTAATGGGCCGATATCTATCCCCCACGTACTAAGAATCATCATTATTCCTATTACCCATATTACTGCATTAAGTGTTTTATGAGTCAGTGGAATCACTTCATCATCAATCGTGGATTTGGTTTTAGCTGACCATTCCTTTAAGCCGTATTTTACAAATACATTTACTATGTCCAGGGAAAAAAATAGGAATGTTGCATAGAGTAATGTTAGGAGAACCCCGCCTATGAAACCAGAGATTGGGGCAGAGAGATTTATAATGTTTAAAGCAATGAATAAACCTGCTAAGAGTATAAAGCGAAAAACAGGGTTTTCTGTTGTTTCAAGAAGTTTATCATCAAGTTCTGTCTTGGTTTTCTTTGCTACAAGATTGAAGGCAAGTTTCATCAATATAAGAGCTATTACCGCCAAAAGAAAGAAGATTGCAACAACAGCTATCGCCATTAGATAAGTATTTCCACCTACAAGAGCTCCTAATCCCGTGGCATTCACAATGTCCACAGTTGAGGCAACGGTTTGGTTTGTTAGTTCATCCATATATACCACCTATTCTTTAACGCCGAGAGGGAGATTTGAACTCCCAATCCCTTGCGGGACGTGCTTTCCAGGCACGCGCACTACCGGGTTATGCGATCTCGGCATGAGAACGCACGCGACTGATGTTTATTACAATAACGGATTCATTCAATGATTCCTTTTATGTAAGTGTAACCAAGATAGCCGATAACAATAACTATGACCCCTATTACCAACCATATCCAGGGGAAACCTTCTTCTTCAACTGCTCCATTTTCACCATTCACATCCTCAATTGCTCCCTGTGTTATAAGGAATTCTGCTTCGTATTTTGCAGAGTTTTCATCTGCATCTGAAACAAGCACCTTTATTTTCACAAGAGTATTTACGGGCTGAAGAGGTATCTCCCCAATATATTTGTTTCCTGACTCTTTGTAAACAGGTGCGTCATAAGAGCTTCCCTCAACTATATAAGTAACCTTCACATTCTCAAGGTCTACTCCTGAAGGAGCCATTCCAACATCATATGCATTAAAAGCGACCTTTATTGCCTTAGAAGATTGGGTTATCTTCAGGTTTTCTATTACCGGCGGGGTCGTATCAAACACAACCTCATAATTCTGGTTCTCATCAAGGTCTATGGGGATCTCTTTTTCCCTTCCTCCATACTCAACCGTTACTATTGGGTTGGGGGTTAAAAGGTCCTTGAGGTTAAGGGTTGTAGTGTCATAGGTATCTCCATCAGCAGTTATAAGGGCCTTCAAAGGCTCCCCGTCATCATCCACAACAGAAATTTTTAAGTTGTATAATATAAGCTGGAAGGTGTAGTCTGTATCTTCAGCTATATAAAGTTCTTCGCTGACCACTCCTTTTGAGTATTTTACGGAGATGGGAACAACGCCGGATATTACTGTATACCTCGCAAGACCTGAGTTATCTGTTCTTTTCTTCATTCCCATGACATTTACTTCTGCATTGGAAATGGGGTCTCCAACACGGTCTTCAACATAAATATTCAGGGTGTATGCCTCAAAAGTGAACTGCAGGTCTGCTGTAAGGCCGTGCGAGCCTGCTTCTTCATTTCTTGTCTGCTCGCTTCCTAAATAAGAAACCTTTACTGTGTAAGTGCAGTCAACCTTTGCAGGATTCTGCTCATCGTTGTGGATAGTTATCTCTGTTTTTCCCTCGCTATCTGTATAAAAATTATTTGTTGTTACATAGCCCTTATCTGTAGTGTAATCTTTTTGATAGGTTATGTTCACCATCGCTCCTTCTATAGGCACCCAATGAGAATCAAAAACCTGTATTCTTACTGTTTCCTTGAAGCGGGTTTCACATGTTCCGGCAAATGCTGGGGCAAGAAATAGGGATAGTAAAAGGATCAACATCAATCTTCGCACACAAATCACCAGAATAAAGTAATCAGAGAAGGTTTAAAAAGGTTTTTAAGTTGCAGAATCATTTTCCCCAGTATTCTCAATATTCTCTGGCTTCTTAGTATTCTCAGTGTTCTCTATAGTCTTTGGCTTCTTAGTGTTCTCAGTGTTCTCTATAGTCTTTGGCTTCTTAGTGTTCTCAGTGTTCTCTGGCTTCTCAGTGTTCTCTGGCTTCTCAGTGTTCTCTGGCTTCTCAGTGTTCTCTGGCTTCTCAGTGTTCTCTGGCTTCTCAGTGTTCTCTGGCTTCTCGGTGTTCTCTGGCTTCTTGGTGTTCTCTGGCTTCTCTTCACTCTCCTCAATCTCCTCCTTCTCTTCCTTTGGAACCCTTGTAAAAGAGGAAACCTTCTCCTTTTCCTTAAGACGGATTATGCGCACCCCTTTTGTATTCCTTCCTATTACTGAAATATTGGAAACATTAATGCGGATAAGCTGAGCCCTAGAGCTTACAACGATTATCTGGTCGTCTTCATCAACAGCTCTTATGTCTACTGCATCGCCGTTCCTTTTTCCGGTATTTATGTTTATTATCCCTGAACCGCCTCTGTTCTGCAGTCTGTATTCCTCTATATTAGTGCGTTTTCCATAGCCGTATTCTGTGATTGTAAGAAGGGCAGGTCCGGCCCTGTTGGATGCAGCGCCAATTACCTTATCTTCCTTTGCAAGCCTTATTCCGCGGACTCCTGCAGCTGTTCTTCCCATGTTCCTTACATCAGATTCCCTGAAGCGGATGGATTTTCCTTTTGCAGTTGCAAGTATTATCTCTTCGCCGGGAACAATATGCTTTACCTCAACCAGAGTATCCCCTTCATGCAATGTAAGGGCTATTATTCCTCCTCTTCTTGGATGGCTGAAGGCAGAAAGAGGGGTTTTCTTTACTGTTCCTTTTTCAGTAGCCATGAAAAGAGAACCTTCCTCAAAATTCTTTACAACAATCCTTGAGGTTACCTTGGCATCTTCAAGTTCAAGCAGGTTTACTATGGGTTTTCCTTTGGAGTATCTTCCTGCCTCAGGAATAAGATATGTTTTAAGCCAGTGCACCTTTCCTCTATCCGTAAAGAAAAGAATATATTTGTGATTGGTTGTGATAAGAACGTCCTCAATAAAATCATCCTCAACGGTTTCTGCACTTCTCACCCCTATTCCGCCTCTCTTCTGGGTTCTGTATTGGTCAAGAGGAACCCTTTTCACGTATCCTTTATTGGAGAGAGTAACCACCACTTCTTCATCAGGGATAAGAGCTTCTATATCCATGTCTTCTTCGCCCTCTATAATTTCTGTTTTTCTTTTATCCCCGTATCTAGCTTTTATCTCAGAGGTCTCTTCCTTTATTATGCTAAGAACAATGGATTCGTCCGAAAGAACCTTTTCCAGGTATATTATCCTTTCCTCAAGCTCCCTGTGTTCTTTGAGAAGAGATTCAACCTCAAGGCTGGTTAATTTCTGCAGCTTCATATCAAGGATTGCGGCTGCCTGCTTTTCTGTAAATGAATGCACCTTGGCAAGTGCAAGCTTTGCATCAGCAGGACTTTTTGCAGACTTTATCATCTGGATGATTGGGTCTATGTTGGATAGTGCTTTTTTCAGGCCTTCAAGAATATGAATCCTGTCCTTTGATTTGTTGAGCTCATAGGTGCTTCTTCTTCTTATAATCTCTTTTCTGAAATCAATGAATTCAGAAAGCATATCTTTGAGCGGAAGAACCTTGGGAACACCATTTACAAGTGCAAGGTTTATTATTCCAAAGCTTACCTCAAGAGAAGTATGCTTCAATAATTGGTTTTTCACAACCTCAGGATTTTCCCCTCTCTTAAGGTCTATATCTATGTGCATACCTTTTCTGTCCGAGCGGTCTTGTATCCCTTTTATTCCTTCTATCTTTTTTGACTTTACTCCGTCAACAACCTGCCTTATGAGGGAGGTTTTGTTAACCTGGTAAGGAATTTCAGTAATTATTATCTTATTGTCTTCAGTGATGGTGATTCTTCCCCTAACTCTTATTATGCCTCTTCCTGTGGTGTATGCTAAGAGGATTCCTTTCCTTCCTACGATGAGGCCTCCTGTGGGGAAATCGGGTCCGCTTACTATCTGCAGTAATTTTTCCTCATCTGCGCCGTCTATGAGAGCAAGGATTGCATCTGAAATCTCAATAAGGTTGTGCGGAGGAATATTAGTTGACATACCAACAGCAATGCCTGAAGAACCATTTATCAGAAGATTGGGGCTTGTGGATGGAAGAACTGAGGGTTCTTTTAATGTGCCGTCAAAATTTGGAAGGAAATCAACCGTATCCTCTTTTATATTTTTTAGCATGTCCTCTGCTAAACGGGTCATACGGCATTCGGTATAACGCATGGCGGCGGCAGAGTCCCCATCCACACTTCCAAAATTTCCATGCCCGTCAACAAGCAGGTATCTTAAACTAAAATCCTGGGCCATCCTTACAAGAGAATCATAGATTGCAGTATCTCCATGCGGATGATATTTACCCAAACACTCGCCGACGATTCTTGCACTCTTTTTATGCGGGTGGTTGTGTGTATTTCCAAGCTCCTGCATCGCGTAAAGAATCCTTCTGTGAACTGGTTTAAGGCCGTCCCTTACATCAGGCAGGGCCCTGCTTACAATAACACTCATTGCATAATCCATATAGGACCTTTTCATATCCTCTTCAATAGGAATATCTACAATTGTCATAATATCACACGTCCAGGTTCATAACCTCTTTTGCATGAGCAGAGATGAATTCCCTTCGTGGCTCAACAGCATCACCCATAAGAACGCTGAAAAGTTTGTCTGCTTTCATTGCATCTTCAATAGTAACCCTTTTGAGGGTGCGGGTTTCAGGATTCATGGTGGTTTCCCATAACTGCTCAGGGTTCATCTCTCCAAGACCTTTGTATCTTTGGATGCTGGCGCTCTCCCCCATCTCTTCAATACAAACTGCAAGCTCCTGGTCGTTGAAAGCATATTTCTCGGTTTTCCCTTTCTTTACCTTGTAAAGAGGAGGCTGGGCTATGTAAACATATCCATCTTCAATTACTTTATTGAAATGGCGGTAAAGAAGTGTAAGGAGAAGGGTTCGTATATGGCTCCCGTCAACATCAGCATCCGTCATTATTACTATCTTATGATACCTTAATTTAGAAAGGTTAAACTCCTCTCCGAACCCTGTGCCGAATGCAAGAATCATGGACTTTATTTCTTCATTTGCAAGAAGCTTTGTGAGGGGTGCCTTCTCAACATTCAGAATTTTTCCTCTGAGCGGAAGGATTGCCTGTGTATTCCTGTCTCTGCCCTGCTTGGCTGAACCTCCTGCAGAATCTCCTTCTACGATAAAAATCTCTGCCTTTGTTGGGTCGTTTTCTATACAATCGGCAAGCTTTCCCGGAAGAACAGAGGATTCAAAAACACTCTTCCTTCTTATAAGATCTCTTGCCTTCTGCGCAGCCTCCCTTGCCTTCATGGCTCTTGCGATTTTTGAGATTACCAACTGGGCTTCCTTTGGATGCTCTTCAAGGTAGCTCTTAAAAGAGGAGTAAACGAATTTTTCAACAGCGCTCTTGACTTCCGGGTTTCCAAGCTTTGTTTTTGTCTGGCCCTCAAATTGGGGGGAAGGAATCTTTACGCTTATAAGAGCAGTGAGGCCTTCCTGTATATCATCCTGCACAAACCTTCTGTCCTTTTCCTTCATCAGATTGTTGGACTTTGCATATTCATTTATAGAACGGAGAAGGGCAGTCCTGAAACCGGATACGTGTGTTCCTCCTTCTGTTGTTTTTATGTTATTTACAAATGAATAAAGTGAGGTGGAATAGTAATCAGTATATTGAACTCCATATTCCATTATGACATCTCCATCTACTTTATCTGCAACTATTGGTATGTGAAAGGGGGTTCTGCTCTTATTGATGAAAAGGATAAATTCGGAAAGACCTCCTTCTGAAAAGAATTCCTCCCTCTTTTCCATCTTTTCGTCATCAAGAATGATGCGCAGTCCCTTATTCAAAAAAGCGATTTCCCTGAAACGTTCTGCCAGGGAATTGAAATCAAATTCTATGGACGGGAAAATGGAAAGGTCAGGCTTGAAGCGCACGATTGTACCTGTGTAATTACTATCCCCTTTGACCTCAACAGGGGTTGTTGATTTGCCTTTTTCATATTTCTGCACATGTATTTTTCCATCCCTGTGCACCTCAATCTCCATTCGTTCACTTAAGGCATTTACAACGGACAGTCCTACACCGTGCAGACCACCGCTTACTTTATAGGCTTTTTTCTCAAACTTACCTCCTGCATGAAGCATTGTTGTAACAATTTCAAGGGCTGATTTTTTGTACTTTGGATGGATGCCTACTGGAATTCCTCTTCCATCATCCCTCATGAAAATGGAGTTGTCTGTTTTTAGTATAACCTCAATATTTTTGCAGTAGCCTGCCATTGCTTCATCTATACTATTATCCATTATCTCATAAATCATGTGATGGAGACCATGTTTTCCCGTGTCTCCTATGTACATTGCAGGCCTTTTCCTTACTCCTTCTAGACCTTCAAGAACTTTAATAGTACTTGCTCCGTAATCTTCCATATAATACACCTATATTAAACCTAAAGATTTGCTCCAGGTTTCCATTACTTCCTTTGCCTTGCTCTTTTCAACGATAAGAACACTGAATGTTGTGTTGGCTCTTGAAAATAAGAGAATGGTATTTTTTCCTACAGCAACACTCCTGAGAATAGATTCTCTAAAACTCTTTTCAAACGCACTGGTTAGGGATATAAGCTTGAGCGAGAGAACTGTGACAACTGACTTGCTTCCTCTTTCAGTAAAAATATACGCCGGCTTTCCATTCTTTATGATGATTCCGCTCTTTATTATGCCCTTCTTCCTAAAAGAGCCCATAAGCTTCTCTGCCATATGTTCTGCAGAGACCTGCTTCCTTTTCAGTTCATCATTTTCAATAAGATAACCTTCTCCTGCGTGCTCTCCAACGAATCTTGTGACTGCCCATCTTCTCCATTGGGGGGGTATTGAAACGATTGAGGCAATGAGTATTGAATCGTTCTGCCCCATAAGTCCGCTTATGTTCTTTTCCCAAAGTTCCCATTTGCTTTCTACAATGTTCTCCTTTTCATTTATGGATTTAAGGGCTTCTGCAATTCTTTCATAATTGAATTTTATCAATTCAAATGCAACATCCTGTTTTTCAGCAACTTCTATAAGATGGTTAATCCTATGCAGCGGAATGGAATTCACAACATCATATTCTGATTTGACATCCAGTTTTTGGGCTGTTGCTCTTTCAACCTCTTTCTTGAGTTGAGAAAGAAGTTCCTTTGTTTTCTTGTAATTCGCCCTATTGGATTGTGTGGTCGCTTCTGAAGCAGAATAATAGCCCTGGCCAAGCATTATGGCTTTGAGATGATCCTCTACAACAATGTAAATGGTGTAAATGCCCAACACGATGAAAACTGTTGAAAGAGAACCAGCGATATCAGTGCCCAAGTATTTCGGGATATCACTTAGTACAAGTTCGGTTATAAGAATTGTTTTTGAAAAGAAAAGACCAAGCGGAATCCCTATCAAAAGGAGTATTCCTCCGGTTACCAGATATTTATCCTTATCTGCAAGAGGGGGCAGGAAGTATTCAAGAAGTGAGTGCATTACATTCTTATCTGCAATAAAAGTTGTAGCGCCTATATATGTGTACTGTAAAAGATATATTGTAAGGAAAAAAGCAACAACCCAGAACGAAAGCACAAGCGCTAAGGAAGGATAATAACCAAGGAATATATAGAACAGATCAAAAAGGAATTTGGAGAGGTTCATTGCAAACATAACAACTATATTATCCTTTAGGCTCACAAAATAACCAAACAACTGAATTGTCCTTTCTGAAACTCCGGGAAGTTTCCATTTTGAAAAGACCTCTTCATCAAACGGAGTGGAAGAAAGGAAGCTGTACTTTAAAATTGTTTTTTCAAAAACCCCTACTCTTATGCCCCTCCATTCCACGGAAGGAGGATTTTCTTCCACCAGTTCACCATTGCCTTCAATAACAATACTAAACTGGTCTATTTCAAGGTTTCTTGAAGGATTTTCCCTTATATAAATCTCTGTATATTCTGTTTCATCTCCGCCGGTAAGTAAAAAATAACTAGAACATTTATATTGTTGGTTTGTATAATTAATTTCTTCTACAACCATATCCAGCATATTGTATATGTTTTCCATCTTGTAATTCGGAGAGGAACAAACCCCGTAAAGACGACTGTTGAAAAGTGAATTGGTTTTTATTGAATAAATTTTTAGAAGAATCTGGTCTGCAGTCTTAACAAACTCACTGAGTTTTATCTCGCTCGCACCCTCAAGTTCATCAAGCTTGGAATCCAGTTCAAGGATTAATTCATCAATCTTGTCAGAATCTGTCTTGTATAAAAACAAAGATGAACCAAAGGTCTGCTTCCCATATTCTGCAGCATCCCTGCACTTCTGGGAGGTGCAGGCTTCAACACAGCTGTCCGCATCAAGGCATTTTATCATATTGCCCTCAAAACCAAGAGACTGAAGGCACTGTTTATCAAATTTTTCTTTTGGGTTTTTAAAATCGCTCAAATATGAGCGAAGAATCTGCACATCCTGCGCAGTAATATTTGTATAATTAAACGTCTGGAGAGAACCGCCAACCTCATGAACCGTAATTATTCTTCTTAAATTTATATTAAGTTCGCTGTCTATTACAATAGGTTTGAATTCTATGATTCTTGCTTCTGGAATTCCATTTGCATCAATGTCTATATCCTGTGTTGTGATTGGGATTTCTGAGCCTGTTAAAGTGATGGCTCTTTCCTCAACACAACCAAACATGAAAAGAGTTAAGAATAATAGTAAAATAATGGGTTTTTTCATACAGAAAGGTTAATAGGATAACCTTAAAAATCTATCCAAAATTAATGGGATTTTTTACTGGATTTTTTTATCTCTTTTCCGAAGAATTTTTGCCGCCAAAACCACAATATTGTCTTCTTCGTCCCCTAATCCCGCTCCGATGAGGTCATCTATCTTCTTTCCTGGCATATCCTTCATCAATCTAATGAGTTTCAAACGGACTTGAGGGAATTTGTTGGTTTCAAGGGTTCTTTTAATCTGTAAAAAGCCGGCGTCTCCTTTATCTTTCAGATTTTCTATTGCAGTAAAAACAACTACATCTTCAAGATCCTCAAGAGCAGTAGTCAACATGGAAATTATTTCGCTTCCTGGCAGATCTTTTATTGCATCCAACATCCTTATTTTTGTTGTGGGGAACCTGTTTGATTTAATGTGTTTTTTGAATATTTCAAGGCCCTTATCAAGATTCGGGGGTTCCAGAAGAACAAGGATTATCGCATTCCTTATGCCTTCTTCATCTTCACTTCCAAGAGCATTGTCAAAGAATGCTGCGGCAATATCATCTTTATATTTATCTGGAGGAATCTCTTTGTTCAGGTATTTGCTGAGAAGCCAAATGTAGGAGGCTTTTGTGTTCTGGATTGGTTCGTTTTTGTACGCCTTGATAAGGGAAAGGATGTGTTCTTCAGAAAGGGAAATCTTGCCCAGGATTTCAAATATCTTCCCTTTTAATTCAACATTTGTGTCCGGCTTTATTAAAGAGATGATTGCGGATATGCCTTTCTGCCCCTTTTTGGATAACTGCTTCAGAACCAAGGTTTTTTCAACCATATTTTTCTTGTCAAAATCATTGAGTATTTTTTCTATTATCTTGACCGGGTCTGAAGAGCTGAAAAGCCTTGAGAAAAATCCTTGCTTAGGTGGATTCTTATTTTTAGCTGATTTGAAAGCTTTGACTGATTTGGAAGCCATAACTAATTATAAACAATGTAAACTTAAAAACATTTGTATTTCTTTATTAACACAATAATTCAAAGGAAATAAGCAAGCGATTTGTAGATGAGGGAAGCAGCAAGCATCTCTGTGATGCGGTTTCCGGGAATGGGAGCCAGTTCAACAACATCCATTCCGATTATCTTTTTACTTTTTGAGAGTTCTTTCAAGAGTTCCAATAATTGGGAATAGAAAATCCCTCCGGGCTGGGGGGTTCCTACAGCAGGCGCTTGTGAGGGATCTATACCATCCAGATCAATTGTAAGGTATACTTTTTCATTCTTTAAGGAGGAAATAACCTCTTCAATGTTAAAGGAAGAACCGAAAGTAAAAATATTTTCTCTTGTTTTGAGATAATCTGCTTCTTCCTGAGATATACTTCTTACACCTGCCTGCACAATATTGTCAAATGATTCAGAGGCCCTGCGCATAACACATACATGGGAGAACCTGCTTCCCATGTAAGAATCCCTCATATCTGCATGGGCGTCTATCTGAAGAATGGAAAAATCCTTTTCAGGAAAGGCGTTCAGCGCCCCGAGCGTAACAGTGTGTTCTCCTCCGAGGATTACAGGAAATTTATTGTTTTCAAGGATATAAGAAACATTCTTTTCAACCTCTTTAATCATGTTTTCAGGAGAGGAAACATCAACAGGAACAGGGTCAAGAACGTGAAAACCTAAGGAGCTTGGGGTTTTACCGGTTTCCATATCATAATCCTCATTTTCTATGCTTGCTCTTAGAATTGCATAGGGGCCTTCTCTTGCACCGGAAATAAATGAAGAGGTCAAATCATACGGCACCGGAAGAAAAACTACCTTTGCCTGTTGAAAACCAACATCTGATTCAATGAATTTTAACTGCATAAATTTTCACCTGTTTGGAAAAAATACTGAGGAAGAAACGATAGGTTTAAAAAAGTATCACGATAATATCATGACAGTTGCGTGACAATTGCGCAACAGTTCAAGCCAAGAGGCACAAAATGAAAGGGAAGAAAGGATTTAAAAACGGTACAGTTTTTCTGAAGGCAGAAATAGAAAAAGACCTGCAGGAAAACATGGAAAAATTCAAGGACCCGCTTGTGCTTGCAGAGATTGCATACAGACTGCTTGAGGAAAGAGAGAGTACAAACAGAATACTCAAGAACATCCTCGCGAGGATTGAACAACTGGAAAAAAGAGAACCAACAGAAACCCGGCCTATGGAAGAGATTATTCTTCCTGAGATAGACAACAGAATAGTGAACTTTGTTGAGAAAAAGAAAAAAGCAACTGCAGAGCAGGTGCAGAAAAAATTCGGATACAAAGGAAGGAATGCAGCAAGCTCAAGACTCAACAAGCTTTGCAGCATGCAGATATTAAAGAAAAGACAGGTCGGAAGAAAGGTTTATTTTCTTAGAGTCTGACAAGGCTTTAGGGGAGAAGGGATGCTCACCTCCCACACTAGTTTTTCCTTCTCCCCACCTCCCACATTTCATCCTTTTAGTCTTTCTAGTTTTCTTGAACTCTGATTTTGAATGATTTTGGGGGTCTTTGGTTTTGGAAAGGACTTCCTATCATCATGAACATATCTACTATTTTTTATATTCTGGACAATAAAACCAGCCTGTTCTTTTTTATAATCCATCAGAATAAGAAGGTATTTAAGCGCCTTGTACCAACTCTTTCCTGCGCCCCCCAACCGATATGCAGCGAACTTTAATTCCTCTATTTTTAAGATGTTTTCCAAGAGAAGAAGTCTGAGATTTCCATCCTTGTCTTCACCGCACCCGTTGAGAACTATTCTGTTTTCCTTTATGTATTTTTTTAACCGCTCTAAGACCTGCTTAGAAGTAAAGCCTTTTTGTTTCTTTCTTTCCTTTATTCTTGCCAATATTTCATCCCTTTGCTCCTTTGGAAAACCATTCTCCTCAAGAACAGCATCTACAAAAAGATACCAACCGTTAAAGTGGTTTGTTATTACAACAAACCAGGGATTTTTGCGTGCATTCTTGGAGTTCAGCGCCTTAAAATCTTCATCAGTGGCTGAATCCGAGATAATCGGTCCAAAAAGTGCAAGAGCTTCCCTCTTTGCCTCTTCTGGAGAATACAACATTTCATTGGAGGTGCGGGAAATTATCTCAAGTATTTTCTGGATCTTTGAGTGCGCGTCTTTTTCAGATACTCTTTTTGAAAGGATGAACATCTTTTGAAGTGCTCCATACCAATCATCCCTGTATGTTCCAAAATACTTGCAGGCATCAGAATACCAGGGGTAATTTCTTCTGGCGTGGGATTGTGAAAGCTGCACAAGGTCCTTTTCACTATTGAGATCCAGAACATCCAAAACCCCTATGAAACTAAGGAGAGTTCTTCCCCTGCTCAGAACAGGGTCACTACCTCTAAGACTTATGAGTGATAATTCAAGGGCTCTTTTTGAGATGCTACGGGCCTGTTGTTTATCTTTTCCTGAAATTTCAAGAAGTTTTGGAAGGGATGTATACCATTCCTTTGAATTTCCTCCAAAAACCCCGCACGAATCCTTAAAAAGAGGAAATTCCTTGACCGCAATAGGAAATCCCAATTTTTTTATATCAGTATCGTTGGTTAGGTCCAGGGTAGAAATATATTCCTTGAAAGCAGTTATTGCCCTTTTTATTTTTTTAGGGGATTCCCAGTGTTGTGGGTCCATAAGTGTTTATTTGAGTAAACGAATTTATAAAACTTTGTCCCTATCAGACCGTTTCGCTTCCTTTTTTACTCCTCAAACCAAAATCAGCTCCCTGTGCAACCCACCAGTTATCATATCTTTCTGTTATCTGCTCTTCTATTGTCTTGGATTCCTTTATTGCTTTCTTTATGTGGGACTGTTCAATAAGCCCTTCATCCAGTGCAAGGTCTCCGGCCAGCTTTAGTATCCCGCTTAATTTTCTTAAGCGGAGGGTTATGCCGCTCTTTTCATCAAGCTTTCTTGCAATCCTCTTTCCTTCTTCTATTAACTCTTTTACTGCGCCATAAGAAGCATTGGGAATTCTGCCGTCCATAAGGATTTCCTGTGCAGCAAATTGGGCCATCTTTTTTCTGTTTTCAGGAGTATCTTCCATATGTGTGTTCACAAGGATTTCATAGCCGTTTCCCCTTATTCTTGAACGCAGGGCAGGATTTAGAAGAGGAAGGTCGTTCATATTCATGGCGCCGACAAGTATGAAATCACACGGAACCTTGTCTACTTTTATTATCGCTCCTGCACTTGTTGGATTTCTTCCGGTAATCGGAAATCTTCTTTCCTGCATTGATGTAAGGATGTATTTTTGCAGGGTGCCGAGGGTCGCCAGTTCATCTATGTAAAGGACCCCTTCATGAGCTTCATGGATGGCGCCTGCAACAACCCTTAGATAAGCAGGGGTTCCTATTTCAGGATGGTCTCCATAAGGGTCGTGCTTTACATCTCCCAAAAGCTCGGTTTCGCTTGCAGCAACAACCTCAACAAAGGTTTTTCTTTTTAAGGGAACAAGAATCTTTCTTCTCATGTTCTTTTCGTCCTTTTTCATCTTTACCATATCTTCTTTTGTAATAATCAAAAGTCTGCCATCTTCGGTTTTCTCATAAACAACCAGTTCCTCCTTTCCATTGTGGCCTATTCTTGTTGTGTGAACTCTTGTTTCCTCCTTCTGCTCCCTTATTATCAGGTCTTCAAAAGGATTATCATATTTCAGGTATTTATCAGCACCGCAGGAAGGACAGATGCGCTGTAATGAAGGGCTGAACGAACCGCATCGCTTGCATCTAAAACCCAATTTTTCAGCAACAAATACTGGGGCTCCTCTTGGGTCTATTTCTTTTCCATATTCCTTTCTTGTTTTCTGTGAAAGCAGAATTTCTTTGCCGGCTCTTACTGAAAGCAAAGGCTTCTCAGATCTTTCGGAATTATGCAGAACAGAAATCTCAAATTTTGGATTTGGAAGAAGAGAGGATATTGCTTTTGCGATAAGGGATTTTCCTGTGCCGGGGGGACCTACCAACAAAAGATGGCGGTGCTGTTGGGCAACCAGCCCTGCTATTCTTACGGCCCTTTCCTGGCCGATTATTCTTTCAAGAGGGTTTTCAGGAATAAGAACCTCTCCTGTGTGCTCAAAATCTCCCATGAAATTTCTTAGGTCCTTTCAATTTAAAATCCTTTGTTTAGTTCTCATACCTCGCTCATAAATCGTCGGTTCTGTGAAAATGGATAAAGATATAAAAAGAATGCTGTAGAAAAATTTGCATGGAGAATTCTAATGAGATTGGACTATTAATTTTCGATTTAGATGGGACCCTCTTTAAGTCTGATAAGTCCAATATAGAAGCTGTAAAGAAGGCAGTTTCCCAGCTGAATGCAGAAATTCCCGTAGATGAAGAAAAAATAAGAATGCATTTGGGGGAAGTATCCGATAGATTTTATAAAAATCTCCTTCCAAAAGATAAAATTTTCTTATGGCATGAACTCAGGCTAAAGACAAGAGAGCAGTATCCGAAGTATATCTCAGAATTTGGAGAACTCTTTCCTGATGTAATAGAAACTTTGAAAACCCTTAAGAAGAGGGGATATAAACTGGCACTTTGCAGCAATTGTGGAATCCTGTATCTTGACTCTGTAATATCTAATTTTGATATGAGAAATTATTTTGATTATAAAGAATGTGTTGGGGAGAACAATCTAACCAAAAGTGAGATTATAGAAAAAATCAAGAATAAGTTTCCAGGTTTAAAACCTGCAATTATCGGGGATAGGATACATGATATAGAAGCTGCAAGAAAAACTAATGCTCTATCCATAGGAGCATTGTATGGTTATGGCAGAGACGAGCCCAAGGAAGCAGATATTCAAATAAACAGGTTTTCAGAATTACTGGACATTTTTTTATAGGTGTGTTAAAACATGGTTTTTTAAATATTTCCATCAATAATTATAATTAGTGATAATATGGTGGAAACTGTACAAAAACAAAAACAGGAGAGAATAAGAGGCCCTGCGATAGAGGTTTTCAAAACATACAAAGAAGGTGTTTCATTTCCTGATGCACTTAAGCTTGCAGAAGAAGCAAAAGGGGTTTTAGTTTCAAACGAAAGGCATGATGAAGTATTGGTTAAACGCGATGCATGGAGACACATACAAAAAGGTTATCCCTGCTGGACCGGAACCATGGCTGCTTATGAAGAACCAAATAAGAAACTTGGAAAAGAGATAGTTTATACTGACCCAAAAACAAAACAGAGATATATCTTCCCGACTGGTGATGCAGAGGGCTCAAGGAATGTCGTCCTTGTTGCAGAGCATCCTGATTATACATTGGTAGAAGATGGAGAAAACCTTATAGTCCGTGCATCCTTAGTTGACATATTGGAGGATTTTCCTGTTTCAGATGGCCAGTATAGAACAGATGAGAAGCATGGTATTCCAATAGGCAGGCAGGTGGATGCAGAACGTGAAGATGCACTTTGTCTTTGGAAAGAAGCACGTTATCTTTGGAGAATTGATAAAAGAGTGGGTCCTGCTGTCCGCAGCTGCGACGTCCTCAGTAACGTCTATAGAACGCACGGTTTCGTCCTCAACGACAGTCCGTCCCGTGAGTTTGGAGTGATGGTGGAAACCAATAAAAAAAATGAACGAACAGTCACAGCAGATAACATAAGTGAAAAAGAACTTCTGAATTTATGCGGAGAATTCGTAAAGGGTGCAACGAAAATTACGGAAGCTGAGTTCATAAATAAACTAGAGAGAGGTATTACAAAATTAGAAGAACAGCTGCCTAATACAGAACCAGAGAAACAAAAAGAATTGAAAGAAATGATAAAAACACTGAGAGATTATATTGAAGCAACGAGCTAATTCTTTATTATTTATTGTTTTTGGGACGCCACAAACACCTCAATTTATTCCAGCCAATTATACCCTTTCTCACGATGCACTATTGAAGTAATCTTAACTTCCTTTTCAGTTACTACATAAACAAGCCTGTAATTTCCAACTCGCAATCTGTAAAACTCCGGATTAAATGAACCTTTAATTTTTTTTATATCCGCCCTGCTTCTCTTTTGAAATGGATTCTTTTTTAGTTCATGAAAACTATTTTTTATTCTTTTTTGCATTATCTCATCAAGGGAGTAAAACTCCTTTCTTGCCTTCTCTGAAATTAGGATTTTCCAACTCATAAATCCTCAGCCCTGTAAAACTTCTGATGACTGAGCACCCATTTCTGCTCTTCAAGAAAACCGTGCATTTTTGCAACCTCTATAAGAGCTTTAATTATTTCATCATAGGTTTCCCCTTTCCTACCGAGCATTTTCAAATGCTCTCTAGTTGTTTCATTTATTGAAATTGTAGTTGACATATAATCACATATAATTGTTATATGTAGTTATATTTTTAAATGTTTTGAACACTTTGAAGATGATTCTTTTCTACTTTTTCATTGCAAGAATCTTATCTGCAAGGATGTCAAGGGGCTGTGCACCCACTACATCTATGATCTCATTTATTACTGTTTTTGGAACACCGCGAACATTGTATTTCTGGGAAAGAGCAGGAAATTCATTTGCCTGGATAACATCAGATTTTATATTGGAATTAAGAATGGCAAAATCATGGGCTGCCTTTGCAGAACCAGAACAGTGGGGGCAGGTTGGGGTTACAAATACCTTTATATGCACAGGGAAATTTATCTGCTTTATTTTTTCTATTACTTCCTGGGGAATATCCGGCGCTCCTTTTGAAACATCTATGATGTCTTCTATAAAGGTTATGAATTCGTGGCCTCCTGGAATTCCGTAGAAAACGATGTGCGCTTTCTTTTCTCCTTCTATGAAAATAGCAGGGGCCATTTCTATGGAATAATCCCTGGATTTGGGGTCTTTGAAGGAATAGAATTCTGCTGAAATCTTAGGGTTTATGGAGGAGAGTTCTTCAAGAAGGATTCTAAGCTCTTTGCAGGGCGGGCATTCGCTCTCATCTCCAAAGAGTATAAGCTTGACTGGTTTGTTCAGTTCTTTCTCAAACCTTGTCTTTAACTGGTCTAAAATATCTGGTTGTATTACGGCCATACTTCCACCCCTTCAAATCTATTTTTTTTCCTTGGGTTTGGTTACTTCTCTCCAGAAGAAAACGGGTATGGGGGCAAGCAGTGTGGAAACGGCAAAACTAACCAAAACAACAAGAAGCATAACGATTACAATAACAATAAAACCAATTATTGGAGCTATTGAAAAAACAGCAGAAAACATGGAAACTGGTGCGGTTACAAAAGAAACAAGCAGACTAAGAATCTGGCTTATGATATAAAAAACAAACCAGAAAGCAAGAGTTTCCCAGAACCTATTTCTAAGGAGTGTGATGGAGTTTTTGAATCCTTTTAGGGGATTTAGTTTATTGAAGGCTATCTCAAATTGTGTGTAGAAATTAAGCGCTCCGAAAAGCCAAATAAGCAGAATTCCAAAACCAATTGAGATATAAAGGGAAAAGATTCCCAAAAATAGGAAAATAGAGGGGTCTGCTCCTGGCAGTAATCCTAAAATAAATGGAAAGAACATTATCAAAAAGATGAGTGAAACCACAGCCCCTGTAAAGATTGTATAAAGAATACCTAATTCCCTGTTCTTTGAATCTAAATAAGGGATTTTCTTCTTTTTCAGGATGAATTGAAGGGCAGAAAAATTTACTCCCTGAGAAGCGCCTAAGATGAAAATTCCTACCAAGAGAGAAAGCAAACCAAGAAGGGAAAAAATAATTGTGCTTACCCAGAAGTCAAGGACTGGAAGAAGGGAAGAAACTAAAAGAGAAATTCCGAATATTGCCGCTCCCAAAAGCAATATACCAACAAAAGCAATCAGAAAGGAAATAATAAAATACTTGAAAAGGTCCCAAAAATGAGATTTGTGAAAATTAATTGTTTCTTTTATTACACTGATGCTTAAATCAAGACCTTTTGATAAATTCTTTACAACTGCCATAAAGAAAACTAAATAAGAATCATTAAAAGGATTACTGTTTTTCGTAGCTGGTGTCCATCTCAAATTTCTGCCAGAGCTCTTCCATCTGCTCAGTGTATTCAATTTCAGCAATAGAATAAAGAAGGGCCTTTGCCTCCTCATGAGTCATTCCTGATTCGGCATTAGCAAGCTCTTTATAAAACTGGACAATCTTCTCTTCTCCTATAAACTCCTCAAGTTCATAAAAGAAAATCTTACCTCTCTCATGGTCGTTTACATACCAAAAAATATCATCCTTGAAATCATCCCAAGAGTAGGGAAAATATCTCGTTCTCTGGAAGTAATCGTATGCATTCTTATCTTTATTGAATTTGTACTTTGTGCAGTTCTTTCCTTCCCATCCTTCTGCAATCATAACACCTGTAACAACATCACATTGATAGGCCATTCCACAGAGGTCTTTTGGGTCCTTATCAGATTCGTACCAATTTCTTGGGAACTTATCCCACTGGCAGCCGTTCCTAAAAGCCTCGTACATATGAATCCCCTCAGGGGGATAAGCGCCTTTGCTTTCTGCAATCTTTCTTGGAGGGTAGTCTACAATTCCTTCCATGAATGGAATAGAAGGGTCGTGAAGGCTTATGAGGTGGTGGCCGAATTCATGCTGTTCTCTCCAGCCTACCATCGGGTCATCTGCAAATCTGGAAAGAAGGCTTTGGTTGCACTCGTATTTACCGCCAACAGAATAACAGAAAGAAGTTGGAATATAGATGTGTGCGCGGATAAGAGAATTATCCTCAACATCATAGGTTTGGTATTCCATATAAACAGTAGAAAATGCACCAGAAACAGAAACAGTAAATCGGATTGGATAAACAGGCCCCTGTTTTGTCGGGGCTGATTCAGAAAAACCAGTATACTCCTGCAATTCATCCAAAGAGGACTCTATAATGCCTGCATAATTTGCTATATTTTTCATGGAAAGAGGGCAGGGCTCCGGGCAGTCCAGGGTTAGTTTTTCGCTTCCTGCACAGTTTTCCCAATTGCAGTCCTCAGGGCAATTTAGGCAGGTTTCCTTCATGTCGCAGTAATCATCAGCACACTGGGGCTCCGAAAGGCAGATGTGTGTTCTTGAGCACCAGCCGGTAATACATTCTTCATTTATAACGCAGGGGTCTCCCTCATTCCAAAAACCTTCATGACATACTTTGTAATATAGGTTTTCCCCGGTTTTAGAAGGGTAATGAAGAAGACACTTTCCCCCTATACACTGCTCATCAAGGTCGCAGTATTCAAGGTCTCTTAATTTGAGCATGCATATTCCTGAGGTGCAGAATTTATCAGAAGGGCAGTCAGAAGTGGTATTGCAGTATAGGGTTTTGTCCTCATCAGAAGGAGGCTCCCAATCATCAATCGGAGCACAGCGGTAAACCTCCAAAATACAGTATTCCCATTCCCTGCAGTCAAGATCACGGGAACAGATGGTTGCATTGGAAAGGTCCATTACACATACATGGTCCTGGCAGGAGACTGAAACATTGTTGCAGTCTGCCAGGGTGTCGCAATAGGTGCCTGTACTCACCTTATAACTGAACTGCTGGTCCCCATTCTCATCAGAATCGTTAATACAACCAGAAAACAGCAAAAATAGGGAAATTAATATAATGAAATAGTAGGATTTCATAGAAATAAGTGAGGTTCGGAATGCTTTAAAAGGTTGCGATTTGAAATATGCTTGGTGATATTATATGGTTGAGAAGAAAACAGAGGAAGCTCCAAAGAAAGCAGGGGGCTCTCTAGAAAATGAAAGCAAACTACTAGGAGCAATTTCATATATTTTGGGAATATTTGCACTGATTATTTACCTCATCAAAAAAGATGACAGGTTTGTAAGATTTCATGCATTACAATCAGCATTCCTAAGCATTGTAATAATTGTACTTACTATTCTGTTCAACATCGCAACCATGGTTCTTGGTGCATTAACCGCAGGAATCGGTGCAATCGCAATGCTCTGCACATTCCCGCTGTTCCTTGTGGCATTTGCATATATAATATACCTTGCATACAAGGCATACCAAGGAGAAATGGTTATGGTGCCTATGCTCGGGGAATTGGCAGAGAAGTATGTATAAATTTCTTTTTTCTTTTTTTTCTTTTTTTGAATTCTAGAGGGAGATAATATGGCTAAAAAATCTGCAAAAATAAAGGAAACACCAAAAAAGAAGGGAAAGAAATCTGTAGCTGTGAAGGAGTCTAAACAAAAGGAGATACCAAAAGAAACGGCAGAACCTGAAAAACCAGAAAAGAAGGAAACAATAAGAGAAGTAAAGAAAACCGCAAAGAAGAAAGAGGAAAAAAGTCCAATATTAGCAGCAATATTGAGTTTTCTTATTACTGGAGTCGGACAGATTTACAACGGACAGATAACAAAAGGAATAATCCTCCTGCTTGCCCATTTAGGGATGTGGGTTGTTGTATTTGTGCTTTCCTACTTCCTTATAGGATGTTGTATGGTGCCAATTCCGATACTAATTTGGGTTTATAGTATTTACGACGCATACAAAACAGCAGAAAGAATAAATGCAGGAGAAAAAGTAAAGGATATGGAATGGTAATCCTTTATTTTTAATTTTTTTTTAAAGGCACACTGTTTTAATACTAATTGAATAAAACAAAACATGCGAGTGGCCAGTAAAGAAGGGGAAATAGGATTAGATAATGGTAAGGGGGACTATTCATTTCTATCCCATGCACATGGAGACCACTTAAGAGGAATAAAAAAAGCAAAGAACATATTGAGTTCAGATGAAACTGCAGAGATGGCAGGAGTAAAAAACTCCGGACTGCCAAAGGGAATTAAACTGCATGACGCAGGGCATATTTTAGGGGCAAGGCAGATAGCGATTGAAAATGGAAAAAAGACAGTATACACCGGGGACTTCAGAACTGAAAAGGATATATTCGGACATAAAGCAGAAATAATTGAATGTGATGAACTTATAATAGAAGCAACCTATGGAAACCCTGCATTCAGGTTTCCTGCTCTGGATGATGTTTATTCAGGAATGCAGGATTTTATAAGAAAAAACAAAAACAATATAGTGTTATTTGGTGCCTATTCTTTAGGAAAGACACAGGAGATAATAAAGATTGTTAATGAAGTTGGAGGAGTGCCTGTTGTAGAAGAAAACAGCGAACGGTTCAACAGGGTTTATGAAAAATTCGGAAAAAAACTTGAAAGGGCGGTAATTGGAAGCGAAAAGGCAGAAGAAGCAATGAAAGGTCCTTTTGTAGGAATCATAAAACCCAATCTTGCGAAAAAAACTTTTGGAAGTAAATTGGAGGGAGCGTTCGGGAGAAAGGTTGTTACTGCTGCTGCTTCAGGATGGGTTCAGCGCTACAGGTTCAATACTGATGTACTTTTTCCCCTAAGCGACCATGAGGATTTCTACGGAATAATTGAGTATATACGGGAAGCAAATCCAAAAAAAGTCCGGTTTGTACATGGGGAGAAAAAACACCTGGAAAATGAGATGAGCAAAGAGGGAATAGAGGTAATGAAATGAGAAGAAAGGTTGAGACTATTGTAAGGAGATTGAAGGGATATCTTAGAGGGGAGATTTCACATCTTGGTTCACAGCCAAGGAATGCGTTCAGGATTCTTATATCTACCATCCTTTCCCAAAGAACAAGGGATGAGAATACTGCACATGCAACAGACAAATTGTTTGAGGTTTATCCTGATGCTTATTCTTTGAGCGCAGCTCCACTTGGAAAAATAGAGAAACTCATAAAGAAAGCTGGGTTTTATAAGACTAAGGCAAAAAGATTGAAGGAAGTGGCAACGGCGATTGTTGAAAAGTTTGGAGGAAAGGTTCCAAAAAATAGAGAAGAAATGGAAAAACTTCCAGGAGTAGGACCCAAAACAAGCGGATGTGTGGCTATTTATGCATTCGGAAAGGATGCAATTCCTGTGGATACGCATGTACATAGGATAAGCAATAGGCTGGGGTGGGTGAAAACCAGAACACCCGAAGAAACCGAAAAGGAACTGGAGAGGATTGTACCAAGGAGATATTGGCAGAGCATAAATGAATTATTTGTATTGTACGGACAGATGGTATGTAAGCCGGTAAAACCTTTATGCGAAAGATGCGTGATAAAGAGATATTGCAATTATTGGAAAACTGTTGCATCAAAAAAGAAGTAGGATGGGTTTAAAAACATTTATATAAACTAATTATAACATGTCTGGAGCTAAGAGGGTTCTTCTCATTAGTGCGGTTTGTACAGCAGTTGCATTTGCTGGAAACACTTCTGCAAAACAGCCAAAAAAGCACCTGCAGAAGGAACCTGAGATAGAAGAAATAATGAATGAAGGAAAAATTAGGGCAGAGAGAGAAAAAGAAAAACAGGAAAGGATAGACAAACTGATAGAAGTGCTGAAAAGATGCCATAAAGAAACAAAAAGAAAAGGATATCAGAATGAAGAAAAAATGAGAGGGGTTTTGGAAGAAATAGAGAAAGCAGAGAAAACCAAAAAAGAACTGCTGAAAGATTTGTATAAAATAATGG
The DNA here is from genome assembly GCA_023129075.1 of Microcaldota archaeon. Taxonomy (GTDB): domain Archaea; phylum Micrarchaeota; class Micrarchaeia; order Anstonellales; family Bilamarchaeaceae; genus JAGMCT01. Next base: position 27,110 of record JAGMCT010000020.1, read on the forward strand.
CTGAACTTAGAAGAGAGATGCCTGGATTGCTTGATAGAGCAGTAAAAAAAATGAACGAGAATAAAAAAATTGAAATAAAAAAGACCTGGAAAAAAATAAGAAAAAAAAGAAAAAGTTATTACTATCTTATGAGCAAAATATGGAGATTTTACTCTATTCAGCTTAGAACCAGCAAACCACTGCAGGAAAAACTCCGAGAAAACATAGATGGAGTCGAAAAGGAGCTTGAGCCTATCCAGAAAAAAATTGAAAAAAGAAAATTAAAAATAAGGGAATTAAAAATTAAAATAAAAGATAACAGAGAGGATATGAGGAATTGGGCGAAATTTTACGAGGAAATTAAGGAATTAGAAGGGGAGATTAGAATGGCAATACCGCTCATGATAAAACAGATTGAATTTTTTGAGAATGAATAGTGACGGAATTCAGAAGAGAAAGAGAATTACAGAAATGTTTTTATAACTTTCCATCTTTTCTAAAAGCGGTGACAAAATGAAACTCGGCCTTGATGACTGGGAAGATTCGGACTTTGACGATGAAGATGATGATTGGGAACCTGAAGATGAAGATGAGGAATAGTGCTTATTTTAATTGATTTCCTCTTTTAATATATTCATCAAAGGGCCCGTAGCGCAGCCTGGATAGCGCAGCAGCCTTCTAAGCTGACGGTCGAGGGTTCAAATCCCTCCGGGCCCGTTCTAAACAAATAGGCGGTCCCTGCGGATTATCCTTTGGATAATTCCCTCAGAAATCCTGGGGATTTCCAAGGCCCCTCCGGGCCCGAATTAATAAAGTTATGTCAAAGTATTCTATAGGTCCCTTTTTCCTACTCTCATTCAAAAAAAGGACAGAAGCACTATGCCGGTAATCAATACCAAAATAGCAAAGTACTGGAGTTTGCTGAGTTTTTCTCCTGTAAATCTGCCACATAAAACAGCTATTAATGGATTTGCAAACATTATTGCAGCAACAATACTTACATCTGCCACTTTTATTCCAAGATTATAAAACAGAGTTCCTGCTCCGCCTCCCAGACCTGCAAGAAATGTATAAAATAAAATCTCTCTATCTGGAATCTTGAAATCCATTTTAGAGATTTTCAAATGTACTCCGCTGGACACCAAAACTCCAAATTCAATTATAAGAGAGGTAAGGAATGGTCCTATTATACTCACAGGAATCTTGAAAAGGAAATAGACCAAACCCCACAGCAAAGCTGCAAATAGAGCCAGAAATACGCCTGGGGAGATTTTCAGAATGTTCGGGCTCTTTAATTCTTTTAAATTGAGCGATATCAGTATAATGCCTGCCAAAATCAGAATAATGGAAAATGACTGGACTGGAGTCAGGGACTCACCAAAAAAAATGATTGAGAAAAGTATGGTAAACATAACAGAAGAGCCTGAGATTGGGGTTACAATTCCTAGTTTTTCTATTTTCAATGCCTTGCAAAACGCAGCAAACGGGAAGTATCCTATTATGGAGATTATGGATGCAATCAGGATGTAATACAGTGAAAAGGTAGTTTCTGAAATAAAATACAGGAAGACCATTAACAAAATCAGGGTTACAAAAAAAGTTCTGAAGAAGATTGCCTTTGTTGGACCTATTCTTGCTATGGGGGTTTTTAAGAAGAATGCATTTAAACCATACCCGAGCATTGCAATAAAGCCGAATAGAATCCCAAAAGAAGCATCCATAAAAAAATTTAGAGTAAGAATCTTTTTAAATATTTATGATGAAAAAGGGTTTTACCTGAAATTTGATTTATTAATGGGCGGATATCCGCCCGCAAAGAGGTGGTTTAATGGTAAGTGAAAGGGAAGTTATAGAACTTATGGGAGGGGTTGCAAATGATTCAACTGTTCCTAAGAATATAAGGAAGGCGCTTTCTACTGCTTCTCAGAAAATGAGAAGTGATGAGGAACTAACCGTGAGGGTGAGTTCTGCAATATATGAAGTGGAAGCCATAAGCGAGGATGTAAACATGCCAACGCACGCAAGGATGCAGATATGGAGTATCCTAAGTGCTCTTGAATCCCTTAAGAAATAAGGGGAAAAATGGAAGAACTGTCTAAAAAAGGAATAAGAATTACACTTGCAGCAGAGGAATTCATAAAAGAGCACAATATTCCTTTGGAAAAAATCCTTTCTCTGAATAAATCGTTTATTGAGAAGGATGATTTGAGGGGTCTTGAAAAGGAAGAAAAGGAGAAAAAGAAAGAAGTTGAAATAAAAAGGGAAAGCAAATTCAAACCGATTGCAAAAGAATATGATGCGGATATAAAAATTTATCATGCTCTGGATGTTACTGAAAAATCAAGGACTAATGGAAGTGTTGAGGATTTCATATCTTACTTCAGGAATAGATACAAAAGATTAAAGAGAAAGCTTGGAACTGAAAATTCGAAATGGTCTCTGTGTGATGTTGCAGAAACAAGAAATATGAAAGGGGAAAAAGTAAGATTGGACGTGCTTGTTTTTAACATCAGCATAACAAAAAATAATAATCTTCTAATAACCATAGAGGACATGACAGGAATGGGAAAGGTTGTATTTACAAAAAGAAAGGAGGAAATATTCAATAAAGCAAAACTTATTTCAAAAGATGATGTTGTAAGCATATACTGTTCTGTTGGAGACGGAATATTGTTCGGGGAAGATATTGAATGGGTGGATATTCCTGCTACAAGGGAAAAAAAGTTTGCAGAGAATGATTTTGTAGCGCTTTATCTATCAGATTTGCATTTCGGGAGCAAACAATTCCTGCCCAACTACCTTGACCAATTGGTTGAATGGATCCATGGAAAAAAAGGAGGAGAAGAAACCGCATCAAAGGTTAAATATATGATGGTGGCAGGGGACCTTGTTGATGGAATAGGAATTTATCCTTCACAGGAAAAAGACCTGCTTGTAAAAGACATAAATAAACAGTATGAGTTATTCAATGAGTTTCTTGAGAGGCTGCCTGATTATATTGAAGTAATCATCGGGCCGGGAAACCATGATGCAGTAAGAAGGGCAGACCCTATGCCTGCACTTAGCAAAGAACTTGTAACCTTTGATGCCCATCTTGTAGGAAGCCCTTCATTTTTTTCAATTGAAGGAATAAAACATCTGATGTATCATGGGACCTCTGCAGACAGCTGGATAGCAACATTTTCTCATTTAAGTTATTCAGAACCAGAAAAAGTTATGGTAGATGCACTAAAAAAAAGACATCTCTCCCCTCTTTATGGGGGAAATCCAATTGTACCTGAAAGAATAGACTACATGATGATAGAGGAGGTGCCGGATGTTCTGCATTTTGGGCATGTGCACAAAAATGGATATGCAAAGTATAAAAACACACTTGTAATAAACTCCGGAACATTTCAGGGTATTACAGATTTCCAGAAGAAACAAGGACATATACCAACACCAGGAAAGGTGCCTGCTTATGAATTGAAAACAGGAAGAATAAGGACTCTTGACTTCACAGTGTGATACTATGGATTATTTTGAAGGTCTTAAAAAAGAACTGGAAAAAGCTTACGGAGTTGCATCAGCGGCAAGAAAAAAAGGATTTGACCCTGTGGACAAAGTTGAAATAATGATTGCAAAGGATGTTGCAGAAAGGGTTGAAGGACTTGTAGGGCCTGAAGGGATAGCAGGCGTGATAAGAGAAATGGAAGAAAAGGGGAAAAACAGGCTGGATATTGCATTTGAAATAGTTGAAAGGATTGCAAAAGGAGAGCTCTTTTCAGGAGGAAAAAAAGAACGAATAGGACAGGCAGTAAGAACTGGTGTGAGCATCATTACTGAAGGGGTTCTTGTTGCTCCTACAGAGGGAATTTCAAGGTTTGAGATAAAAGAAAATCCGGATGGAAGTGAGTATATATCAATCTATTATGCAGGGCCGATAAGAAGTGCAGGGGGAACTGCTTCTGCACTCAGTGTTGTATTTACAGATGTAGCCAGAAAAAGTATTGGAATTGGGAATTACAGGCCCACTGAAACCGAGATAGCAAGATATGTTGAGGAGATAAATATCTATGATTCAAGGTGTTCTCCGCTACAATACAAGCCTCCGGACAGGGATATAGAACATATAATCAAGAACTGCCCCATATGTATAGATGGGGAGCCAACAGAAGAGATAGAGATTTCAGTGCACAGAGACCTGAAAAGGATGGAAACCAATAGAATAAGAGGCGGAATAGCACTTGTAGTATGCGAAGGAATAGCACAGAAAGCCCCAAAGGTATTAAGATATGCAAAAAAGCACGGACTTGAGTGGAACTGGCTGCAGAACATCATAAAAATAAAAAAAACAAAAGACAGTGTTGGAATAACGCCTGATTATACATACCTTGACGGTCTTGTAGCGGGAAGACCTGTATTTGCATATCCTATGAGAAAGGGAGGATTCAGGTTAAGGTACGGAAGAAGCAGAACCAACGGGCTGATGGCAAGGAATATACATCCGGCAACAATGATTATTCTTGATGGATTTATAGCCAATGGGACGCAGATGAAGGTTGAGAGGCCTGGAAAAGGATGTATTTTGACTTCCTGCGAAGGAATAGAACCTCCGGTTGTGAAACTAAAAGATGGGGAAGTAAGGAAAGTAAGGAGTGAAGAAGAGGCAATAGAACTAAATGAGAATGTTGAAAAAGTTCTTTTTCTTGGAGATATGCTTGTAACGTATGGAGATTTCAGAAAATCCAATCATCCGTTGCTGCCTTCAGGGTACTGCGAGGAATGGTGGGAAGAGGAACTAAAGGAAAAAGGATTGAAAAAACCTGAGATTCAGAGTGCAGAGGAAGCCTTTGAATTTGCAGGGAAAACAGATACCCCCCTGCACCCTGAGTATACTCTAGCATGGCATGATATTGAAATTGAAGAACTGTGTAAACTCAAGGATTGGTTTTCAAATGCAAGAATAATTGAAGAGGATGGAAAAATAAAAGAAGTAAAACTGCACTCTGATGAAGGGTGCAAGAAAATACTTGAAAAACTTTATGCAGAACACAGAGTAAAAGACGGTTATATAATACTGGATAAAAATTATGGATATATATTTAAGGAAACATTAAAAGGAGAGATAAATCCTGAAATGGATGTTATGGAAAATGTAAAGAGAATGTGCGGAGTAAATGTGAGAAAAAAAATTCCAATTTATATAGGTGGGAGGATGGGGAGGCCTGAAAAGGCAAAGGAAAGAAGAATGGATGCAAACCCGAATGTTCTCTTCCCCACAGGCTCACCAAAAACCAGAGACCTTCTAAGACTTTACAAAACAAAAAGTGTGAGAAATCCGGACGAAAGAAAGGTCGGGATTGAGGTTGCAAGGTATAGGTGCACTTCATGCAACACTATTGGATTTTACAGAAAATGCCTTAACTGCGGAGGTATGTGCAAGAAGGAGAGAGTATGCCAGAAATGCAGAAAGGTTACCAATGAAAAAGAACACTGTGGAATGCCCACAAAAACCTTTGAAAGGCGAATGGTTGACATCGTGGATATGATGGACCGAGTAAAGGAAAAGCTTAGAATGCCAATCCCTGAAATAAAGGGTGTTAAGGGTCTTTCCAATGAAGGAAAGATTGCCGAACGATTGGAAAAGGGATTTCTAAGAGCAAAACATAAAGTTTATGTTTTTAGGGATGGAACCTGCAGGTTTGATGCAACCGATGTTCCTCTTACGCACTTCAAAATAAAGGAGATAGGACAAACTGTGGAAGGGATTAAAAAATTGGGTTATGAAAAAGATATCTCTGGAAGGAATATAGAAAATGAAGAACAGATTATTCCGCTCAATCCTCAGGACATACTGCTTTCTGAGCATGGTGCAGAATACTTTATAGGACTTACTAATTTTGTTGACGACCTTCTTATTGAGGTTTATGGAATGCAGGCTTATTATAATGTAAAGAAAGGGGATGACCTATTAGGACATCTAGTGATAGGGCTGGCCCCGCATATCTCGGCAGGTGTACTGGGAAGAATAATAGGATTTACAAACTCAAATGTAGGGTATGCTCATCCTTATTTTCATACGGCAAAAAGAAGAAACTGCGACTCAGATGAGGACTCTGTAATTCTACTATTGGATGGACTGCTGAACTTTTCAAAGAAATATTTAAATGAAAGGAGGGGAGGAACAATGGATGCTCCTCTTCTGCTTACTTCAAAAATAGACCCAAAGGAGGTTGATGATGAAGTGCATGCAATGGAGGTTGTATCTAGATATCCTTTGGAATTTTATAAAGCGGCAGAGGAATATAAATATCCTGGAGAAGTACAGCTAAGAAGGGTCAACGATTTGCTTGGAACAGATGCACAGTATGGAGATCTGCTTTTTACACATGACAACGGCAATATTGAGAGGGGTCCACCGCGAACAAAATATGTGCTCTTGAATGATATTCCTGATAAGGTTGAGGCCGAATTCAACCTGCATAAAAAACTAAGGGCCGTAGATGTGAAAAATGCTGCTGAGAAACTTATACTCGGGCATTTTATTCCGGACTTATACGGCAACTTAAGGTCGTTTTCAAGGCAGACCTTCAGGTGTGTAGATTGTAATACAATTCATAGGAGACCGCCACTCAAGGGTAAATGTATGAGATGTGGTGGGAAACTTCTCCTGACTATTAATAAGGGGGGAGTTATGAAATACCTTGACATCTCGCAGAATATAGTTGATGAGTATGATTTACCACTTTACCTGAAGCAGAGGCTTGATTTATTAAGGGGAGAGATAGCAAGCGTTTTTGAGGATGAAAAAATAAAACAGACAGGAATAGCGGATTTCTTTTAGAGAAAATATGCGGGCTCCCTGACTTGCACACCAACCCCGACCAGTATCTCTTATCCTCTGCTCCACTTCCTGATCCTCCAAGCATGGCGAGATAAATGCGTAGGGCTGCTCCTTCCGGTCTGACCCGTTTTGCACTTTCCACCATCGTAGAGGGGAAAGCTTCGGCGCTTTGGATAAAAGGCTGAACGAGACTGAAATACTCCTCAGGTATTCGGCCCACCAAAGGGGATTTGTGGTAAAGGGACCCCTAGCCCCTGCCTAGCCCGCATTGAAATAAGGAAAATGGGATTAAAAAAGTTTTCGGAAGGTTTTACTTACACATAGAACTAGAAATAATAACATTTAAAAACAGTTCTATACATAATATAATTATGAAACATAAACAGCTGGAAAGGCCTCCCAACAAAAATAGAAGCTCTGGGGAAGTGCTGGCGACGTACTTTACCACGGCCTTTGGGCGTCTGAAAGAAAATTTACATAAAAAAAGAATGAATAGATTAGTTGAAAAATTAAGAAATGCTCCCTTGATGTATGATAGATACAGTGCTTCATTAAAGATTAGAAAATTAGCTCAGAAAGGAGCGAATATTGAAAATACAATTCCTCATCTTCTAGTACTGTTATTTAACACGGATGTCTCTTGGACAAAGGATTGGAATTGGGAACTACGCTCTGATATATTACAGAATTGTTTGGATGCTCTTGTATATTCTGCTGTAAAAAGTGAAAATACGAAAAAAATGTTGTTTGAAAAAATTAGTATTATGGAGATGATTAGCAGGAGTAGAAATGGCAAGGAAAGTAGTTATCTTATTCTAGAAAAACGTGGCAAGGAAAGGGTTTATTCTATTCTACCAATTCTTGCTGAAAAAATAGATATCTCTGATATTTTTCCTCTGCTAGAAAAAGAATTGTTTGATGAATCTGAAAGGGTACAGTTCCATGTTGTTAAGGCCTTTGAGAAAAGCGCTGAACGCGGGATTGGCATAATTCCTTATGTGTATGCTCTTACGGAGGTAATTGAAACAATTAGAACTGAGAAGTGTCAGGACCTAATAAAAATACACACATCACTCTCCGCTAGCTTGGCTTTACAATACGCTGCTCAAATAAGAGAACAACAAAAATGACAATTGAGATGTTTTTGCTGAAAAATATGGAGATGAAACTACAAAAAAGGGAGCTCGGAATATAATAGACTATATACAGTCTAAGAATGTCAATTTATCTTTTTAAATCATTTACAAGGTCTATTATACTTATCAAGTCATTTGTCTTTTCATATTCTCTGAGCCTTCCGATATCCATCCAATAATCAGTGAATACATAACCTGAAATTGGTTTTTTCTCCTTAATAATCTTGGGGAAGACATCCATTGCGAAATCCTTGCCAGGTTCCAGGTAGGGAAGTACTTCTTTTGAAAATAGATAAATTCCTGTATTAATAAGATATTCCATTATTGGTTTTTCCCTGAATCTTCTTATCTCCGCTTCATTGTTGATTTCTGCAACACCGTACTCCATGGGTGTTTCTCTTTTCTTAAGCGCGATTGTTGCAATATTTCCCTTATCTTTATGGAAACGCTCCATCTCACTGAGATTTACATTGGTAAGCTGGTCTCCCATAAGAACAAAGAAATGACTTCCGGGATTTCCTTCAAAAAGAGTAAGAGCGCCTGCAGTGCCAAGAGGTTTATCTTCTTCCAGATATTTTATTTTTACTCCCATTGAACGCCCGTCACCAAAATAATCCATAATCTGTTCTTTGAGATAACCCACGGAGAGTATGATATCTTTTACTCCATGTGTCTTAAGGTTTTTCAGAACATAATAAAGAATCGGCTTGCTTCCTAAAGGGAGCATGGATTTTGGAATTGTATAAGTATATGGTCTCAATCTTGTTCCTGTTCCTCCGCACAAAACAAATGCTTTCATAGTATCACCCAAATAACATAACCTAATAAACCACCTGTAATGGCACAGATGGTATTTGTGGTGTGTTTACTGCCTATTCCCATTTCCTCCAGCACGCCGAATAGACTGTCAACAACACTACCAATAAATCCTGCAAAAGAAATATAAAGGGCTACGTTCGGGGAGAAATTGAAAAGAAAAAGAGCGGAAACGGCTATGAGAACAGAACCTGCAAGAGACATCATAAAACCAAGGAGAGTTACTCCTCCGCTTACCCCCTCTTCAACAGGCTTTAACGAACCTAAAAAAATTGGTTTTCCACCGAATATACCAAGCTCTGATGCAAACTTATCAGAAAGTATAGCGGCAACCGAACCTATGAATGGAAGCGGACCTAATATAAAGGAAAACAAGGCACAAACTGATGGAACAAGACCATTTGAAAGAACATTTTCCCAACTTCTGTCATGCTCATAGATTCCTTTTTCCTTTTTTTCTGCATAGCCGTATTTTGTCGCGACTGTGGCAAAGAAAAAGAAGGCAAGCATAAGGAGAAGGTAATTGGGGCCTCCGAATATCAAAATAACTACACCAAATAAGAATGCAAGAAATAAACCTGCTTTATCCAGCATTAACATAATTAGAAGATGAAAGAAAAGGGTTTAAATCTATTCGGATTTTTTGAAATTTTTTAGGGATTGTTCTGAAGGAAATAAGAATTAGAGCCAACGCACATAGACGCTGGCTGACAAGGCGACCAATTTCCTCCCAAAATACGTAAATTAATAGAAGGAGGGGTTAGTTTTTTAAATGTACTGTTATAAGTTATAGAAGGTAAATAAGAGTGTCAGTAAGTATTTTTAAACTTATTCTAATCTAATAAAAGTATGGGATTTTTAGACTTCCTGTTAGGGAAAAAAGAAGAGAAAGAAAAGAAAAAAGGAGAGGGAGCACCATTCAGAATAAGAACCAAGTTCGTTCCGGTTAGGCTGAAATCCCATAAAGAAGAAAAGATTGACTTAATTATAACATTAAAAAATATCACAGATAAAAAACAACTTGTTTCGTGTGATGTGCTAATTTCAAAGAATGCGGGGGTTGGATTTGATTCTACCTGCCTAAAAAAAGTGAAGGAAGTTAAATTCGGCGAGGTGGAAGCAGGCGAAGAAAAAGAGAAGGAAGTAATACTTTACTCAAGCAACCAGACAAAGGAAGGGAATTATAATATGCTTATCATTGCTTATCAGCATTACCTTAATTATGAAAAAGTGCTTGGAAAAATGAAGAAAAAGATAGTTCTCAGAATTGTCTGAGCAAAGACTTTATGTAATCCTTTTCCTCAAATGGCATCCCATGCCCTGGGAATATCTTTCTTATATCCAAGGTGAGGAGTTTTTCATAGGAATCCTTTAATTTTATTATGCTGCTTGTAGGAAGGTCTGTATTCGGGAGCATAAAATCCGGGAAGATGGTATCTCCTGCAAAAAGAAAACCTTTCTCTTCAAGGTAGATGCAGATTGAATCCTCTGAGTGGCCCGGGGTTTCAATTATTTGGAAGTTAAAATCTCCTTGTTTTATCACATCTCCGTCCTTTAAGGGAAGAATAGATAAACCTCTGAAATCAACATCAAAATAAAGAGTAGAACAAAGAAGGGAAAGCTCGTCATTTTCTTCAATTGCCTTCTTTGCGAGTACTGAGGCATAGATTTCTGCTTCTACCTGGGCAAGGGATGCTATATGGTCGCAGTGTGCATGAGTGATTATAACCTTTTTTACATTCCGCGGAGGCATGTTTTCGGGAGCATCTACTGCTAAATCCCCAACAATATAACCATTAGCTAGGATTCCCCTGGAAAGCCTGAATTCATTACTGGTGGATCCCCTTGTCCATATCACCAAATAATCGCCCCACTTGTTCAAACAGGCCGGCCAATTCCATTCCAGTAGAAGTAAGTTTTGCAAAAACCTTCCTGCCTTTTGAATTTAACTCAACAAATCCCTTTTTTTCAAGGGAGTGAATGAATTTTGTAATGAATACGTAAGTAGTTGAGGTGCTCCTTGCTATTTCTGAAAGATAACCTCCTTCAGGATGGGATTTTAGGAAAATCAGAACCTTGAATGGTTCATTTCTCAGGATTTCTCGAACCAAACAATCACCTTACCACTTGGAAATCTATATTCTCTTCTGATTCCTTGTTGTGTTTTCTTATTCTTGCGAGAATGCCTGGAAGGTGAGCTGCACCCAGTATTATTACTGCACTTTCCGGCTTGTTGTGAAGGATTACCCGAATTATATGTTCGTCCCTTTTCTCCACCATTATCTGGTATAATCTTGGAAATCGCTGTCTTAATAAGCCCAGCAAGCGGAGAATATTCTTCTCCTCCATTAACTGGTCTATGGACGAGAGGTAACCTATGTCTTGTATTGTGAATGTGAATATTCCCATCTTTTCCTTTAGGGGTATTCTTTCCAGTTCCCGCAGAGTGAGATTTATATCCCTGTCCAACAAAAGCAGAGGTTTTTTTAATTCCCTTGAAAGAAGAATTGCTTCCTTCATTTCTGCTCCCGGACTTATACCCAACATAAAACCTATTGCCTGTTGCAAGAGGTACATAATGCCCGAAAGAGGTCTTAACAACAACTCTTTCATGCCTGGTTTTCTGTTTCTCAGCAATGCCATTAACCTTGTTCTGCAGAGCTCTACTCCTATATACTGCGGTTGTTCTTTTATTATTATTTTTCTTACCAATTCTATGCTTTTGCGGTGTATATGCGCTACTGGTATTATGAAGAGTTTCATGAGTAGATGATGAGAGATTGGTTTTAAGAGTTTTTGGGGGGGTATTACAGGAGAGGGATTGTAAGTTAGATGAGGAAATGAATGAGTCTGCGGGCTGAGGAACAGGAATGGCAATTGAATCATCAACGGAGGAATCCTCTTTGAAATCTATTTTCTTTGTAAATGTATTTTCTTTCAGGAATAATGGAATGGTATTAATATCCTTTATAAAGCTAGGGGGGAGTTTGTAGAAGTTCTCATCGGCATCTATTTCCTGTTTTTTCTTAGGGTTGTTTTTTTCTAGGAAAAAGAAGGAATATGCATTAGAGAGTGTGGTGCTGGTTTGTATTTTCTTCATCTTTAATGCTTTGAATTTTGGAATTCTGTGTTCCGCCATCATAACATAAAAATTTTTGTGCACTGCATGCGATTTTTCCATGTGGTGTGCTTCAGGAGTAATGGTAACATTATTCACTGGCTGAGGTTCTCTCATGCGACGGACAGCAGGAGTAATATTAACATACTGCTGGACATAAAAGCGGATAGGGCCGCTACCTATTGCATGGAATAAACCAATTACATTGGTCATGTTCGGGTCTCTGCACTGGGACCTTCTATGGTCGGAAAAATTAACCTCATCAGATGAAATAATGTCTTCTTTTACTGCTTCTCTGTGAAGGCGCATTATTCTTTCCCTTTCTTTTCCCTGCACCCAATCCCAAATATTGTATCTTCCTATTATATCCTTCCTGAAGCGGCAAGTCTTTGGGTTCTCCCTCTCTATAAAATCACGGAGATTTTTATCATAATCCGGTGAGATATAAACAACCTTTCCTCTTTTATCAGCATACATCTCAACGATTCTTATATCATCTGGATTTATTCCCCTGGAAACGAAATTGCTGATGTCATAGGTGTTCCTCAATCTTATGAGGTGGCCGTCGGAATAAAAAGAGGCCTCTATAATCCTGTAGGTTTTTCCTTCATATTGAACAGAATATGCTCTTTCGGATTCTATTCCATATCTTCTAGATGTTCCACCTGTTGTTGTTATTACTGATTCAACAAGAAGGTTTCCTGGGATTGCGTTTACTCCGGTTGATATGGTAGTTCTATTGTTTTGTGTATTGCGCTCAGGGGTTCTGGTTTGATATGTAAGACTTCCATTATTGGTTTGTACAAGTCGGTTTGTTAAGTTAATTCTTCTAGAATTGAACGGTCTTTGGACATTCCGATGCTGAAATCTATTGTTGGTAGGTGGATTGGACTGCCTTTGGGCACTTCTGAAATCAAACAACTTTTTAATTTTGGTTTTAACTTTGTTGATTTTAGTCTTAACCTTGTTAATTAATATTTTCATCCATGTCATTTTTATCTCCCATGAAAACACCAAAGAAAAAAATACGGGCCTGAGGGGATTTCCTCATCTGTGGAAGAACCAAAGATGGTTCGGACCCCCGACACCCGGATTAAGAGTCCGGTGCTCTAACCAAACTGAGCTACAGGCCCATAGAAAATTTATTCAATATCTACGACTGCTTGATTTATAATCTTAACTACCCTGTATTCCGGAACCCTATCCCCTTCATCAAATGTCAAGTAACCTGAAATACCCTGCCATTCATTAAGGGAGAACATATACTGCATAATTGCTTCTCCATCTGTGTTTCCAAAATCAAAGCCGTCCGCAATAAGATAAACTGCATCTCTTATTGAAATTGTAAGATATTTGTTTGCAGGTTCTTCTGCATAATGAGATTCGTAGCTGTTGAGAAACTGTTCCACTCCATATGCGTGCTCATCAAAAACAGGAACCGTGGCAATAAGACCTTCCGCCTCCTGGCCTGCGGTTGTGAGAACCTCTAGAGAAACCTCGTTTACAGCACCAAGAAATATGAGTTCCAAACCAGCTTCCTTTGCCTTGATTATTACCTCTGCTGAGAGTTCCGGATCTGAGGTAATAATGTACAGAGCATCAGGCTTGGAAGACTTTATCTTTCCCAGTGTGCTTTCCAGATTTTCATCTATCTTTTCTTCAGGAAGGACTGCAAGATTCTGTGCTGCTGCTTCTTCCCTGAAAGCATCCAATATTGAAAGGGCTGTGGAGGAACTATCGATTAAAGGTGTTATCCTCCTTATGGTATTATCTACAGCATATTTTGCCATTCCTCGTCCTATCTCCTCGCCTGCTACAGGTAAAACCGTTATATAATCGTTGTCTTCTGTTTTTTCGGTTAAAAGATTTACCATGAAAATCTGGTTCTCTTCAAGAATAGGGGCCATTCCCTCTAATTCTGACTGGCAAACCCCTCCTATAACATACTGGGGTCCGTATAATTCTATGAGCTCCTCAAGAGCCATTGCCGCACCTTCCCTTGTGCAGAGGCTGTCCATTGAAACAAGCTCAAATACATAATTCTTTCTTCCTTCGTTAATTTCATCAATTGCAAGAAGGGCTGCTCTTTCCAAGGACGAACCTTCATCATAATGGTCCCCGCTTAAAGGCCCGACAAAACCTATGTAAATAGTTTCTGGTTCGGGTTCAACGTACTGCGGTTCAGGTTCTGGTTCGGGCTGTGTGAAATCGACTTCGGTTTCATTTTCGCCGTTTGCATCAGGCTGATCTATACATCCAAACATGAATAATAAAAGTATTCCAAGTACAAATATCTTTTTCATTTAAAAACACCAAATAGAGAATGGGGGAAAAGGTTTTTAAAATTGTGTCTATTGGTAAGAAACTAGTTTTGAAATAATACATTTTTAAACGCTTCGTAACACTATTATACTATGGAAAAAAGAAGCATGGGAAAGAATATAGAAAAAAAAGTTGATAGAATCAAAAAAACGGCTGAATTCAGAAGATATAAGGAAGTTGTTCATCAGCTTATTGGACATTCTGCAGATAAAACGTACTCACGTCACAAAGAGGAGCTGATGGGAGGGTTCAATGAGGCAAATCAGGAAGCACGGAAAAGAGGAGGACTGTATGAAGAGTTTTTTGTTTCAAGAACCTTGTACGGGCTCGGAATAGGAACGATGTTTGATGAGGTCCTTAAAGGATTTATCTATGAAAGAATTGGCAAAGAAAACAGCTGCAAAAACATAATTGTGGCAAAAGCCACAGATAAGGTGAAGGGACTGATGGAAGAATACGTTGACAGCCATCTGAGCAGCACGATAAGGGCGTATGCTTATGCTATTCTTGCAGGTATAAGCACATTGAGCATTATAAAAGAAAGCGATGGATGGATTGCGAACGGGGAAAATTGGAAGGTTTATGCATTGTCAATAGGAACCGTTATGCTGGGCATTTACGTGGCGGGCAGGAAACTTTATAATGATTTAGTAGGAAAAAAAAGAATTCTGGAGATGGCGGAGAAAGAAGCAAAACTAATTCTTGGAAAATCTCCATCTGACTGCTCCTGAAGAATCCTCCAATTGTATCCCTATGTTCTTTAATTCTGCCCTTATCTTATCAGAGAGTTCGTAATTCTTACTGTTCCTCGCATCTTCCCTTGCCTTTATCAGAAGGTTAAGAACCTCTTCTGCAGAAAGATTTTCATCTGCTTTATCCTTCTCAACCTGCATTAAGAGATTAAACAGGTCTTTCTTAAGAGATTCTATATTTTTTTCTTCTCTTTTGAAACCAAGAATATTGAAAAGTATTCCAGAAAGTTCTTGTTTTAGGAAGGAAAGGTGTTCTATATCTACCTTGTCCTTTTCAATATGGGAATTTATCTTTGTAAGTAATTCAAAGAATGCAGAGAATGCATTCGGAGTATCAAAATCATTCTCTAAATGATTGAAGAACCCATCCAGCAAGAGGGTGGTTTCTTTTTTGAACTCCTCATCTTTTTGGTTTTCTTTTTCTTCTTCCATTCTTTCAAGGGTGTTGAACACTCCATGAATTGTATTTTCTGCTGCCTTTATTCTCTCCATGCTAAAATCTATCGGGCTCCTATAATGGGACTGCAGAAAAAAAAGCCTGAGTGCATTCGGAGTGGTTTTCTCCAGTGCATCCCTGATGGTTATAAAATTGCCAAGAGACTTGCTCATTTTTACCCCATCAACCGTAAGGAAACCTGTATGCATCCAGTATTTTACAAATGGAATTTTAAGGGCCGACTCGGCCTGTGCTATCTCATTTTCGTGGTGGGGGAAGATAAGGTCGCGGGCCCCTCCATGAATATCAAGGGTTCTGTTTTTTGTGTAATGCATAGCTATTGCAGAGCATTCTATGTGCCAGCCGGGCCTTCCTTTTCCCCATGGGCTGTCAAAGGTAATAAGCTCCTCTCCCTTCTTCCAGAGTGCAAAATCCAATTCATTCTTTTTTGTTTCGTCTTTTTCAATCCTTGCAGCTGTTTTAAGTTTTTCCAAATCCTGGTGGGAGAGTTTTCCGTATTCCTTAAAGGAAAAAACATCAAAATAGATGCCGGTTTCTGTTTCGTATGCATTGCCGTTTTCCATTATTTTCTGAATCATTTGGATTATTTGGGGGATGTGCTCAGTAACCTTAGGGTATATATCTGCAGGCAGGATGTTTAGTTCGGAAAAGAGATTCATTGCATCGCTGTTGAATCTTTCTGTGAGTTTTGCGGGGTCCTCATTGGTTTCCTTTGCCCTGTTTATTATTTTATCATCTACATCTGTTATATTTTGTATGTGGAAAACGGAATAAGTCTTGTGAAAAAAATATCTTTTTATGAAATCAAAGGCAACATAGGTTCTTGCATGGCCAAGGTGGGTGTGGTCATAGGGAGTGAGACCGCAGACATACATGAATATTTTTTTATCTTCTATCGGATGGAACTCTTCTTTTTCCTTTGTAAGGGAATTATAAACCTTCATAAGATTGGTTTGGGAGAGAGGGTTTTAAATGATTTTGAATGTTTTTTAAATTGTTTCTCAGATGTGTAAGTATGAAAATAGTTAACTTGGATGATGATGAGGTGTTCAAACGCCTGCTGTATCCTCCAGAGAATGAACACCCCGCGCCAAATGAAAATGATAAAAAACTGATAGATTCTGCACTTCTTGGGGGTGTTGAAAGGGCGAAAAAAGCAATAAAAGAAGGGGCGAATTTGGAGGTAACGATTATGTCTGATTGGACTCCGCTTATATTAACGGGAATCCATGGAAATAAAGAAGTAGCAGAGATACTTATAGGGGAAGGGGCAGATATAGAAGCAAAAGACTGGGCAGGCTGGACCCCGCTCATGCGTGCAGCAGAACAAGAAAACAAAGAAACAGTAAAAATGCTTATACAAAAAGGGGCAGATGTTATTTATGCTTTTCTAAAGGAAGATGTGGGGGTGAAGAACGTAATTAAAGGGGTTATTGATGAGAATCCGAACCTGATTGATAAGGAAGAGAGGTTCCTTCTTTCGGTT
The DNA here is from genome assembly GCA_023129075.1 of Microcaldota archaeon. Taxonomy (GTDB): domain Archaea; phylum Micrarchaeota; class Micrarchaeia; order Anstonellales; family Bilamarchaeaceae; genus JAGMCT01. The sequence continues at coordinate 44,002 of JAGMCT010000020.1, forward strand.
ATCTCAGAACCGGAAAAGATTCCTTTTTCAGAGAAACAAAAGGTTAGAAGAGTATTGACAAAATTTAGTAGAGAAAAAAGAATAAATGCAGAAGAAGCACACAGAATTTTCAGGAATTTAATGAAAAGATGGAATGAAAGGATAGAGATAAAAGAATACAAACTAAGAAAACCAAAACAGAAATCTGGAAGAGGAGAAATGAAAAGATTGCAGAACTAATCATATGCAGGAATTCTTCTTGGAATTCTTGGTTCTTTTCTTTCCAAAAGAACGATTCTGGAGATGGGCTCCTCATCTACTATATGATAAGAAGGAAGAAGTTTTTCTAATTTCTTTGAGAATTCAACAATATGTTCATGGGAAGGCATGTTTTCTTTCTTAAGGCGCTTTCTGGAATAGCCAAGGAACATATATGCCTTTACCTCTATAAAATCAGTTTCGGACCTCTCAAATATTTCAGCATAGGAAGGAAGGTGCTCATCTGCATCATTCAAGTCTTTTATGAGTGTGAAACGGAGGATCTTTCTTGTAGGGAGAGAGGGAAAGAGTGAAATGGTTTTCATAAGACGCTCCCAGCCGTCAGGGTAAACAGGAACGTTTATTTTTTGAAAAAGCGCTTTATTCGGAGCATCCAGGGAAAGGTAAAGCTGGGTTGGAAGAGAATTATTTTCCTTTAGCTTGAGGAACATTTCGGGTTCCTGGCCGTTGGTGACTATGAAAGTGGATTTTACTTCAGGATTAGAATTCAGAAGTGAAACAAGTTCAGGGAGGGCGGGGTAGAGTGTAGGTTCTCCTGAAAGGGAAATAGCCCAATGAGAAGGAAATCTTTCAAAAGCCTGCTTGAAGAGTTCGCGGTTTGCATCATGGGCCCCTCCTAAACCGCTGAGCAATCTTTTTCTTTGTTCGACTGTTTTTTGGATTATCTCTTGAGGGGGGTCCCATTCCTTCATTTTTATGTTGCGCATGAATTCCATGGGACGCCAGCAAAAGATGCAGTTCTGTTGGCACCATGCTGCAGAAGGGCTCATCTGAACGCATCTGTGAGTGTCTACTCCATAAAAACGATTCTTATAGCAGAAACCCTTGTTTCTCAGGGCTTTCTTGTTCCAGGAGCATATCTGTACGGCTGAATGATTACCAACTATTCCATAGGATTTCTTTTCAAATTCCTTCCTGGTTTCATCATCAAAAGAGACCATAAGTATTACTTCTTTTTTGTGGCTTTCTTTGAGGTTTTCTTTGTGGCTTTCTTTGCAACTGTTTTCTTAGCTGTCTTTTTCTTTGCTGGTTTTTTAGTTGATTTTACTGCCTTTTTGGCTGTTGCTTTCTTTGCAGCTTTCTTTGGGGTTTTTTTGGTTGGTTTTACTGCCTTTTTGGCTGTTGCTTTCTTTGGTGGTTTTCTTTTCTTTGAAAAATAAGCATTAAGTTCAGAGATATCACTCAGAAGATTATCACAACCCCTAATAAGCATATTTTTGACAGAAATTTGATGGAAACCTTCTGCTATAAAAGAAAGTGTACCGTCATCTTCTATCCCATATGAAACAAGACCTGCCTGGAATTTTGCATGGGTCCTTCCAATACCGAGTTTCAGTTTTCCTTCTACACGAACAACCTGTCCTTCATCAAGGGAAAAAATAGGGATATCCTGAACAGCCACAGTCATCTTGGAATCTGATTTTAGGTCCTGGGACATTATTCTTCCTGGACCGGACATATCAAATTTGAAAATAGGCATCTTTGAAGGAAGTTTTTTCGGCATTTTTATGGGAATCAAACCTATTCTATGAGCAAGATATTCATCAAAAATAGAAGATGTATTTTCATATACAACTATATTATCTATTGCAAATAAAGGGACATGCATCATTGAATACCTTCTCACTGCATTTGCAAGAGGCACGTCCAGATCTTTCACAGAAAAGGAAAGAACATTTCCATTCTCCTTAAAATTTGAAATCTGCATAATCACATCCTCCTTCCTCTTCTGCCTCCTTTCCTTTTCATTGAATCAGTGGGCAGTGGAGTAACATCATCAATCCTTCCGACCCTTAATCTCATCCTTGCAACGGTCCTTACTACTGCCTGGGCTCCAGAGCCAGGGGTTTTTGCACCGTTTCCTCCAGGTGCTCTTATTTTTATGTGAACGCGGTCAATTCCTTTTTCCTTTAAGTCATTAACAATTCTTGCTGCTGCCTGCATTGCTGCATAAGGCTTTCCCTCTTCCCTGGAAGATTTTACCATCATGCCTCCGCTGGCCCATGCAAGTGTTTCAGCACCGCTTATATCAGTTGCAGTTATTATTGTATCATTTTTTGAGGAATAAACGTGGAGTATTGCAAGCTTTCCTTTCTTTGGTTTCTTCTTAACCTCCTCTGTTGGTTTTTCTTCTTTGGGTG
>JAGMCT010000021.1 GCA_023129075.1 Microcaldota archaeon
TTATTTTTCTTATTTTTCTTATTTTTCTTCTTTTTCTTTTCTTTTTTCTTGGAAAATGCCCTGTTCATCAAAGGAATTGCAAACCATGCTGTTGCAAGCCCCGCAATAATTCCCGTTACCATCCGAATAAAATTGGTGCTTTCCCTTAACCCTATCAATTGGGTTCCGCCATCCAAACCAATCGGTATTAATGCAAGTATATAAAGCCATAAAGGAGGAATCTCACTACTATCTCCTTTCCTTAGAAGAAATACGAGCACCCCCCCAAAGATTGAAGCAAGATAGATTGGAACATCCCTTGCACAGACCGGAAATTTATATCCTACTCCCCTTTCATCCTCCACAGTTTTATCCCTTGTTCTTGGGACCTTTACCCCCTCGGGAATACAGTCCTCTATTGCTCCCTGCTCAGGGAAATAACAAAAAGACCTGCTAAGAATTTGGTGGCAGGATGGAGAATAAGCCGTATGGATGATACTGAAAAGTCCGGGATTACTCTCTGCAATGAAAGGTGCTATGACTATTGGTGCGGTAAAAACCACCATCACAAGCATAAATATAACAAAACCAATTCCAACTTTCATTCAATCTTCCTCATTTATTCCCCAGGGATAAATAATCCATTTATCAGTTTTTTCTGCATAATAATCCGGTAAAAAAACAGAGTGCGGTTTCATGTGAAGCGTTGCAACTCTTAATTCTGCAGGATTTCTTTCCTTTATGTGTTTCACTGCTAATTCAAGAGAATCCCCCCTATCTGAGACATCATCAATCAGCAGGATTTTCTTTCCCCGTATATCTATAATAAGAGGAACAATCAACTCAGGTTTTTTCGCCATTTTATTTTGTTCATAGGATTTTATCTGTATTGTGTAAATTCTGCTTATCTCCATCTCATCAGCTATTATCCTGGCAGGAACCAATCCTCCCCTGGCAATCGCAACAATGCATTCAGGTTTAAACTCCTTTTTTATTCGCCCGGCCATGCTCCTGCAGATGTTATCTATTTCCTCCCACGTAAGGAATTCCTTTTCCATGGTCTTTATTCATTGGGTTAATCTTTTAAAGCATGCCGGCAAAATCCAATCATGTTTCTTTCTGATAAGGATATAAAAAAATGGATGAAAGAAGGAAAACTTAGGATAAGACCCTTTAAAAAAGGACAGATTGGCCCTGCAAGTGTTGACCTTACTCTAGACAATAAATTCTGGTTTTTCAAGGAGAAATATATAGAAGGAGGAATGGTTGATTTGTCAAAGGTTTCTTTCAGAGATGCAATGAAAAAGATGAAGGCAAAGAAAATAATGCTTCTTCCTGGTGAGATGTGCCTTGGCATCACAAAAGAAAAAATAACCCTGCCAAATAACCTCATGGGAAGGCTGGAGGGAAGAAGCAAGTATGCAAGGATGGGATTAGCAGTTCATATAACATCCGCAGTTGTACAGCCCGGAAGCGACAACCACCAGGTTCTTGAAATAAGGAACAATGCCCCGTTTTCCATCATTCTGAAGGAAGGGATGAGAATAAGCCAGGTGGTTTTTTCTGAGGTAAGAACCCCAACCTCTAAACCGTATAGAAAGGTAGGAAAAACCGCAGTAAAACAATAGCTTTTCATTTTATATTTTTTTGATTTCATTAAATGAGTGGATTCTACCGTATCTTACGTCTGAGATTGCCTGAAGTAGAGAAGCTTTGAATTCCTTAGTGTATTCGCCTTCATCATCTCCAGAAGGAACCAATTTTATACAAGAGTTCATATGATCACCTATACATAATTAGATATCTAATAAATAGGCAGCTTCCTCATTTGCAAACACAGGACCATCCTTGCAAACTATCTTATCCTTTATAGCACACGAACCGCATATACCTATACCGCATTTCATATTTGCTTCCAAACTTGCTTCAAATTGAATTCCCTTTTCTTTTGCAAGCCCGCATATTGTTTTCATCATTATCATCGGCCCGCAGGTATAAACCTTATCATATTTATTTTCCCTGAGCAGTTCTTTCATTCCATCCACAGCATATCCCTTTACCCCCTCGCTTCCATCATCCGTGGTTACAAAAACCCTGCACCCCAATTCCTCAAATCTTTTCTTATAACTAACATCTTCTTTGCTTTTTGCACCTATTATCACATCTATCTTCTTTCCTTTTGCCTGTTTTGCAAGTAGGTAAAGAGAGACGGTTCCATACCCCCCCCCAACCAACAATATTCTTTCTTCATTCCCTATTCCATATCCTTTTCCAAGAGGTCCCAAAACCGTAACCAGCTCCCCTTCTTTTAATTCATGGACCTTTGAACTGAATGGTCCCACATTACATACAGTAAATGTAAAGGGGTCGTTGTCAGCAAAGCAGAAAGGTTTCTCATTAACCCCCGGAACCCAAAGCATAAAGAACTGCCCTGCGTCTGCCTCAATACTTCCATCAAGCACAAATGTCTTTACTTCCTGACTCTCTTCAATTACTTTTTTTACCCGGAAGGTCTGTCTATTCATGAGCTACCCCCTTTATCTCTTTCAGAGAAGAACACCCATGTTCTTCAAGCCATTTTTCCATTCCTTTGTTAATCTCTCCAAAGACCTCTGTTCCTCCATAATATACAGCAGTTCCTATTCCTATTCCTGTTGCCCCTGCCATCACTATTTCTATTGCATCCTTATAGTTGCTTATTCCTCCTGTTCCTATTATTGGAATCTTAACCGCTTCATAAACATCATAAACACATCTTATTGCAAGAGGCTTCAGCCCAGGTCCGCTTATTCCCCCAAACCTAAATCCAAGCACAGGTTTTCTTCTTTCAATATCTATGCTCATTCCCGGCCCTCCGCTGTTTCCCATATTTATTATATCAGCCCCTGCGCGTTCAGCTTCCTTTGCAAGCTCTCCCACCCCGGGAACTGAAGGAGATAGTTTTATTATAAGAGGTTTTTTTGTTTTCTTTCTTACTGCCTTTGTAATCTCATATGTGTGCTCTAAGGTTCCCTGCCCTGCCATTAATCCATACCCAGGAGTATGCGGACAGGAAAGAACTACCTCCACCGCATCCACATTTATCTCGTTGCTTCTTTTTGCAAGCTCACCGAATTCCTCAGCGGTTTTTCCTACGATGCTGAAAATTAATTTTGATTTGTGATTCCAGTCTTTGAATTCTTCAAGCGCCCCGTCTATACCAGGGTTTGCATACCCTACTGCATTAATCAACCCTGCCCCAAAATCCGTTATTATTGGGGAGTTGTGTCCTTCTCTTGGTTCTATGCTTATGGATTTTGTTGTTAGCGCCCCAGCCCCTGCATCTCCTATTCTCTCAAGTAATTTTTTTGATGTTCCGAGAATACCGGATGCCAGAATCAGAGGATTTTCAAGTTCAAGCTCCATAAGTTTGGTTTTCAGCATATTATTAGTATAAAAGGGGAATAAATAAAAAATTGTGCATTATTCCTTGAATCCTTCTTTTCCTCTTAAAGGAACAAACATCACAGGCAGAACACTCTCAAACCTATTTTTTTTCTTATCATAAACCACAAGGTTCTGGTAAAAAGACCCCACAGGAGCAATGAGTTTTCCATCCTTTTTCAGCTGTTTAATTAGAGGATGGTCCTCTTTAAGCGAAGGTAAAGCAGCAGTAACCATTACCCTGTCATAAGGAGCTTCCTTTTCATACCCAAGCGTTCCGTCTCCATATACAAATTCTATTTTATACTTCTTTCCAAGCTTTGCAATATTTCCTTTTGCATATTCCAAAACCTCATTGTTTTTTTCTACAGTAATAACCCTTCCTTTTTCTCCCGTAAGCTCTGCAATAAGTGCGGCATTATAACCGCTTCCTGTTCCTATCTCCAGCACCTTCATTCCCTTTTCTATCTCCATCTTCTCAAGCATGAATGCAACTATAGAAGGAGCAGAAATCGTGGCGCCGTCTCCTATGGGAAGCGCCCTCTCAGTATAGCTTAATTCTTTATACTTCTCAGGAACAAAAAGAGCCCTGTCAACAGCAAGAAGAGAATTCTCTACACTCTTGGTTTTCAGGTAACCTATTCTCTTGAGATGCTCTATCATTTCCTTATTGCCCATATCTTACTCTTTCGCGGTTAGATTAAAAAAGATGAGCCCGCCCAGATTTGAACTGGGGATATTCAGCGTGTAAGGCTGACGTCTTAACCACTAGACCACGGGCTCTTTTTATTTTCTTGCAGGGGGTTTCACGAAGAGGTAATGCCTCTCCTTCCCTTGAAGTTCAATCATTATGCGGTTCACAAAAAGTGCAATAGGGTCGCCCATGTTGGATACTCTGTCTTGTATGTCCTTGAAGCTTTTGAAGGGTTCCTTTTCCCTTTCTTCTATAATGCGCTCCATATTCTTTTTTCCTATTCCTGGAAGCAAATCCAGTTGATGGGACCTCATGGAGATGGGCCCTGCCTTATTTATAAATGCAAGATATTTATCTGGTTTTTCTTCAATCATCTTTTTAAGAATCATGGGCAGTGTGCTTGTTGCTGAAGAGGTGAGTTCTTCATATTCAAGCCTCTTCTTTATCCTGCTTATCTCCTGACGTTCTCCCTTTCCTATATACGCCCGTTTACTTACTATCATTTCGACCCCGGGTTTCACAGACGCTTCTAATAAGGTATAATCATCCTCCCCAATCATCTGCACAACCGGTTCCCTGCCCGATTCTGAAGCGTGTCCTGCCGGCAGATATTCAATAACATAAGCATACTCTTCCATATTCCCACCATTAAAGTTTTATCCAAATATTTTTATTATTTTTTTTATTTCTTCTTCGGATAATTCTACATTTTCCCTTATAAGAATTGACTGCAGGGTATCTTTTTTAGTAGGTTTTACATTTACAATATTCACAGCGGTTTCTGCAGGAATTTTCATCTGTTTAAGATTCTCTACTAGTTCAAGTTCTTCTTTCTCCTTGCCTGCAAATTTCTTTGCGTGTTCCAGGGCGTTTTCCTGTTCATATCCTATTTCCCCTTCCTTTTCTCTTTTCTTCAGCATCTTATATACTACTGAAAGCGGAACAGGTTCCATGGATTCTGTCTTCATTTTGCCACCCCCATTGGTATCTCTTTGAGATGAACAACCGAAACAACCAGTTTCTTTTTTGCATTTCCATCCGTTATTTCTAAAATATAAGCATTTCCCTGCTTTTTTATTATTGTTCCATGCCTTCCATTGTACCGCGGAGAAGGCAAACTCTTGAAGTAAGGCTGGATATTCAATACAACTGTTTGTCCTATTTTAAATCCCCGTACCATATCTACTACTGTTAATTTTCTCTTTCTTTTAAGAGTTCTAGTTTTACCACTGAGATATCCTGCAGAACGTTTTGCCATCAAACCACCTTAATATTTTTGATTACCTTACCCCCTTTGGGTTGTTACCCTTTTTAAATATTCGCCTCTTTTAAATAGAATAGGTGATTTTTGATGAAAAAAATAGATTATGAAGTCACTAATATCGTTGCTTCTGCTAGTCTTGGTTTGGAGCTTGACCTTTTCTCTCTTGCAGACAAGATGAAAGGAATTGAATACGAACCCGAACAGTTTCCGGGCGCTATACTGAAATTTGATGATCCGAAGGCAACCCTTCTTTTATTCAAGAACGGAAAGGTTGTCTGCGTTGGATGCAAAAGTAGAGAAATCATTCAGAAAACCCTTAATAAAACCGTGAAGATGCTTACGCCGTATGCAAAGAAGATAATAAAGAAAGTAAAGAATGTTGACTTTGAGATAACCAATATTGTTGCCTCTGCAGACCTGCACATGGATCTTGAGCTTTATACTATTGCATATGAGATGGAGAACGTTGAATACGAACCCGAGCAGTTTCCGGGAGCTATCCTTAAGTTCAGAGAACCAAAAGCCTCTTTGCTTCTTTTCAAAAACGGAAAGGTAATCTGCGCTGGCTCAAGAGATGAGAAAACCATTGAGAAAGCTCTGAAAAAGGCAAGAAACCTGCTTAGAAACATAACTAAGAAACACACCGAGAAGAAGGCTAAGAAATATACCAAGAAGAAGAGTGAACGAAGATGAAGAAAAAGGTTCTTGAGAAGCTTAAGGAGGTTATAGACCCTGAGGTTGGGGTGAATGTTGTTGACCTTGGTCTTATTTATGGTGTCGAGGTAAAAGGAGATACAATAGTAATAAAGATGTCCTTCACTACTCCATCCTGCCCTTTACTCGGCTTTCTCGTAAACCAGGTTCAGGAGAAGGCCAAGGAGCTTAAAGAAGTAAAAGAGGTTAAGGTTGAGCTTGTATGGGACCCTCCCTGGTCTCCTGAAAGGATTTCTGAGGAAGGAAAGAGGGTAATGGGACTGTGAAAAAACAAGTAAAAAATCCCCTTTCTTTTAATACTATTATATTCGGAATTGTTAGTTTTCTTACGGATTTAAGCACTGAAATGCTCATACCTATTCTCCCAAGTTTTATTATCGGGCTTGGAGGCTCTCCTGCTCTTGTAGGGTTAATGGAGGGAATAGGAAAATCCTCTGCATCCCTTTTCAAGGGGGTAAGCGGTTATCTTACCGACCATATGAAAAGAAAGAAACCCCTGATTATTTTTGGATACGGTCTTTCCATGTTTGTAAAACCCTTTTTTGCACTTATTAATAATCCCTGGCTTGTTATAGGGCTTCACGGCTTGGAGAGAACAGGAAAGGGAATAAGGGTTATCCCAAGGGATGCTGTGATGGGCCTTGAAGAAAAGGAGGTTGGAAAGGCCTTTGGATTCAGGAAGATGATGGATTCATCCGGAGCAATCCTCGGTCCGTTTATTCTTCTCCTTCTTTTATTCTTCTTTGGAGAAAGTATGCAGACCTATAGGGACATCTTTCTTCTTTCTGTAATCCCTGCTGCACTTGGTGTTCTTCTCTTATTCTTCATGAAAGAGCGTGAGAGTACTGTAGAAAAAAGACCGTTTTCCATTCCAAAAGAGATGATGCCTTTCTTCCTTTCTTCCTTTGTTTTTTATGCAGGGTTCATGGGCATTTCTCTTTTCATCCTCAAGGGAACAGAACTTTTTGATATGATTTATATCCCTCTGCTTTATCTTGCATACAACATGTTCCTTACCACTGCTTCTCTCCCTGTAGGAATATTCGCAGACAAATTTGGTTCAAAGATTACCTTAGGAATAGGCTTTGCCCTCTTCTTATTTGTTTCAATACTTACAGGGTTTGCAACCTCCCTTCCCATGCTGTTTGTTGTTTTCTCCATTCTTGGTATTGTAATGGCAATCGTTGAAACCGTTCCAAGGGTTTACATCACCAAGAAAGCAAAAAACAAGAATTACGGTTCAATGCTCGGAACCTATTCAGCAACCACAGGTATGCTCCTCTTATTAAGCAATGGACTCGGAGGCCTTCTCTGGGGCTTAACTATTTTTGGAATGCAGGCAACCTTTCTTTTTGCAGCTGCAACCTCCTTTATCGCCCTCGGAACATTAATAGTTTATGTCAAGGATTAGTATTCCCTAAATCCTTCATCATTCCCTATAATTATTTTATCAAATTTGGTAAATATCCCATTATCCATTATCCCTGGAATAAAATTCAGCTCCTTTTCCATCTCCTTTGGATTCACTATCTCCATCTCCACATCCAAAAGGAAGTTTCCATTATCACTGATAGTAGGTCCTAATTTCTCAGAAGCAATTCTTACCTTTGGATGAAATCCCATCCCCTCCAATTTTTTCATAACAACTGAATAAGATTTGGGAAGAACCTCTATCACAACCTTTCCCTGAAGATTTTCTTTTATCTTGCTTTCATCTACAATCACAACAAATTTCTCTGCGTTGTAAGCTACTATCTTCTCAAGCGTAAGGGCCCCTCCCCCTCCTTTCAATAATCCTATTTTCGTAGCAACATCAGCACCGTCCACAGCCAAATCAATCTTCTCAACTTGGTCCAGCTCCACAACCTTTAACCCGTTTTTCAAGGCAATCCATTTAGAGTCAAAAGAAGTAGTAATACAGGTAAAGGAATCCTTATCTTCCCTCTGCCCAAGCAGTTCTATGAAATATTTTACAGTTGTTCCGCTTCCAAGTCCGAGCACCATTCCGGTTTTTACTTCCTCAAGGGCTCCCTTTGATGCGTTAAGTTTTGAGTTCATGAAAAAAAAACAACCAGAACATTTTAAATACTCTCTTTGTATTACCGTTTTGGTGAAAATATGAAAAAAGCGCTTTTTGTTTTGCTTGGAATAATGCTCGTTTCCCTGGGTTTTGCACAAGAAGTAATAGGAATGCCTAATCCTTCTTCAGTGTATTGTGTGGGGGAAGGATATACCTCACGGATTATTACTGCTGAAGACGGCTCCCAATATGGCATCTGTGTCTTTACAGATGGAACTTTCTGCGGGCAGTGGGATTATTACAATGGAGAATGCCAGCCCCAGCCCATCTCAAGTCCGACTCTTGAGGAATGCACTCCGAATATTGAAGGCGTCTGCTCTGAGTTATATGAACCTGTCTGCGGTTCAGATGAAAAAACATACTACAACTCATGCTTTGCAGAGAATAATTGTATAAAAGTAATTAGCCATGGAGCCTGTTTGGTATCCGAGGTTGCAGAGCCAGAAATTATAGAAGAGGCTCCTCCTGAATTAGTGGTTTCTACAGAACAGCCAGAACTTCTTGTTAACCTTCCTCTTGTTTCAGAAGTTAAACCAGAGATTGCTGAAAAGGTGGATACTCTTGTAGTTAAACCCGCAGAGGTTTTCTCCCCTGTTCTTTCAGAGATTACAAACCTCCAGATTGATTTGGTAGTTGAAGAGGAAAAGGTGGTTTATAAGATTGCACTTCCTGAAGAGCTTTCCGTTTACAAGGAAGAAGGAACAACCGAGCCGGTATTAAAACTTGAAACAATTGAACAGCCTGTTGAGTTAAAGTTGGTTGAACAGAAGATAGAGATTGGAAATGAACAGATAATAGAATACAGCAATGCAATGGAAAAAGGCGAATTAGCATTGGTTTCTACACAGGCTCAGTCTATGGATATGATTGCCTACCCATTTGAAATCGTTGCAAAGCCTAACGCTTATGAGCTTGTGTTTCCATTGGAACTGGAAGAACAGAAGTTTGCTGTTGAGGTGAGCAAGGATTTGAGAATAAAGGAGAATATCCTTTCTTTGGTTGATGAGGAAGGCGTTTATGACATAAAAGTGCTTCCTCCGCAGATTTACTCAGCAGCCACTAAGAATGAAAAAGCAGTTCTGAAAAACATGGCCCTGAAGGTGGAGGAATTAAAGGCAGTTTATGAATTGAAGGTTGAACAGCCGTTTAATGCACTTTGGATTATTCCTTCAACCGCTGAAGTAGACTACAAAATAAGTGCAGATACAGGAGAGGTAGAGATGGTTGCACCTTGGTGGACTGTTTTCGGAGATTCTTCTGCACTTGAGCTTTCCATTGAGTAAGCTCTTTTTTTCTTTTTTTTCTTTTAAATACTAAATAAATGTAGTGCCTACCAATATTTGAGATTTTCCATTTTAGTTCCCCACTACAAAATTCTCTTGAATCCTCCCTTTAGTCTCAAATAGAAAGGCGTTAAACTGAATGAAAATCCAGGGATTACCGCCCACACCTATATTTATAAACTTTTCTTTTCTCTATACTTTTATCTATTTTTGGTGATTTAATGGAAAACATAAAGGCAGACCAGATAAAAAAGACAGGCACAACGACTGTCGGGTTAGTATGCACTGACGGACTTGTAATGGCGAGCGACCAGAGGGCAACCATGGGCTTTTTTATCGCAAGCAAAACAGCAGAGAAGATTCATCCGCTGAATGATAGGATTGCAATGACAATTGCAGGGGGAGTAGGGGATGCACAAACCCTTGTAAGATGGATGAAGGCCGAGATAAAACTTTATGAATTAAAGAACGAAAAAACAATAAGCGTTCAGGCAGCTGCAACCCTGCTTTCAAATATACTGGCGCAGAGCAAATATTATCCCTTCTTTGTACAGCTTCTTGTAGGCGGAATAAATACAGATGGAACATCCGACCTTTATAGCATAGATATGCTTGGAGGAGCAACACAGGAAGATTTTACTTCTACCGGAAGCGGTTCTCCAATTGCCATAGGTATCCTTGAGGAGATGTATAAAAAGAACGGAACAATAAAGGACAATGCAGTATTTGCTGCAAAAGCCGTCTCAACAGCAATGAAAAGGGATGCAGCAAGCGGAGAAAATGTGGATGTTATTGTGATAGACAAAGAAGGTTTCAAAAGATTGAAAAAAGAAGAAGTAAAGAAGTTAATAAGCGCTTGATTTTTTGTTTTCAATAATTAAAGGTGATTAAGAGTGCACTATAAAGAAATAGAACAATTAGTAATGGATATAATGCCTGAGAAATGCGGGGTTGAAAAGGTTGAAACAGAAGGAGTAAATGTTTCTATTTACGTCAAAAACATAAACGCATTCTACGAGAACGACCAGCTGATAAAAAAACTGGCGGGAGCATTAAGAAAAAAGGTCAGCGTTAGAGTTGCCCAGCCGTATCTTGAAGATATGGAGAGAGCAAAGAAATTTATATTAAACACAGTTCCTGAAGGAGCAGGGATAAGCAGTATACTTTTTTCCTCTCCATTTTCAGAGGTTCATATAGAGGCGTTGAAACCAGGTCTTGTAATCGGAAAAAAAGGAGTAATATTAAAGGAAATAATTACAAAAACCAAGTGGTCCCCGGTAGTGCTTAGAACCCCGACTATGAAATCTTCAACAATACATGGAATAAGAAAATCCATTATTCTGGACAGCAATGATAGAAAAAAATTTCTTATTAATGTAGGAAAGAAGATATGCCAGCCGGCTCCGGAGACCGGTTGGATAAGAGCAGTTATGCTGGGAGCATTCAGGGAAATAGGGAGGTCCTGCCTTCTTTTGCAGACACAAAACAGCAAAGTTCTGCTTGACTGCGGTATTAACCCTGTTACAACAGACCCTCCAAAGGCCTATCCGTCCCTTAACATGCTTGGTTTTCCTCTGGAAGAGCTGGATGCTGTGATTCTTTCACATGCCCATCTGGACCACAGCGGTTTTATCCCATATCTTTATGCTTATGGATATAACGGACCAGTATATATGACACCTCCAACCAGAGACTTGATAGCTCTTCTTCAAATAGATTACATAAGTCTTATTAAGAAAAGTTTTGGAACAGATGCCCCTTACACAAAAAAAGACATCCAAAAGGAGCTTAGAAGCGTAATTCCTGTTGAGTATGGTGAAGTGGTTGACATAACCCCTGAGATAAAGATGACTTTCTATAATGCGGGCCACATTCTTGGGAGCGCCATGATACATCTGCATATAGGTGAAGGGGCCCACAACATGGTTTATACCGGGGATATGAAGTATGGCTATACAAAGCTGTTCAACCCGGCAAATACAAACTTTCCCAGGGTGGAGAGTATATTCATGGAGAGCACCTACGGAAAGAGGAGCGATATAATGCCCAATAGAGTAGAGATGGAGAATCGTCTGCTTTCACTAATAAAACAAACAATTGAAAAGAAAGGAAGTGTTCTTATACCTGTTTTTGCAGTGGGAAGGTCTCAGGAGATTATGCTTGTCCTTGAAGAGTATTACAGGAGAAATCCTGATTTTAATATTCCAGTTTATATAGATGGAATGGTGCTTGAAGCTTCGGCAATCCATACAGCTTATCCGGAATATCTTAAGGAGCACCTTCAAAGGAGAATCCTTTCAAACAACAGCCCGTTTGAATCTCCTATGATAAAGGTTGCAAAAGGAAGTGAAAAAAAGGATATTGTTGAAGGAGACCCGTGCATAATATTAGCGCCTTCAGGTATGCTTAATGGAGGTCCTTCTGTAGAATACCTGAAGCTCATGGCGCCTGAAGAAAAGAATTCTCTTATTTTTATTGGCTACCAGAGCGCCCTTTCCCTGGGAAATAAGATACAGAGAGGCCTTAAAGAGATTCCTCTTTCCGGAGAGGACGGAAGAACAGATGTTCTTCAGATAAAAATGAGGGTTGAAACTGTTGAGGGTTTTTCAGGACACAGCGACAGGCACCAACTGCTTTCTTTTCTTAAGAACCTTAAACCCACCCCCGAAAGGATATTTACCATGCATGGAGACTGGAATAAAACAGAGGAACTTGCAAGGGCAGCAGGGAATATGCTTAATAAAGAAGCAAGGGCCCCTCTAAATCTTGAAGCTATAAGGCTAAGATGATGGAAATAAAGATATAAACCCTTCTTTGTATATCTTCTCTTTATGTCTGTTATTCGTTCCCCTATAGTGTGTGTTTTAGGCCACGTTGACCATGGAAAAACAACAGTTTTAGATGTAGTAAGGGGTTCTACAGTAGCAACAAAGGAAGCAGGCAGGATAACACAGATGATTGGAGCAAGTTATGTTCCTAAAAAAGTTATATTTGATTTTTCAAAATCCAAACAAAAGCTGATTATTCCTGGTTTGCTTTTCATAGATACGCCTGGACATGAGGCGTTTGCGAATCTTAGGGAGAGGGGAGGTTCAATAGCAGATATGGCAATACTTGTTGTTGATATAATGCAGGGGGTTCAGCCACAGACAATAGAGAGCATAAAAATTCTTAAGGATGCAAAAACACCGTTTGTGATTGCAGCAAATAAAATAGACCTTATAAGAGGGTGGAAATCTTATTCTGGTCTTTCATTTCTGGAATCCTTGGAAAAACAACCCCAGCATGTAAAAGAATTATTGGATGAAAGATTGTATGTTCTTATGGGCCAGATATCTAAGTATGGTTTTGATTCTGAAAGGTTTGATAGAATAGATGATTTTACAAGGCAGATAGGGATAGTTCCCATAAGTGCAAAAACAAAGGAAGGGATTGGAGAGCTTCTTCTTCTTGTTGCCGGCCTCAGCCAGAGGTATCTTGGGAAAAAGCTTAATCTTACAGAAGGCTGCGGCAAAGGAAGTGTGATTGAGGTAAAAGAGGTAAAAGGGCTCGGAACTACGCTTGATGTTATACTTTACGATGGAATCCTGAAAAAAGGGGATGAAATCCTTGTGCTTTCAAAAGAAGGGATAAAAAAAACAAAGGTAAGAGGCCTTCTTCAACCGAATGTGAAAGGCTCTAAAGAGGTTTATCTAAATGTGGATAATGTTGCTGCAGCAGCAGGTGTAAAAATCATAGCTCCTGATCTTGAAGGAACGATTCCAGGCTCGCCCATGATTGCTGTTTCTGATTATGAAAAGGACAAGAAGGAGATAAGGAAGCAGGTTTGCAATATAATGTTTGAGACCGGCGAGGATGGTATTGTGCTTAAGGCTGATTCTCTTGGAAGTGTGGAAGCAATCCTTTCCCTGCTCAAAAAGGAAAATATAAAGGTTAGGGAAGCAGGAGTTGGTTCCCTCTCAAAAAAGGATGTGATGTCTGCCTCTTCTGTAAAGGACCGTTATTTGAGAGTTGTGATAGGATTTAATGTTGCTATAAAGGATGATGCAAGAGAGGAAGCAGAAAAAACAGGAACAGAAATAATATGGAGCGATATCATTTACCGTCTTCCAGAGAGGTATGTTGAATGGAAAGCCCTGGAGCTTGAAAGGGAAAAAAAGGAGCTTATAGCAGAGTTTCCATGGCCCTTTAAGTTAAAAATCCTCAAGGGATTTTTTTTCAGAGCAAATAAGCCTGCGGTTTTTGGGGTTGAGGTTCTTGAAGGAATCCTGAAGAAAGGGGCAGGATTGATGAATGAAAAGGGAGAGCGCATAGGAGAGGTGAAATCAATCCAGTTAGAAGGGAAATCCATAAATTCTGCTGAAAAAGGGGAAAAGGTTGCGGTTTCATCTGATGAGATAGTGTTGAATAAGACTCTTTTTGAAAAGGAAATACTCTACTCTTTTATGACGAGAACACACCTTAAGGAATGGAGCAAAAGAACCGTTCTTTCCAAAGAAGAGGAAGAGATTACCAAAGAGATAAAGAAGATTGTGTTGAATTCTATTTAATTGTGAAAGGTTTAAATACATTTGTGTACATAATTCTATTTGTGTTATTATGAATGGCCAATTTCCAGTACAATCTGAACAAGGAGAAAAGGGTAATAATCCCAAGGGAACAAAGGAAAAGGTTACCAGAGTTCTCACCCTTATTAAAGGTAAATTTAAGAAGGAGCCTCTTTCGGATGCAGACATAAAAAAAGTACTTGTAAAGGCAATGGAAGAAGGCGGTCCCAATGAACGTGAGAAAGCACTAAAACTTACTAAGGAATTGAGTTCTCCAGGTTCTGAAAAATTTGTTTTTGAGGCTTTAAAAGATGAGTCCCATAAGATTCGTATACTTGCAGTAAACATCGCCATGAAAAAGCTGGCCGATAAAGACCCTGCTTTTCCCAAAGAGAAGGTTTTCTACAATCTTTCTGCGCT
Organism: Microcaldota archaeon; assembly: GCA_023129075.1. Lineage (GTDB taxonomy): Archaea > Micrarchaeota > Micrarchaeia > Anstonellales > Bilamarchaeaceae > JAGMCT01. The sequence continues at coordinate 14,405 of JAGMCT010000021.1, forward strand.
GGTTGGAGATGAATACAGAGAAGTCAGGAATGATATTGCACTTTTTCTTTCCGGCAATGAAGATTCCCTGCGTTTTGTGAAAAAGTATCTTTTCTCCAAAAATCCCCATGCAAAGGAAACCGCTATTGATATATTTGCCAATACTCCTTCAAGAGCTACAGGAATGGCCTTTCTAGAATTACTAAAAGAAACCCCTCCTTATGGAAGCGAAACAAGAGAAAAATTAATAGAAGGACTAGCATTCAGCTACCCTTTTATAAAGTCTGAAATATACTCAATAATACAGAGGACAACCTATCCAAAAAAGAACCAGCATGTCAGAAAAAAAAGAAATAAAAATTCCAATATAACGGCAGTAGTTACAGACCCCAAGCTTCCATTCCTAAAAGAAGCTGTGGTAAGAGCATTAGGTTATGTGGCGGACAGAGGAGCAGTTCTTCTTCTAAGGAATTCCATAGTTGAGAATCCTGATGATTATGCAGCTAATATGGAGATGGTGAAGGCGCTGGGAAAAATAAGAACCAATACAGCTATAGAAGCCCTTAGGTTTATTGAAAAAACCCACCCCTCAAATGCCGTAAAGGTAGAGGCGGTCAAACAGCTGAAGGGAGACGTATTTTCAATAGGTGCAGTACTCCCATTTTTTAAGGCCAAAGACCCAGAAAAGCGGGAGATTGTAATTGACCATATTACTTCATTACCAGAGGATTTCAGGGAGATTCATCTTCTTGAGATAATACGTACTGAAGAATTTAACAATGTTCTTGTAAAAGCTATAAAGGGAATAAGGAAACTTCCTGATGAAAGATTCATAGAGCCACTGAAGAAAATTATTATAGGACACGATGATGAAGAGGTTCTTATAGAAGCTGCCAATTCTCTTAATCTGCTTATTTCCGAAGATGAATTCATTAGATTTATACTTAAGCAGGTTGAAGATACAAATGACAGCAGCATGCAGGAATTTTTCCTTTCATTTATCAGCAGGGATTAGTGAACTACCCTGTTCAATTCCTTTCTTTTGAATGCTTCTTTTAATTCCAGGGCTATCCTTTCCCCGGTTGTTGTTTCCTTCCCTAAGGAATAAATAGAGTAAGGAGATTCTCCTACGTTTGTTCCTGCAACTATCCTTGCAGAGACCTCAAATGCATAAATTTCAAGTTCATCTGTTATTATCATCTCTATACAGAACGGGCCAAAGATTCCTCCGAACAATTCCTTTGAAACCCGTGCAATGTTCGCCCCTGCTTTTACTACTTCAGGAAGCAGTGATTCCCTTAAAACCATCGGTTCGTTTCCCATTACCGAGAAACTGATGTTATCCTTTGCACCTACATGCAGTGCTCTTCCAATCTCATCAGCATTGCTTTCCAATCTTCGGTCCATCCCCAGCAATTCAGTTTTTCCATACCCTGTTTCCATTCCTGCTTTTGAATAAATAGAATGAAAAAAATGAGGATAAGTCCTAACACCTATTATAAATTCCTGAAGCATAACATCCTTCCGCTCACCTATCCTTTTCTTGAATTCCTCATAAGAATTCACTACAATATAACCATGCCCTCCTTTTGCTCCGGGGGTTTTTACAATAGTAGGCCCATTTATCTCTTCTGCTTTGGGTCTTTCAGGAATCTTTAAACCTGCTTTCTCCATCCATTCAAACATTCTTTCCCTGCTTCTTTCGTATTTAAGGCTGTTTCTGTTACCGTAAATAGGAACTTCAGCATCATCTATCTTCCTGCCCAAATATTCTACAAATGAACCATGCGGGATAATCACAGCATTCCTGCTCACGAGCTCATCCACAGGAAGCTCATTGTAAGAATCCACAAGTATAAACTCGTCAGGTTTTGCATATGGAAATGATTCATAGAATTTCTTTCTTTCTTTTGTGCATATCCCGGTTGTTTTTATTCCCTGCTTTTTTGCACCGTAAAATATCTGTAATGCAGAATGAGAGCATATAGTTGCTATATTCAATTCTTTGTATCCTTCAACAATAGAATCTATCTTTTCTTTTTCTAACATATCTCATTTTAGCATCTAAACGTTTTTAAAATTATAGATTCAAACTTTTTCCATGAATATTTGGAATTCTATTAATACTGGTTTTGAACTTACGGTTTCGGCTCTTAAGCAGACATATAACTTTGTAACAAAGAAGCAATACTCAAATCTAATCACAATTCTTAAATATTTCCTGGCGATGGTAGGAATTGCTATAGGGATTATTGCCGCAAATGTCCTCCTATTATTCCTTTTTTCGTTTGTTGCAGGACTCATTTCTCCAGTGTTTGCCGTGATTGCTTCTATTGTTTTGGCAGTTGTTTTTGCTGCTGCTTGTACAATTCTTATTCTAAGCATAATCAATGGAACGGTAATTTCAATCTATGAATTCATCCTGAAAAATAAGAAAAGACCTTATATATTCATGCCTAATTTCCTAAAGGGCTTATACTATTCCTGCGCCATACTCGTTATACTGATATTGATAAGTATACTGGTTGCTGTTCCTGTTTTTGGCATTCCCCTTATTTTTGCGAGCCAGATACCAGGAGGCCTTGATTTTGGGGTTTTGGGGAAAATTACAGGACAGATAATTCCCATTATATCAAATCTATTTTCTTTCTTTTTCATGTTTGCATTGATTGAGGCCTCTGCAGGCAGGGGCATTATTGATTCCTTTTTTGCATCAGTAAGAACAGTCAGGAAAAATCTCATAGAATCCCTCATTTTTTTCCTAATCCTGTCGGTTATTTCCAGTGCAATAATCGGTGCAATCTCCGCCTTGTTGATATTAATTGGATTTGCTCTCTGTTTTCTTTTGCCGGTTTCAATAATTGCTGTAATATTGGTGAGTTTTATTGTACCTGCAGCACTTATGCCGGCACTGCCGTTTTTCTGGAAAAAGATAAAGGGATAGAATGTACGTACCTAAGAAAGTTTTTTTTACAAAAGGAAAGGGAACCGCACTTACAAAACTCGGTTCTTTTGAAGCGGCTTTAAAGGATGCCGGCATTGCAAGGTTCAATATCGTAGAAGTCTCCAGCATCTTTCCTCCTAATGCCGGGATTGTAACTCCAGAAGAAACCCTTGCAGGAATGAAATCCGGAGCTATAGTTCATATGGTTCTTGCAAAGATGGGTTCCAATGAGCCAGGAAGGATTATCACCTCTGCTATAGGATGCGCCCTTCCAAAGAATAAGAACCACCATGGTTATCTCAGCGAGTTTCACGAATATGGTATAATTGAAAAAAAGGCAGCCAAAGCAGCCGAGGATTTAGCAAGGGAAATGCTTCTAAAAACCGGAGAAAAACAAAAGGATATAGAAAGAACATTCAGCACAGTAATATCTACTAAAACCAGTATGAAAGGAAAATGGACTACAGTTGTTTCGGCCGCAGTCCTTATTTGATTACTTTTTTTTTCTTTTTTTTCTTTTTAGTTTTGATGTTTTATTCAATGCTATTTTTCTATTCACCATTATCTTTACTATTTCTTTTTTCCCTTTCTTCACTTGTTTTGCCTTTTTCACTATTTTCGTTTTTTTCACTGTTTTTGCTTTTTTCGCCGTCCTTGTTTTTTTCCTTGCTTTTCTCTTTGGTTTTGCAATAGCAGGCTTTGCAGGTTCTTCTGCTTTCTCTTCGTATTCAGCACGTTTTTCTTTCTTTCCAAAAAGCCATTCCTTAATATTGCCGAAGAATCCCATTTAAATCACAGAAGGGTTACTCTAAAAAGCTATTTAAAAATATCGGTCCGCTTCCCTTCATTTTTTAAACCTTTCAGGTTTATTTTTTAAACCATGGATGATGTTGACCTTAGAATAATACATACTCTCCTCAAGGATTCCCGCACTTCGCTGCATAGGATAGGACAGAGTTTGGGCATTTCTCCGACAGCAGTAAGAAAAAGAATAGAACGTTTGAAAAAGGAAGGAATCATAAGAGGACAGACAATTCTCATAAATGAGCAGAAGATAGGTTGGGAAAAGGCTATCGTAGGTATAAAAACCTCCGAGAATTCTTTTTTTGATGTGATTAATAGATTAAGGTCCGTTAGATATGTAAAGGAGATATACACCTCCACAGGTCCCTATTCTATAGTTGTTGAGGTTAGGGGCCCTATAGGCATAACAAAACATGTTTTTTCTGTAATAAAAAAAATAGGGGGCATAGAAGGAATCTGCCCGCTGATGTTTGTTGAGAGGATGAAATGATGTTTGATGTTGAAAAAATAAGAAAGGATTTTCCCATATTGGATTTAAGGGTTAATGGAAAACCGCTTGTTTACCTGGACAGTGCTGCAACCTCGCAAAAACCTTTGCAGGTTCTTGATGCTGTCCGCAATTATTATCTTACCTCCAATTCAAATGTTCACAGAGGAGTCCATTACCTTAGCGAGCAGGCAACCATTGTTTTTGAAAAGGCAAGAAAAACAATCGCCTCTTTCATAAACGCAAACCCAGAAGAAATAGTATTCACTAAGAATTCCACCGAAGCTCTGAACCTTCTTATGTATTCCTATGGAATGAGCAAAATAAAAGAAGGAGACAGAATCGTGCTGAGCGAGATGGAGCACCACAGCAACATTGTTCCCTGGCAGCAGCTTGCAATAAGAAAAAAAGCAGAGCTTTCTTACATCCCTGTAAATAAAGAAGGAATTCTTGAGGAGAATGCATTCTCACTTATGGAAAAGGCATCCATAACCTCAATAATGCATATCTCTAATGCCCTTGGAACCATAAACCCCATAGGGAAGATGGCACCTCTTGCAAAGGAAAACAGCGTCTTCATTGTTGATGCCTCCCAAAGTGTTCCGCACATGCCAATAGATGTGAAGAAACTTGGGTGCGATTTCCTTGTATTCACAGGCCACAAGATGCTGGGTCCTATGGGTATCGGAATACTTTACGGCAAAAAGGAACTTCTTGAAGAGATGCCTCCTTTCCTTTTTGGAGGGGAGATGATTACAGAGGTTCATAAATATTCCTCAAAATGGAGTACCCCTCCCCAAAAATTTGAAGCCGGCACTCCTGATGTTGGCGCTGTTATAGGTCTTGCAAAAGCAATAGATTATCTTTCTTCCATAGGCATGGAAAACATCCATTCTCATGAAAAGGAATTGGTTTCCTATGCTCTGGAAACTGCTCCTGAGAATGTTGAGATTTACGGCCCAAAGGATTCCTCCAAAAGAGCAGGGATTCTTTCCTTTAATGTAAAAGGAATACATTCACATGACCTTTCCACGATTCTTGACAGCGAAGGGATAGCGATACGGGCCGGAAACCACTGCGCCCAGCCCTTGCATGAAAAGCTTGGCCTTCCTGGTTCTGCAAGAGCCAGCTTCTACCTTTACAATACAAAAGAAGAGGTAGATGCTCTTTGGAAAGGGGTTGAGAAAGCAAAGAAATTGTTTGGTGTGTAAATGGATTTTGAACCTCTTATAGAACTTTCAAAAAAGAAAAGAAAAATGCAGGATTCCACACATTCCTTTAAGGGTTCTAATTCCTCGTGCGGTGATGAGGTAACGATTTTTCTCAGGGTAAAGAATGATAGAATAGAGGATGCTTCTTTTGACGGCAGAGGATGCATAATCTCCATGGCCTCAGCAGCTCTTTTAACCGAGCACATAAAGGGAAAAACCCTAGAAGAGGTAAAAAAACTTACAAAAGAAGCCCATCTTGAATTGCTTGGTTTTGATTTGTCCCGCAACCCTTCAAGATTGAAATGCGCCCTGCTTTCTTTTATTATTTTGAAGGAAAATCTTTAATAAAAAGCTTTTTAAGCACTCTCTGTTTGTACTCCTTTATGCAGGAACTAAATCCTTTCTCTGTTCTTGAGAAATACAGAATAAAAACCCTCCCCTACCGAATAATAAAAAATAAAATCGAATTAAAAAAAGCAGGAAAAGAACTGGGTTATCCCCTTGCCCTGAAAATAATCTCCAGAAGATTTACTCATAAAAAAGACATTGGAGGAATAAGGCTGGGAATAGGAAACGAAAAAAGACTGCTTACTTCATATGAAGATATGCTGGAGGATATAGGAAAGAAAAATATAGATGCTTTTCTTGTGCAGAAGATGGCAAGGAAAGGAATTGAACTTATCATAGGGGGGAAGAAAGATGCCCAATTTGGACACATGATAATTCTTGGGATGGGGGGAACCTATGTTGAGATTTTCAAGGATTTCTCTGCAAGAATATGCCCTATAATAGAAGAGGACGTAGGCGAGATGGTTAATGAGCTCAGGTCCCACCCAATACTCCAGGGTGCAAGGGGGGAGAAACCAATAAGCATGAAAAAGCTCACTTCTTTGATGTTAAAAATCTGCAAACTTCTCCAGAAAGAACAGATAGAAGAGCTTGACCTTAATCCGGTAATAATAAACCACAAAGGATACGATATTGTGGATATGAGGTATAGAAGATGAGGCAGGATATAAAGAACCTGAAGTATGTTTTTGAACCTGATTCGGTTGCAGTAATAGGAGCCTCGCCAAAATCCTCAAAATTAGGAAATGTTGTTTTAAGGAATTTCCTTGAAGGGGCATTCAATGGCTCAGTCTACCCAATAAATCCAAAATACAAAAAGATTCTTGGGTTGAAATGCTATCCTTCTGTTTCCAATGTAAAAAAAAGAATTGACCTAGCCATTATTGCAACACCTGCTCTAACAGTTCCATCAATTGTAGAGGAATGCGGAAAAAAAGGAATAAAGGGAGTAGTTGTTCTTTCTGCCGGCTTTGGAGAAGCAGGAAATTACGAATTAGAAAAAGAACTAAAGAAAAACGCAAAGAAATACAATATTGCTTTGATAGGACCCAACTGCCTTGGGGTATTGAACCCGCATAAAAGAGTGGACAGCATATTCTTCCCAATATATAAATTCGGAAGGCCAAAACCAGGCTCTATTGCTTTCGTTACACAGAGCGGAGGTGTGGGCTCCTGTGTGGTTGACCTTGCATCTGATTTCGGAATAGGATTCTCAAAGTTCGTTTCTTATGGAAATGCAACATGTCTTGATGAATCGGATATTATGGAATACCTTGCAAAGGATAAGGAAACTGATGCAATCCTTCTTTATTTGGAAGGCACAAAGGATGGAAAAAAACTGCTTGATAGACTAAAGAAAATAACCCCAAAGAAACCGGTTATTGTGCTTAAAGCAGGAAGGAGTAAAGGAGCTTCAAAGGCTGCATATTCGCATACCGGAGCGCTTGCAGGCACTTATCTTGCATACAAGGCTGCATTCAGGCAGTCCAAGGCCATAGAGGTCTCTGATGTTGCTGAATTATTCCAAACAGTTAACTTACTTTCCCAGCCTCTTCCAAAAGGAAAAAGAGTAGGAGTAATCACGGATGGAGGGGGGTTGGGGGTTCTTACAGCAGATGCAATAGAAGAAAACGAACTTGAGCTTGCTTCCCTTTCAAAGAAAACCACCTCAAGGCTTGCAGAAATTCTTCCTTCCTACGGAAGTGTTGGAAATCCCCTGGACCTTATTGCAGATGCAGATGCAGAAAGATACAAGAAAGCCATAACTGCTTTCCTTGATGATTCAAATATTGATTCTGTTATCGTGGTGGTTCTTTTTCAGGCTCCTGCAGTTGACTCAAGTCTTCTGGACATTATTATAAGGGCTTCAGACAGAAAGAAAAAACCGATTCTTATTGTTGCAATGGGTGGCGAGTACACTATTGACAGCAGAAAGGCTCTGGACAGCTATGGGGTTCCGACCTATGTTTCTCCTTCATATGCTGTTGAGGCTCTCAAGAAAGTAACCGATTATTCTTTTTTCCTTAAAACCAGAAAACGGTGAGCTTTTTCATACCTATCTATATCTATTTTTTCCTTTATTTTGTATTTTTCTGAAAGTTCCTTTTCCACTTCCTTGAATACCTGAAGAGGACTTTTAATTACATCTATGCATTGGGATTTTATTGCAAAGAGTCCGTAACCTTTCTTTTCCAGAAATACTGAATTTTTGTTCATGATGCTTGCCTGCTCAGGATGTGATACATCCTCATAAACAACATCAACCTTTCCTACTTCCTGGTATTCTGCAGGATTCCTTGCATCTGCTAAAATAGGTATTATATTTTCTCTTGTTTCGCACAACTGCAGAAGCCGTTTCATTGAATGAGGCGCCACCTCAACAGCATAAATCTCCCCTTCTTTTCCTACAATGTCCGAGAGATGCGAAACCGTTGTTCCTGTTGCAGCACCCAAGTAAAGAATTTTGCCGCCTTTTTTTATGGGCATTGTTTTAAGCCCGCATTTTATAGCAGCCCCTAATTTACTTCTGGTGGGGTCCCAATTTCTGTATTCCTCCCCATCAATCCTGATTAGTTTTTCTCCATAAACCTTTTTTCCTTTATCAAGGTTCTTTGTGAGTATCCTGCCTTTTAATTCATAAACCCCTTCAAATATTTCTCTCATGCTATTCTTTTTTGGTTCTGTTTTTTATTTGTTTGCGAAACAAACATTTTTAAGATGTTTCATTAAATATTCTTTTATGGATATTTTCAAAAAAAAGAAATCAATTATCTCAAAAGAAGCAGAGGTAAAAGTGAAGAATAGTTTTGGTTCTGGTTATCTTGAAAAGGTAAAGGAATATCTCAGGGGAAAGAAAGATGGAAACACCCCAGTGATAACGTTCCCCATTGAGTTAGTGAAATATCTTAATTCCCTTGTTTTGAAGAATGGAATTTATTGTTTAAATGAAAAGAAGCAGAATCCGCCGGAACCTATGATTGATAAGAATATTGATAAGAATACTGCAGTAAAAGAGGAAGAGCCAATCGTTTCAGAGAAGCTCCATAACCTGCTTAAAAAATATCTTTCTAAAGAGAAATTAGAGATAATGCTTGAAACCTTAAGGACTTTGAGGGGTGGAAATCCCCTTCCAAAAGAAATAGAAAGCAGGGAACTGGAATTGATAGCAAGGTTAAAATTGAATGGCGATATCTACTGCCTCCCGAATGAGGTTTCAGGAGAAGAAGAACCCTACGGTAAGAATAAAAGACCAGAATCCACTACTATTTCTGCAGGTATATATAATATTCATTTTGGAGAAAAGGAAAAGAAAAAAATAATTAATCTTGCAAGAGATTTCAAAGCAAGGGGTTCAAAAGAACCTCTTAAATATGCGATTAAAGAAATTTGTTCAACATATGCGACTAAATATCCCCTTTCAGAACAGGAAAAAGAGGATATGATTAAGCGGGTTATGGACTGGTTAAGCTAGATTTTTAAATTCTTACTCCTATCTTACTCCATGGCATTTAATCCTGAGAAGTTTATTGAAGAAGCTAAGAAGGAAATAATCAACAAAATAAGCGGGCGCAGAGCAATAATAGCTCTCTCCGGAGGGGTGGATTCCATGGTTGCTGCTACACTTACAGCAAAGTCCATACCAAATCTTACTGCAGTATTCGTTGACACAGGCCTTGTAAGAAAAGGAGAACCAAGATATGTTGAAAGGGTTGCTGAGCAGGAAGGAATCAACCTTAGGATTGTGGACGCAAAAGAGGAGTTTTTATCTGCCCTTGAGGGCATCTCAGAGCCAGAGGAAAAAAGAAAGATAATAGGCGAATTATTCATAAGAATATTTGAACGTATTGCCAGGGAGGAAAACGCAGATTTCCTTGTGCAGGGAACAATCGCTCCGGATTGGATTGAAAGCGGAGAAGGAGGGAGAAGGACTATAAAATCCCATCATAATGTAGGGGGGCTTCCTGAAAAGATGCACATCAAGCTCTGTGAGCCTCTGAGAGAGCTGTATAAGCATGAGGTAAGACTTGTTGGAAAAACACTAGGTTTCCCTGAAGAAGTATTCAACAGACAGCCCTTTCCGGGCCCAGGGCTTGCTGTCCGTGTAGTCGGAAAGATTACCAGGAAAAAGATTGAGATTGTAAGAGATGCATGTTTTGTTGTTGAAACAGAGATAGAAAAGGCGGTAAAACAAGAGAAGATGGAGAAACCATGGCAGTACTTTGCTGCTGTTCTCCCTGTTAAAACAGTTGGGGTTGCTGGAGATGAGAGAACATACAAATATCCTGTGGTTGTAAGAGCCGTCGGAAGCTTGGATGGGATGACAGCCAATTTTTCAGAGATTCCCTATGAAGTGCTGAAAATTATTTCCACAAGAATAACAAATGAAATACCTCATGTAGGAAGAGTATTCTTTGATTTGACGAATAAACCGCCAGGAACAATAGAGATGGAATAATCAATCCATTATTTTTCTTACAGCTTCTTTAAAATTAGCTTTCAACTGCGGATATCCAGGTAAGGGTATATATTTATGAAATCTTTCTATAGAGTGGTTGTTTATTGGTAGTTTTTCCCATCTATTCTTTATTTCATGTGAATTATGGGCGGTTTTACAATCAGAATGATGCTCATGCAGTTCAAGCACACTATTTAACCCATTTCTTACAGCATACATTGTGTTAGAAGTTAAATTAGAAACAACAGTTTTTCTGGGTACGCCTAACTGTTTTAATTTGCTTTCCTTTTCCTTGAACATTCTACCCATGTATATACTTATGTCCAGAAGGTTTTAAAAGACTATCTCCCCATTATTTACCACTTTCTTATTCCATCTACAATCCTTTTAATCCTTACTGTTGATTTTCTTTCATGAATTTCCTCACCCTTAAAAAGAAAGGCGCAGAATATATGAAAGAATTTGAATTTGAGAAAGCCGAAAAATCTTTTCTTAAGGCCCTTGAAGAAAAACAGGATGCAGAGGTTCATTTCCTTGTTTCGGTATGCCTTATGTTCCTTGATGACCCTACTTATATAAAACACATGAAGGAAGCCTATCGGTTGAATCCCAAGGCAACCAAAGAGATGGTACGGCTCACATATGAGAGTTTTTTTGCTGTTCCAACAATTGCACCTCCAAAGTGGAAGGAATTAGAGGAGTGGATTAAGAAGAAATAGTTGCCTTATATCTACATTTTATTACAAACCTATACCTTTTTAATAACATTCTTACTAAATACTATTGGAGGTGTGGGCTTATGAATTCTAAAATCAAGAATGATCCTGGGAAAACAGCATTGATTAAAAGACCAGGAACAGGAGCAACTTCTTTGAAAGAGCTGACAAAGAAGAAAAAGCCAGACCCAGACCCCCAACCAGTGAAAAAACCAATTTTTGAAGACGCAGAAGAGACTGTTTATGATTCCCTTCTGGATACAGGAAAATATCCTCCGATTACACCAGACCAGGTTCCTGTGTTTGTTTCATTTCTCTCCGGCCGTTACTCACGAAATGTGTTAAATCAGAGCAGGGCTGATGAATACAAAGCGCTATTTAAACACAAGACAAGGAAGGCAATAAGGACAGGAGATATAACCGCAAGGGAGTACCTAGGTCATCTGAGAACTATAATGGACCAAAATGCACAGACCCTTGGAAACCTACAGGTTCTTGTTGAGAATGCAATTGAAAGAAGGATGAGGATAAGAAACAGAATTCTTGATGCTTTGACCTCAGTAGAATTCTCACTTAAAAAATTAAGCTGGAAGACCATAACAGCCAGGTTTGCAACCTTGGGAGTCTCAATGCTGGCAGCAACAAGCGGTTTTGTTAACCTGCTCTCAAATGTTGTAGGGGAATACTCCACACTTGCTGCAGCAGGTATATTCCTGGCAACATTCATTTTCTCCGAGGCAATCCTAAAAGGAATAACAACTACCTGGAAGAATATGGTGGAAAGAACGTTTATAAGGCACGAAAGGAATCTCATGACCTGTCCGACACCAAAAAAAATATCGTCATGGCAGAGGTTTAAGACAAGATTTTCTTCTTCTAAATTAGAGGAACCTCCAACAAGAGTAGAAGTGCTTATGTCTTCTGTCAGGGCTGCAATGGAAAAGGTAAGGGGCTTCTATCCGGTGTTCTATGCAGAGATTATTGCAGATGAGAATGGCAATCCAAAGTACTCTTATTTAGAACAGATTAGAGGTATTCTAGAGATTAATGGTAACTGGCTTCCTCTTTCCAAAGAGTCAAAATCAGAAACCTCAGCTTCCGAGAAACCCATCTCAGGTAGTTCAAAGAATGAGACAGGCAGTGCTCCTGATCGTTAGGCACACTCAGATAATTTCTTTTTCTAAATATTTTTTTATTATTGATTTTATTACTTCACTTCTTTCAACATTAAGGGAAATCTGTAAACCATAATTAGTTGGTTTTGGAACAATAAACCCCTCCTTGATTAGTTCTTCGGCCAGCTCTTTCAATTTTCCTTTGAGATGGGAAGGAACTCCCTTTATCACATTTTCAAATGCAGTATGGCTTTCCCCCCATTTTCTTCTCTTTGCCAACTTATGCAGCAACATTGCTTTGAGTTCATTATCTGAGACCATAAAGTTCACTTATATTACCTTTCAAAGCATAAATTTAAAAATTAATCACAACATGAAATACTCATGGCAGAGAAAGAAGCAGTGTTGATTGAATACTTTGGGGATACACCCATTATCAGAATAATTGATTTTCTACTGGAGAATAGGCTTTTCGATTACTCAAAAAAGGAGATAATAGAGCAAACCGGTTTGGCAAAAGCGACTTTTTACAAATATTGGGACAGACTGGTGGATTTGGGATTAGTAATGATTACCCGTTCCTTTGGAAAAACAAAATTGTACAGGCTGAATGAAAAGAATCCAATAGTTGAAAAGATAAAAGAATTAGAACTCTCCCTTATTGAAGCCACCATTCCTATTGTAGTCAAGGCAAAACCCTCCTAAGAAGCAAAAGAAGAGATTAGCCCTAGCCGGATTCGAACCGGCGTCTACGGATCCAAAGTCCGCCATCCT
>JAGMCT010000022.1 GCA_023129075.1 Microcaldota archaeon
TCTTTTCCATAGATGCTTCCCCTCACGTTTCCAGAGGTTTTTTCTTTTATTAATTCGGCACAATTCTCTGCTTCCTTTCCATCGGTGCAGAAGGGAACCTTTACGAACCCTCCCTTCCTTTTCAGGATCTCCCCAAGCTCTTCCATGGTTTCTGCACTGCTCATTCTCTTTACAAATCCTTCTTCTGCCTGCTTCAGTAGATTGGCATCAAATTCCTTCTCAATCTCTTTTATTCTATTCTTGAGTTCATCCCTTTTCACGGTTTCTTTCTTGTTTAAATCCCTTCTGAATACTACAACAGTTCCATTCTCAATATCTCTTTTCCCTATCTCAATTCTCAATGGAATCCCAAGCAGTTCATGCTGATTGAATTTATATCCCGGAGTATTCTCGCTGTCATCTATCTTTACATTGTATTCTTTCAGTTCCTTTTCAATCTCCTTTGCTCTTTCCAGTACTTCCTTTTCTTCTCCTTTTTTATAAATAGGAACAACCACAATCTGTTCCGAGCTCAGTACAAAAGGAATCCTTAATCCTTTTTCATCTCCATGAACTGAGATAAGTGCGGCATATATCCTTGAAATGCCAGGTCCGTAGCAGGTCTGCCATCCATATTCCTGGTTTCCTTTTTCATCCATATATTTTATTCCGAACGCCTTTGAAAAATTCTGTCCAAGCATATGCGTAGCAGGCAGCTGCAGCACCTTTCCATCAGGCAGGATGGCATCCGCAGCATAACTGTTCACAGCCCCTGCAAATTTGTCCCATTGCGGTCTTTTGAATGGTATATAAGGAATACAGAAGGTTTTCCTTATCATTTTCTCAGAGGTTTCCATATCCTCTTTTACCTGCGCCATGGCTTCCTTTTCTGTTGCAAATACATCATGAGCCTCTATCCAGTAAAATTCCCTTGTTCTTATGAACGGCTTTGTTGCCTTTGTTTCATATCTCCATACCTGACAGCTCTGATAAAGTTTCAATGGTAAATCCTTTTTTCCATTTATCCATAGGGCATACATTGGATACATTGCAGTTTCGCTCGTCGGTCTCAATGCATATCTTTCCTCAAGCTTGTTTTTTCCTGCTTCAGTCACCCAAAACACCTCAGGAACAAATCCTTCTACGTGCTCTGATTCGGTTGCAAGGTTTTTTTCAGGAATAAGGGAAGGGAATATAACAGGCAGGTGGCCTTTCCCTTCTAATTCTCTCTCGTACAGCTCGTACATCCTTTTTATTACCCTTACAGCATTAGGCCTGAGCACTAAGAATCCCTTCAGATTATACCTTAGGTCTGAAAGCTCTGCTTTTTTTATTATCTCGTTATACCACTCTGAAAAATCCATCCTATAACCCTAATAGTCTTGCGAGCTCTACTATATTTATTGCCTCCGCAAGCCCTGTAACTGCACCTCTTATTATGAAAGAGATTGCTACAATCACTCCAGTCATGAATGCCGCAACAGCAACGTTTCCTTTCTTCAATTCTTTTATCTCATCTATCCCAATAGTTATCTTATTTAGTATAACTACTGCAATATATATTGCAAGTATTGCTGCAAGCACGCTTATAATAAGGTTTCCGACTCCGACTCCAAGGCCTATAAGAAGGACCTGTACAGTTGTATTCGGGATTATAGCAGCGGTTATCTGTCTGACCCCAGATTCAAGGATAATTGCGATGGAGAGAATAATTCCCCCAAGAAATATCCCTATTGCAAGGTTGCCTTTTTTCAGCTCCTTCCACTCTTCCACTCCTCTGGTTAACCAGTCAAATATCCTTAATCCAAGGTAAACAGAGCCTACTGCAGCAGTCACTCCTATTACCAATTGTGCAACAATCATTCCCAGTTGTCCTATTATTTCTTCAATTCCCATATTTCCACCTTCCTATATTCCAAAGTAAGCCTTAAATCTCTTTGTAGTATCAAGTTTTGTGCTTCTCCCATGTTTTTTACCCTGCACAAACCCCTTCTCAACCAATATCTTAACGTCCTCATATATTCGTGAGCCCAATCTTTTGCAGAGTTCTGACTTCATTATTCCAGGATTCTTTGCTATAAAAGAAAGGGTTTTCAATGTTCCTTTTCTGAATTCAGGTTCGTGTGCAAATTCCTCAACAGCATTTACATACTCATCCTTCAGCCTCATTATGTAATTTTCTTCTATTTTCCTTATCTGCACTGCAGAATTTTCGTATCTTTTTGAGAGTTTTTCTAATATCTTTTCAAGGCTTTTTTTCCTTACTTTCAAAAGTTTCGCAAGTTCATTTTCATCAATTTCTCTTCCGCTTATGAATAATGCAGCTTCAAGCAGTTTTTCCTTATCCATTAAACTTCACCATTTTTATGAAAATCTCTTCAAAAAACCTGTCCTGTTTCATGTTAATGTTCTGTTTTTGTTCCATATGCAGAAGTGTAAAGAGCGTCTCCACTATCCTTTCGTTTGGTTCTCCTTTTGTAATTCTTGAGAAAAGCACCCATCCCTCCACATCCTTTTCCTTTTCAAGCACCTTCCATATTTTTGTTACCTCATCCTCAAGGTCAAATCCACTTATCTCCAGGTTTATCTCTATTCTTTTTGGTTTTTTTGTTTTCTTTGGCTGATAAGAGATTACCATTTCCATTTCTTCCATTAATTCTTTCAGCGTTATATGCCTTTTTGGAGGAATCCTTCTTATTGGTTTTATCTCTTCTATCTGGGAGAAAGGTATTCTAAGGTCTTCTTCCTCAGGTAAAACCTCTTCTTCTTCCTTCTGGAGAAGCGCCTCGCTTTTGTATTTCAGCAGTATGGCGCATGCAAGGATTATATTTGCAGGAATATAGAAGTTCATTTTTTTCATTTCCTTTACTCTTTCAAAGAATCCGTCTGCTATTCCCACTATGTCCACATCCCATGGGTTTATTTTTTGGGTGTGCACCATATCCAGCAGGATCTGCTTCCAGCTGGGAGTCTGAACGATGTTTTCTAATGGGAGGTCCATATTCTAATTTTCTCCCTAAAGATTTAAAAAATATCACTCGATGATTTCTGCAAAAGGTTTTACTTCAGAGAGATTTTTTCCATACATATCCATGATGTTCACAAGTTTTATTTCTACATCCGGAATTCTTTCAAGAAGATTATTGATGTTTTCAAAATCTTCCAACCCTAATTTTTCAACCCCTTTTAGGATATTTGCAAAACTCCTCTTGAAATAATCGGCAAGCTTTGCTCCTTCCAATTCATAGTCAAGATAAATATTATATACAATAGAAACAACATCCTTTAGATTTACTGTTTTCTTGTGTTCCCCAGTCAAAGGATTTACACATAAAAGAAATTTAACATCCTCTCTTTCTTCATTCTCAAGATTAGGTGTTACATAATCTATCAAGGTTGCTTTTACTCCGCTGTATTTTGTGTGGAATTTAGGTCTTATCCTGTTTCTCATTTCATCTTCTTTAATTATCCCCGGTTGTTCTACTTCCACTACAAGATATTTTAGTTTTTTTCCTACCTCTCTTGCTTCTTTTCTTAAGTCAGATATTTGTTCCATTACTGCTGTTTTTCCATATCCCTTATTCCTCATGCTTTTTTCTATAGCAATATAATGCTCAAAGAAAAATTCAAAGCCAAGAGTTTGCATCATAATTCCACTGCATGCTCCTATTACTTTGTTAAAAGGCGTCTTTATTGTGAAAAACCTATATCCTTCATCTTCAAAACATTCTTCCATCACCTCCCGCGGATCCAGTTCTTCAGAAGGGAAGCTTCTTTCTAGAATTGCTCTTGCCTGGTGATATCCCTTCTCTTTGGGGCATAAAATGCGGTTAAGATGGACCTTTGCTTCTTCCAAAGGTTTATTTCTAAAATGTGCCTTTTTTTCTTTGGTTTTTCGTTTCCTGATTTTTTTCACATTCTCACTACTTTTTTAGCTCTGAAAACTTTTATTGTTTGAAGGGCACAATAAGAAAGTCCCTTGTTGTTTCCCTTCTTGTAGACTGGATTGTCAGTGCACTATTCTTATCCATTGACATGAAAATAGGGTCTTTGTCATATAGATTTTCAATAGATTCCTTGGTAAGAATATACTGTTCTCCTTCAGCAGTGCTTACAAGAAATGTTTTGGCTACGTTCCTGAAACCTATCATGCTTGTTGCGCATCCTATTACATCTTTCAGGAATTTCCTGCAATGTTTCCCTTCCTTTACAACTCCCAGATTTACGAATTCCAATTCTGCAGAGCCCTCCCTCTGTTTTTTAAAGGAATCCGGGTCTAGACGCGGTTTTCCCATCCTTTCCATCATTTCCCATATTGTTTCTTTTTCTTCTTTACTCAATCCATGCCATGCTTTATGCTTTTTTATTATTGTTCTTCCCTCCCTTTCTTCAACAAAATAAGCTCCTTCAACAAAACCCTCGGGGGATATTAAAGGAATAATTGGCCCTCTTTTTTCGTTCATTTCAATAGTTCTTGTTCCATCCTGATATTCCTTTACTTTTAGAGGTCCGAATACCGTATTTTTTTTTACTACTTCTGCTCCCACACCTTTGTTTATGCCCTCAATAACAGGCATTGCTTTACTCAGCGGGGAGGCATTCCTAACACCCGGCCCTTTCCCTTCCTTTGATTCTTCCGGACTCCTTCTGAACAGAATCCTTGCCAGCCTTTTTATTTTCCCTACCTTTTCCTTTAACCCCATACTTATATTTACATACACTTACTTTTAAATGTTTATACAACTCCAATCTCCAATACTTTTATAAGTATTCTGTAATCTTTATCAAATATGGTCAGTGTTGAATCTATCCTTTCATTTCTGCAGACTTATTACTCTCAAGTGCAGACGGCTATGTTCGCTGATGAAAAAGTTTATGCATTGGTAATAATCCTTGGAATATCCATCTACTCTCTTTTGATATGGTATTTCTACAAACAACTTTCAAAAAGAGACCTCTTTAAGTATGATTTCACTAAGTTCTACGAGGGAAAATGGAGAGCAATCCGACTGCTTTTTGGAACCATTTCCTACGCCATTAGATATCTTGTCATGTATCCTGTTTTTTCATTCATGATGTTTGCAATATTATCTATTGCATTGCTTTTCTTAACAAAGACCCAGCCTATAGAATCAATCCTATTTTCCTCTCTTATGCTCATAGGAGTGATAAGATTCCTTGCGTATGCAAATGAAGAGGTCGCAGCAGATATAGCAAAACTTCTTCCAATAGCCGCACTTTCCAATGTTATTGTTGACCCTGCATTCTTTAATCCCTCAGTTCTTTTCAGGGACCTCTCAACCCTTCCTTCCTCTTTTATGGAGCTTTATGAGTTCTTTATTTTCATGGTTTACCTTGAAGTCGGCCTTCGGATTCTTTATTCTATAAAAACATTTCTTTTCCCAAAAAGAACGCAGAAGGCGCTTGTAGAGATGGATGTCTCTGAGCTTGAAGGAAAAAAGCTCAGGGTTGAAGAGATTGATGATTAATAAATGGCTTTCCATTTGCCGATTTTTTTTAACAATCAGGTTTTACACTTTTTATTATTCAAAATAGAGAGGGTTGGTTCTACTAGGAGGGAGAAGCGTCTCCCGCCTGGTATGTGGACCTAGGGGGATTTGAACCCCCGGCCTCCCGCTTGCAAAGCGGGCGCTCTACCACTGAGCTATAAGCCCAATTAGTGAAAACCAGTAACTTTGGGATTGGATGGAAAGATTTAAAAAAATACCCTCACAAAAAGAAAGAACCTTTGAATTTTAGGTGTGTCTTATGGTAAGAGTTTATGATGTTAGAGCAGACCTTCTCATAAAGAGGGTTGCAGAGGAACTTAAGAAGTTGAACATCCCCAAACCAGATTTCATTGGAAGGGTGAAGAGCGGAGCGCATGCAGAAAGACCTCCAGAGGATGAGGATTTTTGGTATGTAAGGTGCGCCTCCATTCTTAGGCAGGCTTATGTGAATGATTCTGTTGGAGTCCAGAGGCTTAGAAGGCATTATGGAGGAAAGAAAGATAGGGGCAGAAGGCCAGAGAAACACAAACCTGCAGGAGGTTCTACAATAAGGAAGGCATTTCAGGCGCTTGAGGAAGCCGGGCTTATGGAAAAAGCAGATAAAGGAAGAAAAATCAGCCCAAAAGGAAGGTCACTGCTGGATAAATCTGCAAGCACTATTGCAGGTTGATACTAATGGCAGGAGAAGAAAACGATAAAGCAGAACAACAGGCAAGGATGGAACAGCAATTGAAAATGTATTTAAGAATTTCCCTTGAACCTGATGCCTATGAAAGACTTATGAATGTCCGTTTATCAGACCCAAGGTTTTATACAACAGCTGCACAGCAGGTTCTTGGCCTTTATAAAAAATTCAACAGAAAGATAAAAGAAGAGGAACTGCTCATGCTCCTGAGGTCGCTCCGCGGTAAGAAAAAAGAATCAAAAATAACGTTTAAATAAGGTGATTTTATGGTCAAGAAAAGTAGCGAAAGAAAAAAGAGGCTTGCAAAGAAGACAAGGCAGAACAGAAGGATGCCGGTATTTGTTACCATTCGTACAAAGAGAAAGGTAACCCAGAATAACAGGAGAAGGAACTGGAGAACAGATAAGATAAAAGCTTCTGAAAAGGGTGAATAATATGGCAGAACTGGAAAGAATATACACCATCCCTCTAAGGGGTGCTTATGATTATATAAGAACAAAAAGGGCAAGAAGGGCCGTGAAGATTGTAAGGTCCTTTATTTCAAGGCACATGAAAATGGATATTGAGAATGTTCTCTTAAGCGAGAACCTCAATTCTGCACTTTGGAAGAGGGGAATACAGAAGCCTCCAAGAAAGATAAAGGTAAAGGCAATTAAGGAAGAAGGGTCAGTATATACTTATCTTGCTGATGAAGAGATAGAAGAGGCAAAACCTGTTGAAAAACCCAAGGAGAAGCCAAAGGAAGAGAAAGAAGAACTAAAGAAAGAAGAAAAACCAATTGAAGAACCAAAGAAAGAAGAACCAATTGAGGAACCAAAGAAAGAAAAGGAATCTGAACCAGTGAAGGAGGAGTCCGAGGAAAAGCCGGAAGAGAAAGAGGAACCGAAAGAAGAGAAAAAGGAAGAACCAGTTGAAGAACCAGAGAAAGAAAAGGAACCAGAACCAGTGATGGAGGAGCCTGAGAAAAAGCTGGAAGAAAAAGAGGAACCGAAAGAAGAAGCTCAGGAAGAAGAAAAACTTCCAGAAGAGAAAAAACAAGAACTAACAGAAGAACCTCAGGAAGAGAAACCTGCTGAAGAAGGCTGAATAAGATGGTTTACAAAAATATTTCCTACTTCGGTAATCCATATATAGGACTATTTTTGAGAACAAATGAAACCCATACTCTTGTTCCTTTAGATGCTACAGAGAATTTTTCTTCTGAAATTGAAAGATTTCTCAAAACAGAAACCTTTTCTCTTTCTATTTATTCCTCTAATCTCATAGGCATTTATACAGCTATGAATTCCTCAGGGATAGTACTTCCAAATATGGTAGATAAAAAAGAGGTTGAAAAGCTTAAAAAACTGGAATCGAATATTTATGTTTCTTCTTTTAGGTTTAATGCTTTTGGAAATAACTTTCTTGTAAATGATAATGCAGGAATTGCAAATCCTGATGTTCCAAAAACAGAGCTGAAGAAGATTTCTGATGTCTTGGGAATAGAGATTGTTCCCAGGACTATTGCAGGATATAAAACGGTTGGAGCGGCTTGCGTTGCTACCAATAAAGGTTTCCTTGCACATTATGCCTGCCCTGATGAGGAAAGGAAGGAATTGGAAAGTATATTAAAGGTTAAGGGCTCAATAGGTTCTGTTAATCGCGGTACAGGTTTTATTGCTCTTGGAGTTTCTGCAAATTCAAAAGGATATGTATGCGGAGAGAGCACCACTGCGTTTGAGATGGGAAGGATTGAAGAAGGTTTGGATTTTATAGGGTGATAGCATGAAATTTGAGATATCTGGAAAAATAAGATTAGGTTCTGAAAAAAGACCTTTCAAAAAGGAGATTGAAGCATCTACTGAAAAGTATGCGATTGAAAAATTATATTGTCTTTTTGGTTCAGACAACAGACTGCCAAGGCAGAAAGTATCCATAGAGCATGTCAAAAAGGTGGAATAATGAAGAGAGAAGAACTTCTTGTAAAAGGAAGACAGATTTCTGAGAAACAGCAGGTTATAGCAAGGGAAACCGACAGGCTGGTTAAGTCTCTTGTGGATTTGCGTATTTCATTCTCAACAATTGAAGGGGCAAAGGAAGGAGAATCCCTTGTTTCAATAGGCGGGGGGGCCCTTTTGAAGGCAGATGTTAAAACCTCCAGGGTTCTTATCCCTGTAGGGGCATCCTATCTTCTGGAGTTCTCTCCTGAGGATGCCAAGAAAGAGATGCAGAAAAGAATAGAGGTTACTGAGCAGGCGGTTACAAAACTTACTACAGAGCAGGAGAGACTTAATTCACAGCTTATTTCTCTTGAGATGGAATTCCAGAAAGCTCAGGGTAAGGAAGATGTTTGACCTTTTAAAGAAGAAGATTTCTTCTTTTATTTCCTCTGTTGTTAAAAAAGAGGAGAAGAAGGAGCCGGAGAAGATTGAAGAGGAGTTTGAAGAGATAAAAGAAAGAAAAGAGATAAGGGTTGAAGAAGAACCAAGGAAAGAACCAAAAGAAAAAACAATAAAGGAAAAATCCAAGGAGAAAGCAACAAAAGAAAAGCCAGGGAAAGAAAAGGAATTGGAAAAACCAGAAGAAAAGCCAAAAGAAAGAAAACCAGAGAAAAAAATAAAGGAAAAGCCGAAAAAGAAAGAAGAAAAGAAGCCTAAAAAGGAAAAACCAGCACCGAAACCTGAAGAAAAGAAAGAATCAGTAAAGAAAGAAGTGGAGTTGGAAAAGCCGGGAAGAATCACAAAAGAAAAACCAAAAGAAGAGGAACCGATAAAGAAAGAAGCGGAGTTACAAAAGCCGAAAAGAATCACAAAAGAAAAACCAAAAGAAAAGGAAGTAAAAAAAGAACCAAAGAAAGACCTTGAAAAGAAAGTAAAAAAAGGAATCCTTTCACATGTAGCTGAAATATTCACAGGAAAAATAGAGATAAAGGAAGGCGAGATTTCTGAATTACTTGATGACTTGGAATTAGGGCTTTTGGAAGGGGATGTCGCCCTTTCTGTTGCTGAAGAGCTTAAGGAAAACCTGAAAAAAAGAATTGTAGGAAAGAAAGTAAGAAAAGGAAAGATAGGAGAAACAATACAGGAGGAATTCAAATCCCTTATTCATGAATTGATAGACGTTCCCTCCAAAGACCTTCTTTCTGAAATAAAACAAAAGGAAAAACCATACAAAATTCTTGTTCTTGGCCCGAACGGCTCAGGGAAAACCACCACCATTGCAAAGCTTGTTTACTTATTCAACAAGAACGGCTTTTCTGTAGTTGTTGCCGCAGCAGACACCTTTCGTGCTGCTGCTATTGAACAGCTTAAGGTGCATGGTGAAAGACTGAACTTCAAGGTTGTTGCAGGCGCCTATGGAGCTGACCCTTCTTCCATAGGGTTTGACGGCATCTCCCATGCAAAGGCAAAGGAAATAGATGTAGTTATTATAGATACTGCAGGAAGGCAAGATACAAACATCAACCTTATAAATGAATTAAAAAAAATGGACAGGGTTCTTAAGCCTGATTTCAAGCTCTATGTAGGGGAGTCCATTGCAGGAAATGCAATAGTTGAGCAGGTTTCCAGATTCCAGACTGATATAGGAATGGATGGTATCATCCTTACTAAATTGGACTGCGATCCAAAGGGCGGAACCGTTCTTTCTATCTCTCATGTTTCCGGGGTTCCCATAATATACTTCGGAACAGGCCAGTTGTATGAGGATTTAAAGGCCTTTGATGCTTCCGAAGTGGCTGACTGGCTTTTGAGCTGAAACGATAATTTTTTAATGGTTTTTATCACAAATATGTACAGAAAGGTGATAAAAATGGGCAATCTAAACATCAATTTAACAGGCCACATAGAGAAGATAATTGAGTATATGATTAGAAAGGGTTATGCCAAAACAAAAACAGAGGCCATAAGACTCGCGCTTTTCAGATTTGATAAAACCGAGAATATTGTTCCTGAGGAAGAGAAGGAGCTCTCTCTTATTGCGAGCGTTCTATTGAAAGACATTGCAAAAGGAAAAATGAAGATTTCCAGATTTTCACTCTCGGAGCTAGATTGAATGCGTTTGCTAAAAACAGATGAATTCAAGGGGGACCTGAAGCAGTTGGAGGGTTCTTTGAAGAGAGAACTCAAGAAGATTATAGAAAAGGTAATAGTCAACCCCAAAGAAAGCAAACCATTAAAATATGTTAAAAATGTTTTTTCACTGAGAATAAAGAATAAACGGCTTCTCTATTTATTTGAAAAGAATTCCATAGTTTTCCTTTGCTTCAAATCCCGCGACGAGGTCTATGAATGGCTGAAGAGAAATTTTTGATGCCTCTGAAGTGGCTGACTGGCTTGTGGCTTAACCTTTTAAACCTTTTTACTCATTTAAACACCAAAAGGTGATACTAAATGAATATTGGAAGGATTATAGGAGTCTTGTTTCTATTAGGTATATTCGGAAATTATATGACAAATGTGCATGCTGGTTCTTTTACACAGATAGAACAAGCGATGTGCGACCTTTACAACACGATTAACAATGTAGTGAACATAGTAATTATCATGATGATTATCCTTGCAGCAATAACCTATGCAGGAGGCCAGGCACTGGGTGCAGAGACAAGAGCAAGAGCAACAGTCTGGGCAACCACAATGGCAGTAGGTGCAATCATTGGTGTTGGAATCAAGGTTTTATTGCCTGTGATGATGAATACTATCGCTCCCATGCCTGAGGGTGGTGGTGACTGGAGCAACCCGACTTTCTGTTCAACAGATTAGTTAAAAATTTTCATTTTTTTCTTTTCTTTTTTTGAAAACTTACAGAAAATCACAAAACAACATTTGCTTAACCTTTTAAATCTTTTTACTCATTTAAACACCAAAAGGTGATACTAAATGAATATTGGAAGGATTATAGGAGTCTTGTTTCTATTAGGTATATTCGGGAGTTATATGACAAATGTGCATGCTGGTTCTTTTACACAGATAGAATCTGCTGTATGGGATCTTTACGTCACAGTTAATAATATAGTGAACATAGTAATAATTATGATGATAATTCTTGCAGCAATTACATACGCTGGAGGACAGGCACTCGGTTCAGAAACAAGAGCAAGAGCAACAGTCTGGGCAACAACAATGGTAGTAGGTGCAATTATCGGTGTTGGTATCAAGGTTTTATTGCCGACTATTATGGGGATTCTGGATCCCACAAATTCAGCTTTTTATCTGAATCCCACTCAGCCATAATGATTTTTAATTATTTTATTTTTCTTTTCTTTTTTTAAACTCGAAAATGTTACTTAACCTTTTAAATCTTTTTCATTTAAACACTAAAAGGTGTTATTATATGAATATTGGAAGGATTATAGGAGTCTTGTTTCTATTAGGTATATTCGGAAATTATATGACAAATGTGCATGCTGGTTCTTTTACACAGATAAGCCAGGCAATGTGCGACCTTTACGTCACAGTTAATAATATAGTGAACATAGTAATCATTATGATGATTATCCTTGCAGCAATTACATATGCAGGAGGCCAGGCACTCGGTGCAGAAACAAGAGCAAGAGCAACAGTCTGGGCAACAACAATGGCAGTGGGTGCAATAATCGGTGTTGGTATCAAGGTGCTATTGCCTGCGATAATGACTACGGTAGCGGGTTATGACGTCAACGCGGTTTGTGGTACTCCTGTTACTTAGTACTTCAGTTTTAAGTTTCATTTTCCTTTTATTTTTTTTATTTCTGAGGTTTCTTTAAATGAAACGTATTTTTCTTGTTGCTGTTTTTCTTTTAATTCAACTTCCTTTTATTCAATACCTTCCGTTCATCACCGATGAAAACGTTTATGTTCTCATGATTCTTGACCAGATAGAACACCCTTCTTTATTTCCAACAATGCTTGATGTTCCGGTAGGATGGAAGCCCCCTTTGTTCTTTTGGGTTTATGCTTTTTTCGTTCAATTTTTAGACAAGCTTAATCTTTCTTTTGAGTTGACTTATAGATTGCCGACCCTTTTGTTTGGCCTAATAAATATCTTCCTATTTCAGAAGTTGATGAATAGGTTTGTTGATGAGAAATCAGCTTTTTGGATGACGTTGGCGTATATTTTTATACCTCTAAATATTTATGTGAATAATACAGTGCTTTTGGATACATTCATGCAGACAACTATTCTTGGGGGAATCCTTTTCTATCTCAGAAATGACAAAATAGGTTTTTTGGGGGGCGCGATCCTTTCTTTTATTGGATATATGCTAAAGATGGTTGTGGTTTCTGTTGTCCCTGTAGTAGTAATTGCTTATTTCTTTTTTAATAATAGAAAAACCCTTTCAAATCCGCTTTTTTTATTATCTCTTTTAGCTATTCCGTTTGCTGCCATTCTATACTTTTTTTCATTCCCGACACTTGAGATGGCAATAGATGAGTATTCGATTGATATACTTGGAAAGGTCATAAAGGGGGATATTGTTTATTATGTTGTACATATTGCAGGTTCTATTTATGGAAACTTTCCATTTCTTCTTTTCTGGCCTGCTTCTGCTCTTTATGGAATTTACAAGTACTGGAAAAAATATCCTTTTATGGTTGTTTGGTTCTCTCTTATAGTATTTCCTATGGTAAGCGGTTTTTTCATCCCGTGGCATTATGTTCCAATAATTCCCCCTATAATATTTTTCTCATTTCTTGTAATCAAAGGAAAAGAAGGCATTGATTTGCCTTTTAAATTATTTTTTACTTTTTACATTATATTGAATCTCTTTCCTGCTTTATATGGTTTGTATTTTATTGACCATGAAAACCAATTTGAACAAAAGGAAATGGGAAAGGAGATAGCTGGCAAGAACATTATAATATTGAATAAGAATTATTTCCCAAAGATTTTCACTTACAAGGTCCTTATTGAAGAGAGAGAAGGTAGCAGAGTTCCTTTTGGATATGTTCTTTTAAAATCACATAACCTCTCCAAGGAACTGGTTTATTCTTATGTTTACGATTATGAGAACGCTCCAGGCACATATAGGTTGGATGGCATTTATATTTTACCAGAAACAATAAAACTTAAGACAAACAGCACTGATTTCGACCATTTTCTTATTGTCGTTGGAGAACGGCAGCAAGCAGAATTCTATTATGGAAGAATCGATGAGCTGGACTCTGTAATAGTTAAGATTCCTGGTCTTGAGTAGAGTTATGTTTTGTATGTTTCTATTCCTCCAATATACTCTGTGAATTCCAGCGACTTCAGTCGGTAGATATCGAGTGTACAAGATTCGTTTTTTAGCCTTAGGCTTTTTATATATAATCTTTATGTTCTCTTTATATGCAATCACTTCTTGAAAGAGTTTTTATTATTTACTCATTTTTAATCCTTCTTATTTTTTTGTTTATTGAAGGTCTCATAGTATTGGAAGGTGGTGGCTATGACATACCATCATATTTGTTTTATTATGATCTGTTTGTTGAGCATGGTCTTTTCGAAAAGGTTGGGATTGGTGTTCCTGACCTTAATTGGATAAGCATGTTTCCGATAGTCAGCCTCTTATTTTTTTATCCCTTGTACGCTATCTTCAATGATGTATTTCTTGCCACAACTTTCGAATATGTCCTGTTAAGTGTGCTATCTATAATTTCATTTTCCTTACTCATTCTAAAAAGAACCAAAGAACCAGTAGCATTTCTCCAATATCTTCTTTATTTCTTCATCTTTATACAGTTCCCGATCTTTTCACTAGGAAGAATTACAGAGCTCCAGATAGTATTCTTGGCTTCATTGTTTTTTCTTATTGAAAAAAAAGAAAAGGTTTTTTTAATTCCTTTAATGTTTTTTACAAATCCAACTATTGCTTTCCCATATATATTGCTTTTTTCCTATATCTCTTTTAAAGAGAAAAACTTTCTTTTCATTCCAGCCCTTTTGATATCTTTTTTTGCCATCCTACCTTTTTTACATTCTTTTTTCTACCCAAATATATCCTCTGTCTTATCTAGGTGTGAAGAAGGAACCTTCAACATATTCATGCTGATCCCTATTTTTGTATTGCTGTTTTTCTCAAGAAAACCATGGCTCTCATTCCTTTCAGGAATATTTCTTTTCCTTGTATTTACTGGTTCCAACTTTAAGATTTTTAATCTTAACATATTGGAGAATCTCCCTATTTTAGGTGAAATATTTCTTGTTACTTGGTCGTGTTTTTTTGTTTTGTTAGGAATACTTTTTGTTTCCCCTAGAAAATTTTTTATTCCGTTTCTCATACTACTTTCATTTGTTGGAATTATTATGCAAGGATTTATTCCTCAGGAAGATGAAGCCGATATCCACGACGTTTTGAAGGGTTTTAAATGTATTTTTCTGGCCGTTGATGATGATATTCTTGCTATTGAAACGCGCCGAACCTCTATTGCTTACTTAAATGGTTACGATGTAGACATCACGCCGATGTATTGGTTTGCTGATAAACGATATATTTCAGAGTTTGAGAACAATCTTAGGAGAGGGGATTGCAAGAGCATTCCTTTTCTGAAAAGTAGGGATTTTGATAAGATAGTTATAACTGATTCTTCCGAATCCCGAATTATTGTAGAGAATTATCTTAATGAATGCAATCTTTCGTATATTGTGGTAGAGAGAGGCGGAAACTACAGTCCTTTTTATGTTATTGATATCTCTTCTTTCAACTAATTTTTATTGTTTTATTTTAAAATGACACAATTCTATCATCTGCAGAATAAGTTCAAACCTGGTTTGCATATTCAATTTACTCTCTCCACCCTTCCTTTTCCTAAATCCAAAAGGCACTTCAATTGGTTTCAACCCTCCTCTTACAAGTACCTCAAGCATTATCTTATATCCATGAGGTTTTAGTTCAACCCCTTCAATATCCTTTCTCCTAAATAGAAAGAATCCGCTCATAGGGTCCTTTACCCTCAGCCCAAGTAAACTTCTTACAAAAAAGGTTGCTATCCTGGAATCCCATCTCTGTTCATTGCCCAAATCCTTTACAAATCTTGAACCTATCACAATTATTTTCTTATTTTTCTTTGCAAGAGAACACATCTTAGGAATCACAGAAGGAGGATGCTGTAAATCCCCATCCATCACACAGATATACTCCCCCTCAGCCTTTCCAATCCCAAAAACCACAGCATCAGAAAGAGAGATTTTTCTTTCTCTTCTGAAATACCTAACATCTATTTCTTTAATTACTTCTTGAGTATTATCCATTGAAGCATCATCCACAATAAGAATCTCATGTTTTTCTTTTACGTATTTATTTATCTCTTTGTAAAGTTCTTTTAGGTTTTTTCCTTCGTTATAAATAGGTATTATGATGGAAAGCACTCAGGTTCACCCTTTATAGTATTCTGTAGTTTTCTTTACCCCTTCTTCAAGAGAAACCTCTGCCTTAAATCTCAAAATTTTCTCTGCCTTTGTTGTATCTGCAAGGGTTTTTTTCAGGTAGTTTTTTATAGGACAAGGCTCATAGCTGGGGCTTATCCTCTTCTCTAATACATTATTAACAACTTCAACTATTTTATTCAGTTCTGTTTCCACACCAGTCCCTATATTGAATATCCCGAATCCCTTCATCTTAATTGCAAGTAAATTAGCTTTAACTACATCAGAAACATAAATAAAATCCCTTGCCTGCGTTCCATCTCCATATAGAACAGGGCTTTCATCATCCATAAGCTTCCAGATGATTTGGGTAAGAAGGTTTGCATATTTCTTTTTGTGCTTTTCCCTCGGTCCGTAAACACTGAAATACCTCAGCCCAACCACATTCAAACCATAAAGTTCATTATACAATCTTCCCATTCTTTCTATATAATACCTTGCCTCAGAATAGAAATCTTTTACCTTTATTTCCATGTCCTCCCTAAATGGAACCTCATTCCCATTATACACCGAAGAAGTAGAGGCAAATACCACATTTGAGTCCTTCTTCCTTGCAAATTCCAAAAGAGAGATAAAATCATCAACAGCAGCAGAAACAAGATGCTTATCCTCATAGTACATAGGAGAAGAGGAATAAATTCCATGGTGAAAGATATTCTCAACATCATCAGTTATATTTTGTATTGCATTCTTTACGTTCCCTATTTCTATTCTTATTTTTTTATCCCTGTTGTCCATCTTTCCGGTATGCAGATTATCCACTATAATTACATCTTCCAATTCCTTGGCTATATTGGAACCTATGAATCCTAAACCGCCAGTAATAAGGTTCATGTTTTCCTTTTTCCCTTTTGTCTTTTAAATCTGTTGTTCAAAGGAAGGGCAACTAACCAGTTTTTTAAATATTTCGTTTCAACATTTCTCCATGAGAATTATATTTACTTTTTTTCTGTTGAGTTTGTTGGTAGGTCTTTCTTTTGCCGAAGAGAATACAGGCTGGAACATTATCAGAGGTTTATGCGACTTGTATTCGCTGATGAATACTGCAGGAATATTCATTTTTGGTATTCTTATATTAATGTCTGCAGGGATTTATGCAGGAGGCCAGTTCTTTGGAGCAGAATACAGGTCCAAGTCAGTGGTTTATGCAACCGGAATTGCAGTAGGAGCTGTTATAGGGATTTTAATTTACTTCACCCTGCCGTTGTTTATTGAGATGATTTCAGGAGAGAATGTAAAGGAGGCCTGTGGTTGGGTGGAAACAGAAGGATATCTTATGATTGGAGGAAGGGAGGTAGGTTCTCTTACTTTAACGGACTTCTTAACTACTCCTCATGCTTATGGAGTAGAAATAGACGGAATTGCTCTTTATAATGCATTGCACAGCCCTGCTTTTGAAAATTGTTTTGGAAGTCAAGCCACCTTTGATTCGGTTACGATGAATGATGTTAATGCACAATGCAAGAGTGATAAGCCAGAATGCGTGGAAATTTGCAATACAATTCTTGCTACGGTCAGCATATATGCTGATTGGACAGGAGGAGAAGATAATGAAACACTTATTTCAGGACCTCCTGAGTGTGCATCCGGTTTGATTTACTGCAGGTGTTTTGATGAGTGCTTTCCTGATGATAACTACTTTGATGAGAGGTGCAGCGGTTCATGTTCAGGGGATTATACATGGGATGAGATAAGATGTGCCTGTGTTGATGAAGATGGTTGTGAGGAGGACGAATTTCATAGTGATTGTAAAGCGGCCAAGGGTGAAAATCCCTGTGTTGATGAGGATAAATGCACTAAAAAAGGTTTGGAATGGGATGAGGGTATATGTGGCTGTATAGACGCAGGCCAGCTAGAATGTGAAGAAGATGGCAAGATTTGGTCAGAGTGTGATGGGGGAATCTGCATTGAGTGCACTGATGAGCACCCTATTTGGGATGAGAGTATCTGTGATTGTGTTGATGAATATGGATGTAAAATGAGCGGAGGTCTTTACAGCATGGGACAAAAACATACGCCGGAAGGTTGCTGGGACCTACCTTTCTGTGGAAATAATGCCTATCACATATCTGGAGATCCTGATCACTGCCAGTGTGATTCTGGTTACTATGATCCAATATCAGGAACTACGCTTGTTTCTTCAACTACAGATTATCACTATATTACAGTTTTTGGAGTTGCTTGTGTGGAATGCCCAACAAGTGGGGATATTCCGGATGTTTGTCAGGAAGCACCAATACCATGTCCGAGTGGAACTCACGACATTCAAATTTCAGGAATTGATGGTTGTGTTTGTGATACTGGAGATACAATATGTTTCGGCAGTCCATCTGCTCCAATAGGAACATACGCTGTGGCTTGTGATAAAGGTATGGATATCAAATGTATGTCTGGGAAACCTGCTAATGCAAATGAGATTCGTTGGCAAAATTGCATAATTTATAGAGCAGCTACATCACAAGGTTGTGCAGTAGTTGCAACAACAGACCCCATGCCATGTACTACTGTAGATAATTGTAATGCATGGACTGTCTGTGTAATGGTTGGAGGAGAAGCATCAGAATGCGCTGATTGGGTTTGTGAACAAATATTAGGTCCTGGAGCTTCCTGGTCTTATAATCTTGAAGAATGTTATATATTACAATAAAGAATATTAGCTACAGAATACCTTTTTCTTATTTTTTATTTTATTTCCTTTTTTTTCTATTTTATGAAAGCATACCTTTCCTTTAGTTTTCTTTTTTCTTATTCTTATTTCATAACATTTTTTATCCGATATATAAGATAAGATTGCCTTAAGTTATTCAATATACTTATACAACTTTTACTACAAGGAATAAACCAAATGCTTTTATTCTCTCTTTTCTTTATCTAGTTCATGAAAGCATACCTTTCCTTTACTCTTGTTTTCTTTTTTCTTCTTATTCTTATTTCCTTTACCCAAACTTCGTTTTATACACATTTTCTTTCTTATGAAAAACCATTGGTAATAGAAAAAACATATCAAATCCAGATGAATGCAAAGCAATTGCTTGAACCTGCTGTAAAACAGGGAATAAAGGAAGGGATTGTCCTTGCAACAGCAGAAGCCGCTCTTGAAGACAGACCTCCAACAGCTGAGGAAATAAAGCAGGCAGTTTCAGCAGTTGTTTTCCTTAAGCTAAACCAACTCTCTTCCCATTCCTTTGATGATGATTTTGAGGTAAGGTTGTGGTGTGGCGAAATAAAGGACTATGAATTGGGTGAATATTCCCGTTCCTTAAGACAAGGAGAGGTTCCAAAGATTCCAATTGAATTTTGCAAGGAATTCATACAGGTTTATACTGGAGGAAATATTTCGGTAAAGCTTTCCAGTCCAGGGATTTTTTCAAAGAACGGAATATTAATTTCAACAAATTCCGATAAATATGATGTTGCAGTCTTTTCTTATTTTCCTCCTGAAAAGGTGATTGGATGAAAGCGCAGTTATCTTTAGAATGTCTGATTTCTTTTGCAGTATTCCTTGCTGTATTTTCTATTCTTCTTGCAGAATTAGGGATGCTGGCTTCTTCTGCAGAGATTTATTCCCATAGTTTTTCAAAAAGAATAGAAGCAGAAAATACTGCAGCTGCATTAAGCAGTTATCTTACAAAACAATCCCATCTTTCCATAAACCTTGAGCATTCTTTTCAATATACCGGAAAGGAAATCTATTATGTAGCAAACCGAACAAGGATAACAATTCCTATCTTAGAGGTTGAAAAATATGAAGGCGAAGCATACTAAGGCGTTTGTTTCCTTTGATGCATTATTCAGCATAATTCCATTACTGCTTATGCTGTACCATATACTATATCTTTCAACAATAATCCCCTCAACCTCAGAAGCTAGATTGGAGAGCATTCACCTTATGAATAAATTATATTCTGTTGCAGATTATACAGTAAATTATGGGGCAGTAAAAAAAGAATCTTCCTTAACAGGAACCTCGTTGTATTACCCGAATCTTATTGAATCTCTTAATGAATTAGATACTGATAAAATAAAAGAGCAGATGAATCTTAAGAGCCTTTCAATCTCCTTTGAGCAGGGAGAAGGAAACTGCATCTACAGGCTTGTGCTTCATGAAGAAGAGATAAAAAAATTATATATCTGCGGTGAGTGATATGCAGACCATTGAAGCTGTAATCTCCCTTCTTGTGCTTCTCTCATTTTCTATTCCCTTTCTTATTTCTGCTCCTCTGCAGGATACCTCTCTTTATCAATTGCAGATTGCAGGGGATATCTGGAGAGTGCTTTACCTTAAAGGAGACCTTTATCCTTTGGATAAATATGAAATGCAGAAAGATGCAGATAAGATAAAACTACTTACAGGCCTTGATGTATGCTTTGATGAGATGGATGTTTGCACAGGGCTTGTGGACGATGGATTAGTAGTGAAGAAAACAATCTTAACCGATTTAGGGTTTCAGAGAGTTACTATGAGGATTGGAGTAGAGGAATAGATTTTTATATGTTATTTTTTAAAGGATAAATATGCGTTTATATATTACCTTGTTTTTGGCTCTTATATTGCTTATCTCTCCTGTTTTTGCAGATGCAGCACCACCAGAAGAAGATGTAGATGTACTGGGGAACATACAGACTGCGATGTGCGAACTGCTTGATACTGTCAGAGGTGTAGTGAATATCGTAATTATCATGATGATTATCCTTGCAGCAATAACCTATGCAGGCGGGCAGGCAATGGGAGCAGAAACAAGGGCAAAAGCAACAGTCTGGGCAACAACGATGGTGGTAGGTGCGGTTGTTGCGGTTCTTATAAATGTATTACTGCCTTCAATACTGGTAATGGTGGATGACAAGTTTGACCCTGATGCATGTGGAAGTGGAAGCGGGGGAGGCGGAGGCCAGGCTCAGCAGACGCAAACTTCTTATAGTGGATGCATTACTGCTTGCAATGCTGATTGTGCCGCCAAATTCAACGCCGGGGAGTTCACAATCAATCCAACCAATCAGTTGAACGCATGTAAGAGGGCGTGTCCGGATTTGTGCAAGTAGGTTAAATCTTTATTCATATCAACCTTTCATTACTTTATTAATTCTTTCCTTTTTATATTAAAATATGCAGGATATAGTAGGCAGACCTTTATACGAGCAAAAGGTAAAGGCCTATTTCAAACTAATGCAGGAAAATGAAGGATTCTGGAATTCCTTTATAGTTTTTCTCTCTGCTTTATTTCTTCTCTCTGCAATTCCTTTTTACCCAATTATAGCAGTATTCTTTATTGCATTGGTTCTTGGAGCAATAGCATACAAGAACCCTGTCTTCGCAACCTCATTAGTATTCCTTTCTGCAATCCCTGCATTTGCATATCAATCCCCGGTCTTCGGCTGGATTTCTCTTTTAGCTTTTGCAGTAATCCTTTTTGAGGTATTCCAGTTTTGGTTTCTTATATCCTTAGTAGAAATTATAATATTTGCTCCGTTTGCACCATTTCCCCTCTCCTTATTAAGCGGATTTGTATTCTTTGGCTTATTGTTCGGAGCTTTCCGTTTCGGCTCCCAAAAGTCCATCTATTTTTCAATTCCGGCAATATTCCTTATCCTTCTTTTATCCTCTATATGGCTTGTTCCTAATGCAGCATTTTTTCCTGTTAACCTTGCCATTTACCAACCACAGAATATGGATATAGGAATCTCAAAGCCAGTTGCACAGTTTTCCAATTTCGGGGCTTCTTTTTCCTCTTCCCTTGCCTCCTTCTTTGATTTGCAGAAATTCAACACCTTTCCGAATGCCCTGGGAAAAATATGGGATAATTCTCTAAAGATATTATTCAGGGATTCAGGATTTATACAGCTTCTTTTATGGGCAGGAATTCTTTTTCTTGTTGCATATCTCCCCCCAAGGGTAAAGGGCGAATTTAGGCAGACAATATCATCTCTTCCTCTGCTTTTTGTTCCGATAGTATATCTTTTTATTTTCCCCCAACCCTATCCAATTCAGCTCCCAATATACACAACAATAACCATTCTCCTGATGTTTGTTTTTGAAAAATTCGGATTCAGGTTCTCAAGAGAAAGAGAGATAATGACAAAGGAAAAGATGAAGAAATTCAGCAAGTTTGGAATAGAGGACCTTTCTCTTTCTGCAGGAGGAAAGCTAAAAGATTTTGGGGGCTATGATGATGTGAAAAAGGAGCTGGTGGATTCAATAGTTCTTCCTTTACAGGAAAAAGATTTGGCAGAAGCCTATGGATTAAAGCCACCTTCCGGAATTCTTTTATTCGGTCCTCCAGGTACTGGTAAAACCATGCTTATGCGTGCATTGGCAAAGGAACTTAGTTACAGTTTTTACTATATAAAAACCTCAGATATCCTTTCCCATTGGTTTGGAGAAAGCGAAAAGAACGTTTCAGAAATTTTCCAGAAGGCAAGGGAAACAGCCCCTGCCATCCTTTTCTTTGATGAGATAGATGCAATAGGAAAGAAAAGGGATTCCTATTCCACTGATGATGTGAGCCCAAGGATACTAAGCGTCTTCCTGCAGGAGATTGACGGCTTCAAGAGAAAGGGAAAACCAGTGATTGTAGTTGGTGCAACCAATGTTCCCCACCAGTTAGACCCTGCACTTATGCGTCCCGGAAGATTTGATAAGATAGTGTACATGAATCTCCCCAATTCCGATGCAAGGAAGAAAATCTTTGAGGTTTATCTAAAAAAGGTTCCGACTGAAAAAGGAATAGACCTTTCTGCACTTGCAAAGAAAACCAACCGCTTTTCAGGAGCGGACATAAAGAACATTGTTGATTCTTCATTAACTCTTGCAGCAGGAAAGGCAAAGGAAAAAAGAAAGATTGTTCCGATTACACAACAATCACTATTATCAATTATAGGAAAGGTAAAACCTTCCACTTCTCTTGCAGAGCTTGAAAAACACGAAGAATTCAGAACAGACTTTGAAAGAAGGGTTGGAAAAGAAGAAGAAAAGAAAGAAGAGAAAAAGCTCGGATGGAAGGATGTTGCAGATTTGAAGGATGTAAAAAAGGCATTTAGGGAATCCATAGAGATTCCGCTTCTGCATGAGGAATTAATGGAGAAATTTAATGTCAGGCCGACAAAAGGTATTCTTTTATTCGGCCCTCCAGGATGCGGAAAGACCCTTGTTGTAAGGGCAGCAGCAGCTGAATTAGGAGTCACCTTCATCTCAATAAGCGGAGCAGAACTCATGAAAAAGGGTTATGCACACATGACCAATGTAATAAAGGAAACATTCAACAGGGCAAGGGAGAATCCCCCTGCAATATTATTTGTGGATGAAATAGAGACCGTGGTTCCTGCAAGGGGCGCTGGTTTCTCTGATGCAGTAGGTCAGTTCCTTACTGAAATGGACGGAATGAGAAAACTAAAAGGAGTGGTTGTGGTCGGTGCAACCAATAGGCCTCAAGCCTTGGACCCTGCCATCCTGAGACCTGGAAGATTTGATAAGATAATATATGTTCATTCGCCTGATGCAACAGGAAGAGAAGAGCTTTTCAGAATCCATCTTGGAGAATTCTCCAAGGGCCTTGAGCTCTCAAAGCTTGCACAGGAAACAGATGGTTTCTCCGGAGCGGATATTGCTTCAATAGCCCAAAAGGCTAAGATGGAATTGTTAAGAAAGAAGATTGCAGGAGAAGAAGCAAAACTCTCAACAGAGGATGTTCTTAATATTCTGATGAAAAGAAGGCCTTCCCTTACTCCAAAACTGCTTACGATATATGAAAGATTTCTGATGGATTACGGGGAAAGAAAATGAATCATTAGATTGCAATCGAAAGATTTACATATTTTATTAGATTACAATCTAGTCATAAGGAAATGAGGGAAGGAAAATGAAGAAAAAAAACAAACCAGCAAGAATGAGAAAAAAAGTCCAGAAAAAGGAAAAATCCTTTACTGATATCCTGGGTTTCTCCATTTCTATTTACAAAAATAATTTCTTTTTCTTTCTTCCTGTTTTGCTTTTGCTTATGCTCATTCCAATAGTGCAGACATCCCTGCTCTTTTTGCTCTCTTATGCAGGAATTCCGGCAGAAATTAACATATTCATTGGGACATTCGTTATTCTATTGTTTGCCTTGATTTCCGTGACCTTTATTCTGGCTCTTGTAAAACCAATCTCTTCTCTTGAACAGGAAAAGAAGGAAAAAATAGGTTATTTTAGTGCATGGAAGACAGCAATCCATTCTCTTCTCCTTTATCTAGTAAGTTTCATAATTTCGTTTACACTGGTTTTAATCCTTGGAGCAGTCAACGAATTATTGGCGTCTCTTGGATTCCTTGTTTTCATGGCTCTTTTCTTTGTAATAAGTTTTTTTGCAATAGAACACATACTTTCAGGAGCTTCCTTTTTTTCTTCTTTAAAATCTGCTTTCGGCATCATTAAAAAACACATAAGCAAAACCCTTCTTTTTTCCTCAGGGATGTTTCTTATTCTTCTTCTTTTTATGTTCCTCTCTTCCCTTTCCTTCTTCTTCCCTGAACTCCAGCCATATGAACTTCCACTGAACCTATTTTCATTCTTATTCACCAATCTATTTGCAACTCCTTTCCTGATAATAAGTTTTGTTCTTTTCTGGAAAGAGCTCAGAGCTTCTTAACAGCTAATACCCCAGCTTCTGTTTTATAGAATACATACCCCATTTCGTGAAGCACTCTTTCTGTTTTTGTCCCTCTTCTTGCTATCATCTCTTCTATTTTCTCTTTATTTTCCTTTCCAGTTATTAGTAAAACAACAGCATACTCAAAGCCCTGGGCTCCCCCCTCTTTTTCCCTTTCATCAATAAGCATCTCTCTTATTCCCTGGCCTTC
>JAGMCT010000023.1 GCA_023129075.1 Microcaldota archaeon
TTGAAGCTGGATAAGTGGAGAAAAGGACTGTGAAGAATAAGGGTTCATTATTTAGAAGAGAGTTGAGGTGTTCTGGTTTGAAATTAGTGTTTTTTAGGAGGGTGTTTAAAGCCCCTAAGGAGTATATTGTTGAGTAGTCTTTTGTGTTTTCTGCGATCTTCTGGAGTAATGGAAAGTAGGAAGGTTTGAAGTTTGTGTTTTTTAGGATGAAACTCAACCTTACTAAGGAGTTCAAGATCTGAAATCTTTTTGTTTTTGTATTTCTGATTATATGATCGACTAATGATTCAAACTGCTTCAAATGTTCTGGTTTGAAGTCTTTGTTTTTTAGGAGGGAATCCAAAGATTTTAAGGAGAATTCTATTTCCTCTCCTTTTGTTTTCTCTACAATCTTCTGGAGTAATGGAAAGTAGGAAGGTTTGAAGTTTGTGTTTTTTAGGAGAGAAACAAGATATACGAATCCGCTACCTGAGTCTTTTGTATTTTCCACTATCTTAAAGAAAAGGGATTCAAATTGTTTTAATGAGGTTTCCAGGTGTTCTGGTTTGAAGTTGGGGTTTCCTAGGATGGAATTTAAAATCGAGAGGGAAGAATCTGTTGCATATCCCTCTGTTTTCTCTGTAATCTTTTGGAGTAATGGAAAGTAGGAAAGCTTGAAGTTTTTGTTTTCTAGGAGGAAGGTTAGGGTGAAGAATGCAGATTGAGTTGCTCCTCCTCTAGTGTTTTTTAAGATATTTTCTGCGACAGGAATCATTCTCAGGAAATTTCTTTCATTGAGTTTATGCCGTTTTGCAAACTCCATCCATGCTTTCTTTACTGGTTCTGCCCTTTTTGGATAGTGTTTTTCGAATAATTTAGTATAATTTAGTTTTTTCTTTGGGATAACCTGGGCAATCTTAGGAGTTTTGCTTGGAATAAGACCGAGTTTTTTATTTTTCAGCGGTTTCTGCTTTTCCCTTGCCATATAAGTATTGTGTATAAAAATAAATAAAAAGAGTACCTAAAGGAAATGTACTTTTAAATCTTTCATTTCCAATCAATTTATGGCAAAGAAGTATTCTGTAAATGTAAAAAAGGTAAGGGGAATACAGGCGAACATCAACAAACGAATTTTCAAGGGGCAGAAGAATGCTCTTATAGGGCATTATGCAGGAATCTTTTCTTTTGCAGGAAAGAAAATGGCTATTCATACGGACGGCGTAGGAACAAAGGTGCTGGTTGCAGAGGAGCTTGAGAAATACGATACAATAGGGATAGATGCGGTTGCAATGAATGTGAATGACCTTATATGTATAGGGGCAAGGCCTTTGGCAGGGGTTGATTACCTGGCGGTTGCAAAGGAGGACCCCTGGCTGATTGATGAAATAATAAAAGGGCTTGTGAAGGGGGCAAACCAGAGCGGAATTAATATTGTGGGGGGAGAAACCGCAATAATGAAGGATGTTATAAAAGGGGGGAAAAGGCCGTTTGACCTGGCGTTTACTGCAGTCGGGGTTGTGGAAAAATTAATTACCGGTGAAAAGATAAAGAACAGGGATGTGATGATAGGACTGGAGAGTTCAGGACTGCACAGCAATGGATACACACTTGCAAGGAAAGCCCTGGACATGAAAAAATGGGGAAAAAAAATGCTTACTCCTACTAAAATTTATGTGAAGCCGGTGATGGAGATGGTAAGAAAGGTAAGGGTGAATGGAATTGCACACATTACGGGAGGTGCATTTTCAAAATTAACAAGGCTGAATAAGAAGATTGGGTTCTTTATGGATGAGCCAATAAAGCCGAAACCGATTTTCAATGCATTGTGGAAGGAAGTGCAGGATGAAAAGGAGATGTACAGAACCTTTAACATGGGGATTGGAATGGTTGTGGTTGTTCCTGCAAGAGAAGAGGATAAGGTATTAAAGATTGCAAAAAAGCATAAGATAAAGGCGCAGAGAATTGGGGAGATTATAAAAGAAAGTGGTGTGTTCCTTGGGAATGGAACAGCCCTTCATTATGAGAGATAATATGCAAATTCGGGGGGTTATGATTAACCTACCTTCAAATTCCTTTTGGAATTTGGGGCATCGAAATCTGGAAGATTTCAATGAAGAGAAGGGGGGTGTCCCCCCTTCCTCTTGGAGAGGGATAATATGAAGGAAATAAATGAGATAATCAGGGATATAAAGGCAGTCAGGATACAGGGGGCAAGGAATGTTGCAAAGGCAGGAATCAGGGCGCTTATCATAACGGCAAAGAAAAGCAAAGCAACAGATAAAGAAGAACTGCACAGTGAATTAATAGAGGTTGCAAGAAAGGTCTCGGAAACAAGGCCGACTGAGCCAATGCTGAGGAATATTCTTGAGGATGCATTAAGATTCGCAGCAATGGAGATAGCCTCTTCAAATGAGGATATTGAAAAAATAAAGGAAAATATTGTTGAGGAAGAAGAAAAATACCTTAGGAAAATGAGGAAGGGCGTGGAAAGAATATGGGAATATGGTGCAAAAGTACTTCCTACAGGAGGAAATATAATCACCCATTGCCATTCAAGCACAGTAACAGGAATATTCAAGAAAGCTTATGATATGGGTAAGGAATTCAAGGTTGTTGCATGCGAAACAAGGCCGTTGTATCAGGGAAGGATTACTGCAAAGGAACTGGCAAATTATGGGATAGATGTTACGCTTACGGTGGATATGGGGGTTTCCAGGTATATGAAAAAGGCAGATATGGTGATTGTAGGTGCTGATGCAATAACATCTATGGGGGACTTGATAAATAAAATAGGAACCTCTACCATTGCACGGATTGCAAGGATGAATGATGTTTCATTTTTTTCAGCTGCAGAGACCTATAAATTTGACCCTTTGACGATATATGGGGTTAGGGAAAAGATAGAGGTTAGGGATTACAAGGAGGTTTGGGAAAAGAAGCCAAAGAACATAAAAATAGAGAATTATGCATTTGATGCAACAGCTTCTAGGTATATTAATGGGTATCTTACTGAGGTTGGTGTTCTTTCTCCGCAGTCTTTCTGGAGTTTTGCAATGAAGAAATTGGGTAAAGAGGTGGGGGTATGAAGAAAAAACATAAAATTAAGAAAATCCTGAAAAGGAAAATCGTAAAAAAGAAAATCGTAAAAAAGAAGAATAAAAATATGAAGGAACTGAGCAGGGAGGAAATAGAAAAAAGAAAGAAAAAGGAAAAATTATGGGAAGAGCTTCCTCTTGTATGCAAGGCAAGGATTGTGGATATACATACAGGAAGGAAGATAGTTATTCTGCATGAGCAGGATGCAGAAGAAAACGAAATCCATGAAGGATATAGAGTTGTGCTTAAGTACGGGAAAGAAAAGCATGTTGCTATAGTAAACCTTAGTTCTACCATTGTAAGGAAAGGAGAGATTGGAATATTCAGGGATATGGCGGGATTGCTGAAGGTGGGGGAAGGAAGAAAAATAAACATTCTGCACATGGAAAGACCGGCAAGCCTTGAATACATAAAAATGAAGATGGATGGTGAAGGTCTAAGCGAGGAAAGGGTAAAAATAATAATAGATGATTTGATGAGGAACAGGCTTGCAGAGCCTGATATTGCTATATGGATTAGTGCAATGTATATGAGAGGGATGGAAGAGAATGAGACCATTGCACTTACAAAAGCAATCGTTGAATCAGGGGATACGCTGGACTTGGACGCCAAACCTGTTGTGGACAAACACTGCATCGGAGGAGTTGCAGGAAACAGAACAACAATGATTGTAGTTCCTATAATAGCAGCTGCGGGAATTTACATGCCAAAGACTTCTTCAAGGGCAATAACCTCTCCTTCCGGAACAGCAGATACAATGGAATGCCTTGCAAAAGTGAATTTTCAACTGAAGCAGCTCAGAAAAATGGTCAAGAAAGCAAGGGGGTGTGTAGTCTGGGGCGGAGGAATGAACATTGCACCGGCAGATGATAAGATGATAAAAATAAGGTATCCTTTAAGTTTGGACCCAAGAGGGGTTCTCCTTGCATCCATACTTGCGAAAAAGAAGGCAGTGGGAGCCCAATATGTTGTTATAGACATACCTATTGGTAGGGGTGCAAAAATAGCAGACCCTGAAAAAGCAAAAGAACTAGGAAGGGATTTCATAAGAATGGGGAGCAAACTCGGGATGAATATGGAAGTTCTTATAACTGACGGGTCTGAGCCTATTGGAAATGGAATAGGGCCTGCGCTTGAAGCAAAGGACGTCCTTGAAGTATTAGAGGGGAATGGTCCTGAAGACCTTAGGAACAAATCCTGCTTAATAGCAGGTAGATTATTGGAAATGGTTGGGGAGGTAAAGCAGGGAGATGGTTACGACATGGCAAGTAAACTCGTAAATAACGGAAAGGCTTTGAAAAAGATGTATGAGATAATAAAAATGCAGGGCGGAAAACCTCCAAATTCTGGAGATATACAATTCGGAAAACATAAATATGTTGTAAAGGCAAAAAGGAGCGGAAAGATAAGCCATATAGATAATAAAAAGATTTCAAAGATTGCAAGGGCTGCAGGAGCTCCAAGGGACAAGAAAGCAGGAATTTATCTCTACAGGCTGAAAGGAAACAAGGTGAAGAAGGGGGATATTTTGTTTGATATTTATGCAGAAAGCAAGAACAGGTTGAATTTTGCACTTAAAGCGCTGGAGGTATGGCATCCAATAGAATTTGAAAAAATGCTTCTTGATGTGATGGGGTAAAAAAAGAAAAAAAAGATTATTGGAACTCTGGTTCAGGGAACTCGTCTTCAGTTAAATCAATCCCTAAATCCTGAATTTCCAAATCATCTAAGCTTATGTCAAGAGGTTCGTTTACCTTTTTTTCCGTTACCTGTCCTTCCTCTTCAATCTCTTGTACCTGAGGACCGATACAACCAAAGAACAGCAAGGAAATCATCAGTATGGTAATTATTGTTCTCATGCTTCCCCTCTTATCTCTTCTACTAAATCAACAAGCTTTTCCCTTGCCTCTCCAATCTTCGCTCTTGCTTCAAGTGCTTCCCCTGCATCATAGTATTCATCATCCCCTATAGATATCGCTTCATCTAAAAGGTCTTGAATCTCTTCCAGCTCGGTTTCATAACCTTCGGTTCTTTCCTGTATTCTTTCAAGGAAAAGATTCATTTTTTTATTGTTGAATTTGGCCCAGATGTGAAGATGTTTCATCCAGACATCTCTTCTTATTTCCAGTATATCCTCGTTTTCGTTGTCCACTGCATCCTGAAGGATTTCGGCATTTTCTTCTGCTTCTTCAAGAACATCCTCTATTTCTGAAACATCATAATCCCTTTCTTCCATTGAATCTGTGGCGTTCTTTGCTACTTCCATCCAGTGTTCATGTTTTTCCAGTTCTCTTTCTGAGTTAGAAAACGCTGCGCTTCTGAAGCATACCTGAAGTTCGTCTTTCTTTTCATCAAAATCTGCCCTAATCTCAGCCATCATATCTGCTCTTTCCTGTCCCTTCAATCCGCTTCTAGCTTCTTTTCTCATGTCTCTTAAATATTCAGAGGTTTCTCTCCATACCTCTCTGAGGTCATCCATTGCCCCTCTAAAAGAGGATCGATCGTTATTCCCAACGGCGTCTGCAAGAACACCAAGTGAATCATCCAGTTGTTCCTTGTATTCATTTATCTCATCCTCGCTCGCATTCTCAACAAAATCAGGAACCGAATCAAGAAGAGAGCTCTGGAAAACCACCCTGCACTCTGCCATATCATACCTGTGCGTCATTCCATAATCCCTGTAATCCCCAAAGAATCCTGCAAAGAGCATCCCAAGGGCCAACAAGCCTAGTAACAATTTTTTCATTTAATCACCGAATACTTCTCAAACACCCTATTTAAATAAAAACTTTTCCAAAAGTTTTCAGAAAGTTTATAATCCTGTTGAAAGATAATGAAATATGCGTTTTGTGTTTATTATGGTTTTGATTTTATGTATTGCCAATGCAGCCAATATACATGGAGAAGTATATGCAATAGATGGATTTGATAATCTAAACAACAGCATCATAAAAATAAGCGGAGAAGAGAACCATCAGCTGATGGTTAAAGAAGGGAACTACTCAATTGAGTTAAGAGAGGGGGAGTATGTTATTGAAGGTTTTTATTATGAAGAAGAGGAGCTTATTTATTATGCAAAATATGAATTGGAAGTTGGGGGTGAACCTCTAAGGTTTGATGTTGTTTTGTTTTCTGCGGAGATATTTGAGTATATTCCAACCATTTATATTGATGAAATTGAGTTGGATGAATTAGAAATAGAAGAGGAAACGGACTTTACATATGTGTGGGTTGGAATTGGAATCATTCTTATCTTATTTATTGTTCTGCTCCTGTTCAGAACCAAAAAGAAGAAAGCAAAACCCGAGGAATTGGACGAGGATTGTAAAACCGTGCTAAGGATTGTAAATGAGAATGAGGGGAGGATTACACAAAAGGAAATACGGGAGATATTAAACTGGTCGGACAGTAAACTAAGTCTGGTTGTAAGTGAGCTTGAACAATTAGAATTAATAAAAAGAATAAAAAAGGGAAGGAAGAATATAATTAAGGTGAGAAGATGAAAATTTCTACTTTGGGAAGTCATTCTGCTTTGGATGTGAGTGAAGGGGCAAAAAAAGAAGGGTTTGGAACGCTTGTGGTGTGCA
This sequence comes from Microcaldota archaeon, assembly GCA_023129075.1. Taxonomy (GTDB): domain Archaea; phylum Micrarchaeota; class Micrarchaeia; order Anstonellales; family Bilamarchaeaceae; genus JAGMCT01. The sequence continues at coordinate 6,663 of JAGMCT010000023.1, forward strand.
AAAAAGGAAGGGAAAGAACCTATGCAAAGCACTACAAAACCAGGGAAGTGAAAGGGGAAACCCTTGGGGTAGTTGATGAAATAATATTATTGGATGAATTTAGGGATATGGTAAAGGAAGAGGTGCAGGAAAAACTAAAGGGTTCTGTGTTTATTCCTAATCGTTCTTTTTCCGTGTATGTAGGTTATGATAATATAGAAAAAAATTTCAAGACGCCGATTTTTGGGAACAAATATCTCTTGAGGGCAGAGGAAAGGGATGTTCCAAACAACCAGTATGATTTGCTTGAGAAGGCAGGGGTTCCGCTTGCAAGAACCTTCAAACCTGAGGAGATAGATACACTGGCTTTGGTGAAGGTGCAGGAGGCAAAAAGAAACTATGAAAGGGCATTCTTCTTTGCTTCTTCTTATGGGGAATACCAAAAAAAATCGGAGGAGTTGATTTCTAAAGGAATCATAAAAAGAGAAGATTTGGAAAAGGCAAGAATAGAAGAGTTTATTCTTGGGGCGCAGTTTAATTTCAATTTCTTTTATTCTCCTTTGAGTGGGGAACTGGAACTGCTTGGGATAGATACAAGAAGGCAGACGAACCTGGATGGATTTTTGAGACTGCCCGCGGACGTACAGCTTGAAGCATTGAAATATAGGAGGGTGACTACTATTGAGACGGGACATATCTCAGCAACCCTGAGGGAATCTTTACTGGAGAAGGTGTTTAATATTGCAGAGCCGTTTGTGGAGACTGTAAAGAAATATTATCCAAAGGGGCTGATTGGGCCGTTTGCACTGCAGGGGGCAGTTGAGGAGAAGGATGGAAAGGAAAGGATTGTAATCTTTGATGTGAGTTTTAGGATGCCGGGAAGTCCGGGGACGAGATTTACTCCTTATTCTGAATACTTATATGGAAGAAGCGTGAGTTTTGGAAGAAGGGTTGCAATAGAGATTAAGAGAGGAATAGAGGAAGACAGGTTGGAAGAGATTATTTCTTAGGGGTAAAATGTCTAACGTTTATGAAAAAGTAAACAATGTATGGAAATCTACCTGTAAGATATTATTCAGGCAGGAAATAGGAGATGGATTTCCAGGCACGGTTAAGGGTTTCATCTACTTCTTTTTGCATATACAGAGATTAGGAATAAAGGGTTTTAATCCTTAGTCTTTTTTGGTTTTTCTTTTTCTGAGATTACTTCTTCTGGTTCCTTTACACGTTTCTTTCTCCAGTGCTTAAGGTCCACAGTTTTTACCTTCATGGGGATGGTATATCGCTCGCCATCAAAAAATCTGGCAACGCATTCCCTAACTTTAAGATTAGTAAAGATGTTCTTTTTCTCTTCCTCAAGCTCGGAGGGGGCGATTTTCTTCCTAAAGAACTCCTCAACCTTCATGTCCATGATAGAACTGATATAACCTGCATCCTGCTTGCTCAGGCGGAATGCAACTACATTGTAAACATTCGTAAGAATACTATCAAGGATTTCCTTTTGTATCTGCCCTAAATACTGAAGAGAAAGACAGAGAGAAAGATTGAACTTTCTGGTTTCAGAGAGAATGTCCTTTACAACAAGGGTTTCAACAACCGGAAACTCATCAATAATAAGAATCGTGGGCTGATTGAGTTTGTGGGTAATTGCAAAGATATACATCTGCTGAATGATGGCTCCTGCAAGGAACTTAATCATTCTTCTGCCGAAGAAATGGGGGTCAAAGGAAATTATAGTAACGTCGTTTTTCTCTATAAGATCCATAAGACGAACAACGTTCTTGTCCTTTCCTATATAAAGCTCATATTCGCTGACAAAGTTAAGGATTGGCAGAACAGCATCGTTGAAATGATGCAGATAGATATCATCAAACTCAACGCTGAAGAACCTTTTTACTTCGTCGTTTTCAACCATACTGGCAAATTCCATCCTTTTTGAGGAATCAGTAAGCAATAGGTTTATGTTTTCCAGGCTTAGCATATTTAGTTCTGAAAGCAGATAAACTGCATAGAAGAGGATTCGCTCAGAATACTTATTCTGTTCTCCTATGACGGAAATCATTAGCTGGACAATGAGCTGGGTAGTCATAGGGTTCTTTTCCCTTCCTATCTCAAGCGGCTCAATATAATCATTCTTAAAGTCTACAACCTTTCCTTCAATAAGCTTGGATAATTCATTGTGGGGGTCTATAATCACAATTTTCTGACCCTTGTGCTTGGCTGAGATTGCCTTCACAAGCATTTCAAGAAGCTTGCTCTTTCCTGTTCCTGACATGCCAACGAACAAAGAATGCTTGAATACGTCAAAGTTCTCCACTCCTATTGTAGAACCATCAATCTCAAACAGGGGTTTTTCCGAATGCATGTGCATGGTTTTCAGGAGAGGGTGGTCCAGCATCTCCATAAAAAAGGAGGGGTTCTTCTCTAAATCAATCTCAAAGAATTTCTCTGGATTGAGAAGAAATACTGATTTTCTCCACCCATCCTCGTTAACTGCACTCCCCCATCCAAAAAGCTTTCCAAAGATAGGAAACGTGCGTATATTCAACTGTGTGATGCGCTGTTTTACGAGGAAATCAAAAATGTTTAAATCCTTGAAGATATACAAACCAAACGGGATTCCTCCTTTTTTTATCTCATCAGTGTGTTTGCTCTCCCCTATGGGTCTGAATGGAAATATCAATGAACCGAGCTTCTTGAGTCTATCGTAGTCTCCTTTCAGAAACACCCTTACAGTATTTGCCTTTTTAAGAAAGACCATTTCAGTAGCTCTGAAGGGGAAAACAAGGCTGAAATCAAGAAAATCAAAACCAGGAACATCCCATTTAAGGAGAGTAGTGAGGAAACGGTTCCAATCGTTTATGGATACCTTTGGGGAATAGAGGGAAAGTTCTATGGGGTTATCTTTTTTCCAGTTAAACATTTGTATCCACTTTCTAACATTCTTTTTCACTTATAATAAGGAGTAAGAATGTTTTTAAATATATGCTTATTTACATAGAAAAACATAAAAAACACCTATACCGTCTGTTCACTGCTGGTATTGAATATATCCGTCTCAAAACCCCCTTTCTTTTCCAAGGACTTTATTATGCCATCAACAAGAATCTTTCGCACCCTTTGGTAAGCGTCCCTTCCTACTTCAACGTTTCCAACGGCATATTTGAGATTTTTTGCGTTGGAACAAAATAAGGCATCATGTACATTTTCACAGTTATGGCAGAAGTAAGCATTGGTGCTGTCTTTAACAGAATCGCATTCAAATGCAACAGTTGCACGTACGCAATTATAGCAGTTGATGCAGAACTTTGAATAGAAAACCCGGAATGAACCGAATATGAATTCTGAGTATTTGGTGTATGAACTATATGCTATATTCTTTGAGTTGAATGCATCGTTTGCTCTGTATGTGTTTACAGTATCCTCAAGCCCCATGGTTTCAGTATTATTCTTGTTCTTTCCAACCTGCACATCTACATTGAAATAAGCAATTTCAGGGATTTCCTGCAGAAGTTCGTTGAGGGTCATGTTTTCCTTCAGTTCCTTGATCTTTATCTCACTTGCCTTTGTTTCTCCTTCGTAAAAGGAAACGATTTTCTCTTTTGGTATGAGCTCAAGGAATCTGTACTGCTTTATTAAACGGATATTTTCTCCGGTGAGTTTTGTTTTTATGTTTTCCCCCTCTCCAATATGTTGTCTCAGCCATCCCTCATATTCATCTAAAGGAGTGAGTTCTTTTCCGAATAGAAGTTTTGTTGTAGTTGAGAGGGCATTTTCTACTTCTTGATTCATGGTTGAACCCCCTTGGCTATTTTAAATATTGTTGGAAATGACTTTTTCTTCTGCATTATCTCTGCCACTTCTTCCAAAAGCTTTTCCTTTAAGGAAAGGTATTTCTCTCTTTGGAGCTCTATGTTCCCTATCATATGTTGTTTATTCTTCTGATTAAATGAAAATAGGCACTCCCTGCAGTTACCCATATGCCAGCTGAAGTACAAGTCCGATGAGGAATTTGAATAACCTGTCTGGAAAAGCCTTGTTGACCTATAATTATGGTACCCCCTTATTATTGAATTTGTAAAGGCCGAATAGGTTGAACCAAATATGAATTTTGAACTTAGTAAGATGTTAGAATATGCTGCATACTGAGAATCATAAATAGCATTTGATTCAAATACAAAACCAGCATCCATAGACCCATCCGATGCATTAACTTCTATGCACCTCCCAAGATTTTTGTCTCCGCAGTAGAAAAAAGTATCCTTTATGCAATCAAGCAGGGAATCAATATCTTTTATGGCATTTATATCGAGGGTCGGCTTCTTGAGTCTTTCCAATTCCGCATAAGAAATAAATCTTCCTTCTTTAGGATATTCAGAATAGTACAAGTAGATGTCTTTTCCCGAGATTGAGGAGGTTCTTTTTGTAATGGGTTCTGCTGTGGACGTTAGATATGTTTTGAACTCCTCCAGACTTCCGAGCTCTTGTTTGAATAAAGTTCTGCACGTTGAGCGAAATGCAGAATCCAATTTCTGGTTGAACATATATTAAAAGTGTGCTTAATCAGTATTTATATTAAAGTAGTTCAGTAACTGGACTAAAAACTAGGGATTGTTTAGAGTATCATGCTGAACAGAGATATTTAAACCTAGATGGGAAAAAAGAACCATGCAGAATTCTATTGCATACAATAAGATAAACGAAGCCTGGAAGGATTCCTGCAGGGTTATCTTTGGAAAAGAATTGGGGGATTTGAAGGAATACAAGGAATGGCTTTCCATGGACATGGAATCCATGAATACAAAAAAATCAATGGTTTCAGGTAAAGATGTTTGCTGCGCAGTTCCCCATTATTGCGAGGGTGCCAAATTTATCTCTCTGGATGAGGTGGACTTTAACAAAAGGTTTGAGCCGTTGAATATAAATGAGATAAAGGACATAGATTCTATTGTTGAAGCATTACAAGAGAGGTTTTATTATACTGGAAATGTTATACTGGCAAATTCAAGGTTTGTTGAGGAAAGCTCCAACATCTCCAATTCATTCTACATGTTTCATTCAAACTATGCATCTGACTCAAAATATGCTGCATATTCATCATATCTTAGGTATTCAAAGTGCATGTTTGGTGTGAATGAAGATGCTCTGTCTTCCTTCGTAATAAGGGGGTTTGACCTTCACAGGGTGAGTAGAGGTTTTGAGGTGTGGAGAACATTTAGCTCAAATGATTGTTATTATACATATGGAGTGGAGGACTGCAACAATGTCTTATTTTCATTCAATACAAAGAGCAAGAAATACGTTATTGGAAATCTTGAATTAAGCAGAGAAAAATTCGCATCTCTCAAAAAGAAGTTGTTGGGGGAAATAATTGATGGGTTGGAAGGAAAAAAAACGGCTCCTTCCCTAATGGATTTTATTCCAAAAGACCTGGAAAAAACCAGAGCTCCGAAAGTAGAAACCAGAATAATGAAAAAAGATGAGAACAAGGAATTGATAGAAGAGGCGTTCAGAAGAACAACAAAGATTGTTTTTGGAAAAGAACTCACAGAGATTGATAGATATGGAGAATGGCTGGCAGAGAACATGCCCGGAGTTACAACTGTTGAATCTGCTGTAAGCGAAAGCCCTGTTTACCTAGGCTTATATGTTCCTTATACTCACTTACCCAAAGAGAGGCTGGTCAAAGAAGCAGAAAGCAAAAAACTTGGGGAGATAGTGAAGTTAGAAGAAAGTGAAATAGGTTCAATAGAAGAAATAAAGAAATCCCTGCAGAAGATTGCGTTCTTTACCCCTGAAACCAGAATGGGAGATAATGCTAACCTGATTTACGCAGCAGTAGTTGCTAGATCAGTAAACTGCTATAAAGGGGCTCTTTTTGCTTACAATGAAAATTGTGCCTTCTCGTTCTGGTCCAGGAACTCTAAATATATGTTTGGGTCAGCTTTAGCATTTTCCTCTCATTCGTGCATTAGGTGTTACAATTCTCTGAATCTGTCAAGGTGTTTTGAGACGGATGGTTCAAGCAATTCCTCTGATTTGTATTTTTGTCATAATTGTGAGAACGTGCAGAATTCTATGTTTACTTTTAATACAAAGAACTTGAAGAATGCTATCGGGAATGCTCCTCTTTCCTTGGAGGATTATAAGAAGGTTAAAGGAAACTTATTGGAGCAGATTATAGGTGAAATAGAAGAGAAGGGATCATTAAAATGGAGTATATATAATATTGGGTGTGAAAAAGATTAGTCATCTGTAAACTTTAAATATACAATTGTATAGTAATAGTATACATGGAAGAATCGCCTCTTTATGAAAAAGTGAATAACGTATGGAAATCTACTTGTAGAATAATATTTGGAGAAGAGATAGGAGAGCTAAAGGAATATGAGAAATGGTTGTCAGAATACAGAGAACCTTTCCTAAAGAAAAAATCAGCAATCTCGGGAAAGGATGTTTATTGCTCAAATACTCAATATTGTGGAGATGCAAAATTCATTTCCTTAAATGAGATAGATTTTAATAAAAAGTTTGAGCCTCTGAGTATAAATGAGGTAAAGGATATTGATAGTATTGTTGAAGGGTTGCAGGAGAGATTTCATTACTGTGGGAATATAAAACTAGGGAATTCTCAATTTGTGGAGAGGAGTAGCAATGTGTTCAATTCAAACTATGTCTCATCGTCAACTACAATATTTGATTCCAACTACATATCAAACTCAAGCAGGATAAGAGTTTCAAAAACCCTTTTTGGATGCTATTTCGTAGGAGAAAGTAATTCAAACATAAGAATTTATTCTGGGTGGAGACTAAGTCGTTCATTTGAAAGCTATGAAGCATGCGAAGGAAACGATGTTATTTATTCAGCAAACGTTGTTGGGTGTTCCGAGTGTATGTTTTCAATAGGACTAAGAGGAAAAAAGTACGTAATAGGAAACAGAGAACTAGAAAAAGATACATATGCGAAAATAAAAGAGAAGCTCATAGGAGAAATAAAAGATGAATTAGAGAAAGAAAAAAGAATATTCTCATTCATAGACATAATAAAAACAGCTCAAGCAGACACAATAAGTTCTAGCGAAGAAAAAAAAGGGATTGTTGATAAAGAAACAATAGAAAAAGCATATAGAAAAACACTTTCAGTCGTGCTGCAATGTAAGACTAGTAAGAATATTGACCACTATAAAAATTTTCTAATGAAAAATGTTCCGGAATACATAGAGAAAAGAAAAAGTACTATAAGCAATAGAGGGTTTTTCACAGTTGTAGAATCACTACATAAAAAACTACCTAAGGAAGTATTTGTAGAATTCAATGAGAGTCAGGAAATGGCTAAGAACAGAAAACTAAACAATGATGATATAAAAAATCTTGAGAGTATAATAACCAACATCAAAAAAATAGCATTTATTAATTTTGACTACAGAGACAGTAGGTCAGAAAATATGATTGAAACTCCTTCCTATCAAAATTCAAAAAACGCTTATCATGTTGCATATGCATATGGAGTAAAAAACTCTGCTTTTTCTCAATGGCCACGAAACAGTGAATACATGTTCGGTACATCAGAAACACTCCACTCATTATTTTGTATTAATTGTTACTTCTCAAGAGATTTGGCAAGAGCATTTGAAGTTGATTCTTCAAGGAAATGTTCTGATGTTTACTATTCTCATAACTGTGAAAATGTACATGATTCTATGTTCTGTTTTAATAAGAAAAACATAAGAAATGGAATAGGAAATGCTGAGTATGGGAAGGATGAATATCTTAGAATAAAGAGTTCATTGTTGGAACAGATTGTAAATGAGCTTGAACAGAAGGAGAATTTAAAATGGAACATCTATAATATTGGTTGTGGCTAAATGACGACTAAAGTATATGAAAAGCTAAATAATGTATGGAAATCTACATGTAGAATTATATTCGGGGATGAGATAGGAGAACTAAAGGAATATGAGAAATGGCTATCTGAATACAGAGAACCTTTCCTAAAGAAAAAATCAGCAATCTCGGGAAAGGATGTTTATTGTTCTACGCCTCATTATTGCGAGGGTGCCAAATTTGTTTCTTTGGATGAAGTGGACTTTAACAAAAAGTTTGAGCCTCTGAGTATAAATGAGGTAAAGGATATTGATAGTATTGTTGAGGGGTTGCAGGAGAGATTTTACTACACAGGAAATGTAACACTACAAAATTCCAAGTTTGTTGAGGGAAGTTCAGATATTATTAATTCTCATTTTGTTCTGAATTCAAACTTTATTGCTGATTCGCAATATATTGCTTATACGTCGGAAATCAGGTTTTCTAAGTATTTATTCGGCGTTAGTTGCTGTGCTTATTTCAACAATGTAATTAGAGGGACTGGTTTTAATACCTCAAATTCTTTGGAGAGCTGGTTAACGTGGGAGTCAAACGGTTGTTATTATACAATCAATGTGAGGGGTTGTACAGATATAATGTTTTCATTTGGTTTAACCGGAAAGAGAAACATGATTGGGAATTTACAACTGTCAAAAGAAGAATATTATAAGACAAAAGAAAAATTATTAGAACAGCTAAGAGACGAATTAATAAAAAATAAAAGATTGCCAGGAATTTTTGAACTTGCAATAGGTGAACCTCCTAAAGTTGAGGGAATAACAAGAGGAAATGTTGAAGAAACAGATCTTGCACCAATAGAAAATGCATTCAAAACAACAACAAAAATGATCCTAGGAAAAGAACTAGAAAACATAGATAATTACAAAGATTGGTTATTGAGAAATACTATAGGTGTCCAAGAGATCCCTTCAGCGATAACCGGAGAACCCACCTATCTTGAAGATCTTATACCTTACACTCTTGTTCCTAAGGATAGGGTAGTGAATGATAAAGAATCGTTTAAAGCATCTGAGATACTTAAGATAAAAGAAGTAACAGAAGATTTGAGGGAATTAAAGGAAAGATTCGGACGAATAATTTTATATCCTGTACAAACTGAAGGACAGGAGAATAAAAATGTTACAAAAACCGCGGCAACAAGAAATTGTGTGGATTGTTATTATGGTTCCATTTATATAGAAAACGAAAAGTGCGCTTATTCATTCTGGCCTAGGAATTCAAAATACATATTTGGTTCATCAATGGCCTTCTCATCAAATTCATGTGTTAATTGTTATTCATCTTCAAACATCTCTAGATGCTTTGAGGTGGATGGTTGTAGTAATTCTGCAGGCTTGTACTTCTCCCATAATTGTGAAAATGTACATGATTCAATGTTTACTTTTAATGCAAAGAATCTAAGGTACTCAATAGGAAACGCAACTTATTCTCCAGACCAATATAACAAAATAAAATATTCCATATTAGAACAGATAACGAATGAATTAGAAGAGAGGAAGGACTTGAAATGGAATATCTATAATATTGGTTGTGGAAAATAATAATCACTTGCATCCAATATTGTAAATATCGTATTTTAAGGTTTTGTTCTTTTCCAATTCTGAGGAGATTTGCTCTAGTAAAGAGGACTTTATTTTTCTATATTCATCAGGAGAAAGTTTGGAATTGCCGATTGCATGCTTCAGATTTTTTACATTGAAGCAGAACATTCCATCCTGAACTGCTTCGCAATTGTGAGAAAAGTAGATGTCTGAACAGTCCCTAGAGCTGTCAACCTCAAAACATCTGGAAAGTTTGCTTGAATTATATACATTTATGCAAAATAAAGAGTCATGAACCGTATCAACACCAAACATATTCTCAGATCTTACCGGCCAAAAGGAATACCCGCAGTTTTTTGCACGTAGTGGCGCTCCACACCTATAACTGTTGCTTGAATAGCCCACCATCACACATTCTGGAATATTTGAGTTCTGCAATTTTAGTTCGGTAGAAACATATCCTATATCAGCGATTATATCATGTGCTTTCTCCAGCGAAAGATTATTTACGTCATTTTTATCCGCTTTAAGGTATTTGCCTGCCAATTGGCCTTCTTCTATACGAATTATCCTGTTATGCGGGAATTTGTCAAATACTGAATAATGTACAAGACCTGATTCCTTTCCTGAAATTACTGAGGGCAGTATCTCAATTGGTTTTACATGCCTGTACAGAAAATCTGAGTAATCCTCCATAGATCCGATCGGTCTGCCAAACACTACTTTGCAGGTATCCTCAAACTGGTCCTGTACAACTGAAATGTCAGTTTCAGGGTCATCATATTTAGTTTCTGCAGTAATCTTTGAAAATACATTCTTTAATTCATCAGATTTTACCCTGGAATTGTACAGATAATCAAGCAATCCCAGGCATTTCCTATCCTTAACCAGTTTAGCTCTTATTTCTTCAAGCAAAGATTCCTTTATTTTCATGTATTGGGATTTTTCAAGTTCTAAATTGCCTATTGTGTATTTCTTATTCTTCAGATTAAATGAAAAAATACAATCCTGACAGCCGTTAATATTCATTACATAATAACAATCCGAACAGGTATGGCTTTCATAGAATTCAAAACAGCGACTGGACCATGTAGATTCCATCGCCATTATATTAAATTTGGATTCTCCTATTCCATTTCCCCCGAAAATTCTTTCGGAGGAACGCGCCATCTTGACATGGGCCATATAGATTGAATCAAGTATGTTGAGCGAATCCAGAATGAAACTTGAGTTATGTATATCCGAGCTGTCAGAAACGAATCTTGAGTTTCCAAGAATAATATTGCCCGCATACACAAATCTTTCCTGTAGTGATTCAACTAGAGAATCAATATCTTTTATTTCATTTATGTTCAAAGGTTCAAATTTCCTGCTATAATCTATTTCGCCTAAATCCATGAATCTTGCTGAGGGGCAATAATCGCCCTGTGCCGGAAATACTGTTTTATTTGAAATATGTGATTTTTCAGACCTCATGGCACCCGGATATTCAGATAAGTAAGCTGAAAACTCATCTAATTCACCCACCTCACCTCTTAGGACAATCCTGCAAGTGGATTTCCATTCCTTATTAAGAGAATTGTAAACTTCGGGGTTCATGGTTTTCCTCTGCAACCGATATTGTAAATATCATATTTTAAGGTCTTGTTTTTTTCTAATTCTATATGGGGGAACTGAATATTAACCATTATTCTTTGCTACAAGAATTAATCTTTTGTTTTTTTGATGTTTCTTATCTGGTGAGTCAAACGTTTCTTTTTCTATTATTTTATATCCTATTTCTCTAATAGTTTTAAGTATTTCAGGTATGCTTTTAGGTCTTCTATCCGAAAAGAAAGCTGGCAGACCGTAATCAACAACATTATTAATGAAAATTAAACCATCTTTCTTGATAAATTCTTTAAGTACCATCAAAAATAGCTTGTAATCGATGTAATTAAGAACATGTGAAACAACAACAGAATCAAAAGAAATTTTCTTCAAATGCAATTTTTTGAAGGCTTTTTGTGTTTCCAATTTAAGTTTCAGGAAAGAATTTCCTTCAATTTGATTTAAATCACAAAATATGGGGTAAACAGAATCTTTCTTATATTTGTTATTATGGTACTTCAAAACATGGTAATCATTTTCCCAGTAAAAAATTTGGGAATTAGGGAATTCTTCCGGAGTGACCAAAGGGTTAAAGAAAGGCCCAACTTCAAGAATAATATTCCCCATGTTTTTCCTATATTTTTTTAGAAATGGTGAAAGCATCTGGCTGCCAGTTATCATTCTTTTTCTTGCTTCAATATCAAAATCCCCTCCATGGGGATTCTCTTCTAACGGCCAACCAGGCCAGTTGTAAATTTTGAAATCATCCATGGATAGAACTAAACAAATCTGATATATAAAAGTTTCGGGATATTGAAGAGAGTCAAGTGAAACCAATCATTAAAACCGTTTCGTTCTACAATTCCGACAGGTGTGTTAAATGAAAGAATTAATCATTCATGCAGATAAGGTTTCTTATGAAGTAACAAAGAAAACAGGGGTGGCCGAAGAAATTCCAAAGGAGATGGAAAAGGGAGAAATGGAGGAAGTGCTCTGGCTGAGGATAGCAGTGGAAAAGGACGATGAGGGAAAAATAGAGAATTTAGTGAGGAAGGCAGTGGAGGATGTAAAAAAAGTGGCAGAACAAGTGAAAGTGAAGAATGTGATGATTTATCCTTATGCACATCTTTTGTTTGGGTCAAAACCTTCTGACCCGAAAACAGCCCTGAATCTTCTGAAGGGGATTGAAGAGGAGCTTAAGAAAGAAGGATTTGAAGTAATGAGGGCTCCTTTTGGGTGGTACAAAAAATTTACTGTGGTTGCAAAGGGGCATCCTCTGAGTGAATTGTCAAGGGTTTTTCATGGAGAAGAAAGTGAAGAAAGGGATGAGGTTTCTGCATCAGTGAAAGCTGAGGAAGAGCTCAAGAGTAGATTTTATATATTAACCCCTGAGGGGGAGCTTGTGGAAGCTGAGAAATATGATTATAAAGGGCGAGAAGGGCTCAGGAAACTAATGAGCTATGAGACTAAGAAAATGAGGGCGTATGAAAAAGAGCCGCCGCACATAAAAATCATGCAGGAACAGGAGCTTGTAGATTATGAGCCGGGAAGCGATGCGGGAAATTTCAGGTTTTATCCAAAGGGAAGGCTGATAAAGAAATTATTGGAGGAATCAATAACAGACTTTTGTATAGATTTGGGGGCAATGGAGGTGGAGACCCCTTTGATGTATGATTTTGAACATCCTTCTCTGAAGAAGTATTTGAATAGGTTTCCTGCAAGACAGTATGTGGTGCTGAGCGAGGATAAGAGATTCTTTCTGAGGTTTGCGGCATGTTTTGGGCAGTTTTTAATGAATCATGATATGGTAATGAGCTACAGGCACCTGCCCCTAAAAATGTATGAATTGGCAAGGTACTCTTTCAGAAGGGAGCAGACTGGGGAGCTCGCAGGGCTTAAGAGGCTTAGGGCGTTTACCATGCCGGATATGCATACTCTTGCAAGAGATATGGAGATGGCAAAAAAAGAGTTTGAAAAACAGCTGGAAGCAGGAATAGAATGGCTGGGCGGAACCGGACTCTATGAAGGAATAGAAACCGCATTCAGGGTGCAGAGTGATTTTTACGAAGAGAATAAGGAATGGTATAGGGAAATGGTAAAAAAATTGGGAAAACCTGTGCTTGTTGAGTTGTTTGATGAGAGGTATGCTTATTTTATTACGAAATTTGAGTTTAATTTTATAGATACGATGGACAAAGCGAGTGCATTAACTACGGTGCAGATAGATGTAGAGAATGCAGAAACCTATGACATTAATTTTGTAGAGGAGAACGGAGAGAAGAAAAGGCCGTTGATATTGCATGCATCCATAAGCGGGGGCATAGAAAGGGTAATTTATGCACTTTTGGAAAACGAGGCAGGGAAGATGAAGAAAGGGAAAAAAGCGATGCTTCCTGTGTGGCTCTCCCCCACCCAAATAAGGGTAATTCCCATCTCAAGAAATCAGCTGGAGTATGCAAAGAAGGTTGCTGAGGGGTTAAAGGAATTTAGGGTTGATGTGGATGATAGGGATGAGAGCTTGGGAAAAAGGATAAGGGCGGCTGAGAAAGAATGGATTCCCTATGTGATTGTTGTTGGGGAGAAAGAAGAGAAAGAGAAAAAAATTGCTGTTACCATAAGAGAAACACAGAATAAAAAGGAGATGAATGTAGAAGAGATTGAAAAGGAAATAGCTGAAAAAACAAGAGATTTTCCAAAAACAAAACTTTCACTTCCTCAATTAATCTCAAAAAGACCAACATTCAGAGGTTGAAACACAAGATTTATATATTAGAAAGTGTAAGAATATGGTTATGGAAAGAAAAGAAAGGGTGCTTACCAGACAGGTGCTCAAAAAGCAACCCAATATCTTCAAGAAAATAATCAAAAACAAAGGCGACCGACAGCATGGATTAGAGCTTAACAATATATTTCTTAATATCCTTGATGAAAACAAGATAACACAAGCAATGTTGAGAATACAAGCGCTTGCATTAGTACATCACATTGAAGAAAAAAACCTTGGCAGGATTATAACTAATTTTCAAAAAAGCCTTAATGATTCAGTAAAAAAGACGTATTCAAAAGACATCCTTCAGCTTTGGAAGAATTATCAAGTCCTTAGAAAAATAGATGAAAATGAAGGGCCATTGGGTATATATAAAGAATTGCTGGAGAGTGTTGGGCCTATGGTTCTTATGACAAGAATAATGGATTTAAGCTCAAAAAAAATTATAAATCCGTACATTCCAAAACCTAAAAAACAATCTATTTTAGTTGAGCTTGCTAAGAGGATGCTTTACATTTACTCTCCTGTTGCAGAAATAATGCAGCTCCATATGCGTTCCGGGATAATTAAACATAAAGGAATTGAGGTATTATACTCGGAACAACTTGATGATGTAAGAGAGATTATTTCTGCAAAGGAATTTGAAATAAAAAAAACAATGAAAACATTCAAACAAAAAATCAATCTGACAATAGAAAAATATAATGAAGATAATGGAACAAAATTCATAATACCAAAAGACAGGGAATGCAGGATAAAAACGCCTGCAAGCATAGTTCTTAAGATGATTGACAAAAAAATAGGGGATGTAGATAGCATCCTTGACCTTATTGCAATAACAATTGTTGAGAACAGCCAGATAGATGAAGAAGAGAAAATAAGGCACATTTACAATCTTGAAAAAGAGATTAGTGTTGTTTTGATGGGAAATAAAACATGGCTCCTTGAAGAAGATGACCACATAAAAAATCCAAAGAATACAGGGTATCAGGCTTTACACCAAAATTATAAAACATTGAATGGAATTGGTTTTGAGATACAGTACAAAACACTTAAGATGCATGAAAAGTCAGAGAGGGGAGACCCTTCTCAATTTCATGGAATTCACAAAAGCAACGGAAGAATAACAAAAAGGATTAGTAAAAATCTCAATGAATTCCTTGGCACTGTTGCAATGGCCAAAAATGAGGAGGAATTACTTGAAAGTTCATTAAAGGCAAGACATGCAAAAAAAACATACTCTTTAACTATCTATGAAAATGGAAAGAAAAGAATTGTCAAATTAAAATTTTCATTTGACCCTCTTGTTGCAGATTTAGTAGCAGATTCTGTTGGATTCGAAAGAAAAGTTAATGTATATGGAAAAGAAACAGGTCTGCAATTGCCTTTTTTGAATAATGTAAAATCAGGTTCAGAAATAGAAATAATGGTAACAGACAGAAAATCTAATTATAGGAAAGAAACAATGAAATTAATATTAGCTAAAACAAAAGATGAGAATACAGTTAAAAATATTAAATCTTATCTTAAATCTACTTCCAAAAAAGTATAGAAGATTCCCTTGCCTCTAATTTTTTGGGCCTTACATCTGCGGTTCTTATTTTACATGCATCTATCTTTCCCTTGAAACCTATCCTTTCACCTATTGCAATAAGAATTTCATCTACAGGGATGTGTGTTTCGTGGATTACTGCATTCCCTACAATCATTGCTCCTTTTTCTGTGGAAAGGTAAAGGTTGTGAAGAACTTTTTCCATGTCTGCAAAGTAAGTTGAAGCTATTGGAATGTGGGAGTATTCTTTTGCTTCTTCAGGGCATTCTGAAAAGGAAGAACCGGTTATGAAAGAACGGATGGATGCAGAGCGGACTAATTTTGTAATGTCCTTTTCCATCGCAAGCAGGCTTAATTCCAGGCCATAAACTTTGGAATAATCTATGTTGTTGAGGTAGGGAGGGGAAGTGATGAAGGCATCTGCTTTTGTTTTGTAGGAGCGGGCGTCAGCAACCAGCAATTCGGGAACAGGGCCTTTTATACTATTTTCTTTTAGGTCTTTGAGCATTTGTTTTATCTTTCTTTTGAATGCTATTTTAGGGGGGATTGTGCTCTTTTTTGGGTCTGGTCTGAGTACGCCTCCATCCTTCCTGAAAAAACCGCTTTGGGGGAGAATAGAAACTAGCGCAAAGAGGAAAAAGGCCTTTATCTTTTCTTCCTGAATGTTTTCTATTGAAGTTCTTAGAGAAATCAACTGATTGTAATTTCTTTTTCCAAAAACCTTGGATGGATGAAACAATTCAAAATCCCAACTCCAATCTGATTTTTCTTTTGCTGGAGAAATATTTTTCATGTTTTCATATATGGATTTTGTTTCTTCTGCTGAATAATCAGAGGTTTTTACACTGGAAACAAATATTGAAAGCGGTGAGGAATCTACTGCAATGCAGGAAATTCCTTTACTTTTGCAGACTAGGGGGGTGGTGCCGATTCCGCAAAAAGGGTCATAAACAATATTTGGCTTGAATAAAGAAAGGTAATGCTCTACTAATTCAGGGGCGTATGCCTCCTTATAATAAAACCAATTGTGTATGGGGTGTTCCTTGCCGTGTTTAAAAGTAAAATATTCTTTTATCATAAACCTATGGCCTCTTTTGAAAGTTTGTCTGCTATTTGGTTTTTTTCCCTTGGAATCCACTTATATTGAATTTTCATTTCGTTGGAAAGGATATCAATCTTCTTTTTTAGTTCCTTTAAATGTGGTTTTTTTATCTTATATTCGCCTTTAATTTGCTTTATCAACAATTGAGAATCTGAGTTTATTACTGCTGATCCCTGCCCTTTTTCTTTAAGTAATTCCAATGCCCTTATAACTGCAGAGTATTCAGAGATGTTATTGGTTCCTTCCCCTATAGATTCGCTTATTTTGAATTCTTTTTTACCGATAAGAATGAGAATACCGATACCCATTGGACCTGGATTCCCAGAGCACGCCCCATCAGTGTAAACTACTGCCATAAAAGAATAAGGTTCATAAAAATTTAAAAACAAGAGCAGTATATAACAAAATATGGAATCAGAAAAAGCTCCGGATGTGCAGGTGATGGTAGATGAATTGCTGTACCATCTGGAATTTGAGCATATAATAGAGAGCAGGATATTTTGCATGCGGAGTTATGGAGCAAAAGTAAATGCATATGCAAGAATCTGGTCTCTGCCGAGTATATGGCGGAATGCTCTTGAAATAAATCCGTTTTATCTTATTGAGGTAGTCAGTGAAAATTTTGACAAACTTTCAGAAGAAAAAAAGGAGAAAGTCATATTGCATGAATTATTGCACATCCCAAAAAGATTCAGCGGCGGGCTGGTTGCACACAATAATCCGGGGGAAAGAATAGACGACAAAAAAGTAAATAGAATATATGAGGAGTATGTTAAAAAGAAGAATAATAGACCTTTATGAAAGTTGGTTTCTCATTTTCAATAATTGCATAAACAAGTTCCTTTCTGAGGTTAATTGCCTTTTCCATATCTTTGCGCATTTCTTCAAGGTTGAGGTCCTTTACAACTTTTAAGAGATAAAGGGTTCTATCCTCCCCGAATCTTATTCCTTTTTTGTAAATTCTTAGGAAATCAGAGGGGAGAAGACCTTCCCTGACAATATAGTGTTTTTTCCTGAAGAACTCAAAAATCCTATATTCCTCTTTGTAATATTTCCTTTTTTTGGAAGCCATTTCAAAGAGTTCCTTCTCATCTATATCAGAATCCAGCAGACCTTTTCTTTTTAGGTAAATAGCTTCTAAAGGGGGAAGTATATATTCTCCATTTATTTCAATTCCAGCACCAAGGTCTTTGTATTTATCCTTATCCTTTACTCTGACCCCGTATATGGTTTCCATTCTTCCTCCTCTTCTTCTTCCTCTTCCTTCTTAACTTCGTGTATATTCCTCTTTATCACTACTAACATCTTTGTGAGAATAGGGTAAGGAAGATAACTCATATGTATCTCAAGCCCGCTGCCTCCTGTGCTATCAACAATAAGCTGACCTAAACCGAATATCCTCTCAATCAAAGAAACATTTACCCTTACATTATCCACTTTATGATAAGGGATATAGACGGTTTTTGTATTCAACAGACCCTTTCTAGCTGTTACTCCTGAGGAAGTAACCTCAATCTCATTAACCTTGGTGTAAACAACCGAGATAATAAGAGAAAAAATCAACAGTAAGACAAGAGAACCATAAAAAAGGAAATTGTCAATTCCAAGAATCCTCGGAGAATTGGAAAGATATGAAATCAGAACAAGAACAATAAAAAGGACAGTAAATGTGAAATAATAAACCCTACCGCACATCCTTATTGAGAATTCTTCATCAACCATATTAACACTTGCAGTGATGTTCAATGTAATAATTTAAATTAGTTGCGGAAAAGAAAACAAAAAATTAGGAATAAAAACCTGCCTCTAGATTGATATCATTCCTTAATGAAATTAATTTATCTCTAAGCATTTGATTTTTCGGGTCCTTGCTTCTTATATCATGGAAAATCTCATTTATTAATTCTGAGTAACCTTTTTTTCCTGGAGGGAGATATTCTGCCTGAACAACAAGATCTGTAAGAAGTCCCTCGGCAGAGTGGCTGCCATCTAATGCCCCAACAACAGCCACTCCTATCACCAAAAGAGCCAATTCAGCATCAATCTTCTCCAACTCAATATAACTATCACAGTTACCAAGGAAAAGAGTATTGAATATTAAATTCACTGTTTCTCCTTCAAAACTATATTCCATTGTTTCCCTTACCTGCACTGCAATGAAAAAATCGTTTCCAACCAACAGATTAAGCATTTCGTAACGGTTAGCATTTATAAATTTCATGGAGTTTTCATGATTATTCTTTAAGCCTGTAATAACCAGTTTCAGTACAAATCTGGCCAACCCTTTATCCATCTCGCTAAGTTTTTTGTAATTTAGATAAGGAAAAAGGTCAAAAAGGAACTGCCTTGTTTTTCCTTTCTTTTTTATTGCTCCGAGAATTATTTCTTTTAACACAACAGAAGCCAGTTCAGGATTTGTCTTTTCAAGTTTTAAATAAGGACTAATTTTTCCACTGAACAAAGAATCAAACATAAAATCCCCTTCCTCCCCAAATATTTCCCTCAACGCCAATCCAATCTTGATTGATGGGGCTAAATCAGGAGCTGTTAATAGACCAAGGATAGAAGAAAGATTATTTGAAATAAACTTCTTTGCACCTTCTTGTTTTTTTATTGCTCCTTCAACAGCAACTTTTTGTATAAGATTTGCAAATTTCGGGTCCTTTCTTTCTAATTCTTCATAACTAGCAGATTGAAGGGTATCCCATACAAAATTCACAGCCTTTTTATTACTATTATAAGCTCCTTTGACGGCAATCCTTAATACATTTTCAGCTAGTTTTGCATCGTTCTCTGATATCCTATTGTAATCAATATAAGGAAGAATATCAATGACAAACTCCTTTGCTTTTTGATTGTTCTGTGCTTTGGAAACTTTTTTTCTTAATATTAATTCTGCAAGTTCTTCATCAATTCTTGCAAGCTTTGCATAGGCAAAATGTTTTCCATCAAGCAAACACTTAGAAATGAGCTCACCTTTTTCCCTCCAATTATATATTAATAACTCTTTCAGAGCATCGTGGAGAGAATCATAATCACCAAACAAAAGAGGCATTATCGTCTTCATAATCTCGTTCTTGAATGCCATTTTCATTGTTTCGTGCTCCTTTTTCAACTCATCAAACAATTCTGTATCCCCGAACCCTTTAGTATAATCTACATTTTCTTTAAGATTTTTGAACTTCTGCAATTCCATGGCCTGCTTTATTTCATCTATAGACCTCATATATTTTCCCTGATTATAATCATCACTTGCATTCTTGAAACAAGCAAGCACCTCAATAGAAAGTTTTCTATCCTTTTCCGAGAGAATCCTCTCTATAAATTTTATCTTCTGCTCTGCGCTGGTTTTTATTGACCTTTTTATATCAAAATTAAGCAGGGGATACTCTGATTCAATAATATCTTTATAGTTGTTCCTTTCTTTTGCAATCTCTAAAATAAAAAACAGACCCAATTTCTTTTCATTTTGGTTTCCATTTCTTACAAGCTCAAATATCCTATTTTCTTCATCGTCGGTTGTGAGAGTTAAAAGATTGTATCTTGGAGAGGATAAAATGGCCCTCAAATTCTCAAGATTTTTTTCATTAGGTTTGATGATATTTGAGGAATCAAGGAACAATGTCAAAGACCCCTGTACGTTTTCCTCATCCAGACGGAGTCTTTTACAGGGACCCATCTCCCATTTTCCATTTTCTTGTTTAAGAATGAATTCCGAGGATGGCTTTCCTTTAGCCCAGCTTATACAGAAGTCTCCGTTCTCCCTGAATTTATTCCGCATAGCACTCTCAATACCAGGTTTTGGCAAGAGTACCTCTGGCCTTTTGAATCTTATGAGGTTAATTTTCATGGAGGGTTTTCCTCTCTTTTGTTGGGGCATATGTATATATATGTGAATAAAAGTATTTAAATGTTACTATTTCTGGAAAAATAGAAGGTTATTAAGTACCTTCCTGCCAGCTGCCAAGATATTTCTTCTGCTCATCAGTGAGCACGTCTATCTCAACACCCATCTCCTTCAGCTGCAGCCTTGCTATCTCATTGTCTATTTCTTCTGGGAGATCAAGAACCTTTGAAGGAAGTTTTCCCTTATTCTTAACGAGGTACTCTGCGGCAAGAGATTGCCCTGCAAAAGAAGTGGCCATTACCTCCGAAGGGTGGCCTTCTGCAGCACCTAAGTTAACCAATCTTCCTTCAGCGCAGAGGTAGATTTTTTTTCCATCTATTTCATATTCATCTAAGAACGGTCTCATCTTTCTCTTTTGTGCATTTTCATCAAGCCATTTTACATCTATCTCATTATCAAAATGTCCAGAGTTGGCAAGAACTGCACCATCCTTCATAAGCTTGAAGTGCTCTGAGGATAGTACGTGTTTGTCTCCAGTGACTGTTATGAAGACTTCTCCTATCTTTGCAGCTTCCTTCATTGGCATTACCCTATAGCCGTCCAGAGTGGCTCTAAGGGCTCTGAAGTGGTCAATTTCTGTGATTATTACGTTGGAACCAAGGCCTTCTGCCCTTAATGCAACCCCTTTCCCGCAGTCCCCGTAGCCTCCTACAACAACGATTTTCCCTGCGAAGAGTATATTGCTTGCCCTTAGTATGCCATCTATAGTGGATTGGCCAGTACCGTAGTAATTATCCAGGAGGTGCTTTGTTTTATTATCATTAACAGCAATCATCGGACATTTTAGAATTCCATCCTTTTCCATTGCTCTCAGGCGGATTACACCTGTGGTTGTTTCCTCGCATCCCCCTATTGTATCCTCAAGGAGTTCTTTTCTTTTTGTGTGAATTGCTGTAACAAGATCCCCTCCATCATCTATAGTTAGGTCTGGTTTTTGGTTGAGAACTCCTTCTATATATCTATAATATTCCTCATTGTTTTCGCCTTTGTAGCCGTATACAGATATGCCTTCTTTTACAAGAGCGGCAGCAACATCATCCTGGGTTGAAAGAGGATTGCAGCTTGCTATTGAAACCTTTGCTCCTCCTGCTTTCAGGGTTTTTACAAGAACTGCAGTTTCCTTCGTAATGTGCAGGGCAAGGCCTATTGTAATTCCTTCAAATGGTTTTTCTCTTTCAAATCTCCCTTTTATCAGGGACATTATACCCATTCTTTTTTCAGCAAGTTCAATATTTTTCATTCCCTGCTCTGCAAGGGAAAGGTCCTTAATCTCATAGTTTTCTCCTTTATCCATATTCTCACCAATAAGATATATTTAGTTATTCAATATTTTTATACATAACTTCTTTAAGCTTTTCATTTGGAGAATCAGGTAGCTTTCATTCTTGAGAGGGCTTATTTTGCAGCTATTTTTTCCGTTTCATCAGAACTTTCTACCATTTTTTTAATTTCATCAACAGGTTTATCAGCATTTAACTCTATAAGCATATTCATAACAAACAATTTCATTTCCCTTGCTTTGGTAATTTTCAGGAAAGATATCAGGTCATCTATATCAGAACTGTCTTTAATTCTATTCAATGTTTTGAGGGCAAGAAACCTTATTTCATACATCTCATCCTTGTTTGAGATTATCTTCTTTAATCCTACTGCAGAATCCCTTTCTGCTATAGTATGAAGTGCCTCCATGGCTGCTTTTACTACACTGTGCCTCACGAGTTTGGAGGGGTCATTATCCCTTATCAAAAGTACTTTTGGAACTATATGAATATCATAGGAAAAAGCAGACATACATATAGCTACTGCAGGTTTTCCAATTAACTTAAGGGATTTTATTATTGCTTCTCTTTCAGAGCTATTTCCTCTATATCTTTTTAAAAGCATTAAAAGGGCGTTTGCTCCCTCTTCTTTGTATTCCTTCAATAATTCAATG
Source organism: Microcaldota archaeon (assembly GCA_023129075.1). GTDB lineage: Archaea > Micrarchaeota > Micrarchaeia > Anstonellales > Bilamarchaeaceae > JAGMCT01. Next base: position 28,918 of record JAGMCT010000023.1, read on the forward strand.
GCCATCAATCTTTTCTCTTCTTCTGGTGCTTCTCTTCCTAACCTTTCAAGTTCAGGAACGGCCTGGAGAGTTTCTAAAAGAATCTCTTTAACCGAGGTTCTCACCCCTATATCCTTATGGCATATATGATGGGATACTAATTTGATTATATTCATAACAACTTCCTGTTTTTTCTCACTTGGTAGATTGGTTTTTAGATATAAGTTGGTTGCTTCTCTTTTTTCCTTTTCCTGACTTAAAAGATATCTTACAATGGTCTCTGGAGGAGCGAGATAAAGAGGGTTGTTCATGAATGGAACTACGGGTCTTTTTTCGAATAATGTATTATGAAATGGATTTCGTTTCTTTTGGGGAGGTTTTTTTCTCCTTACTGTTTTTTCTGTCATTGTTATTATTTATGTAAGCAAAGGTATTTATACCCATCCATTAACAAAATCAGTAACTTATGAGCCCGGGAGGATTTGAACCCCCGATTCCCACCGTGTGAGGGTGGTGTCTTAACCGCTCGACTACGGGCTCTTTTTTATTTTTCTAAAAGTTTATATAGCCCTGACCGGATTCGAACCGGTGTCAACGGATCCAGAGTCCATTATCCTTGACCACTAGACTACAGGGCTTTTTGGATGAAGTTCTTGTTTAATTCACCCGGTTTTATTTTAAATGTTTTTATGTTTGCATTCTTTCCTGCAAGCTCATCCCAGAATCCATCTCCCAAGAATATAGTGCTTTTTCTGGTTTCTCCTGCTTTTTGCATCAGGAGGTAAAGCATTTCAGGGTTTGGTTTGGGTCTTTGGACTGAATCCCTTCCTGCTATGAAATCAATTTTAATATTTTCCTTTTCAACGAATTCCCTTGCTGTTTGTTCGTTGTTGTTTGTTGCTATGGCTGTTTTATGTCCTTTTTCTCTAAGGTATTCAAGCATCTCTTTTATTCCATTGTAAAGCTTGTAATTGCCTGAGTCCAGAGCGTTTTTTTCATGTCTTCCGAATATTCGGTTTATTTCTAATCTTGCTTCTTTGTCTTTCTCGGAGATTTCATTTGTAATTGTAACGAGGTGGGCCTTTGGGTCGCTGACTAAATGGCTGAATTTTTTCATTACCTCATTTTGCACTGCACCATACCAGTCTACTCCTAATTCAACCAGAGTGTGGTCTAAATCGAATATTAAAAGCATAAGCCAGGAAAGGGAATCGAACCCCTCTATGCTGGTTTCTTTCTCACTGGAGCTTGCAGCCAACCACATAGCCAATCTGTCATCCTGGCGAAGTTTCTCTGAGCCGGGAGCTATCGCCAAAGGCGATTCAATCCTGGCGAAGCCAAGAGCTATAACGCGGAGCGTTATTCAATCCTGGCGAAGTTTCTCTGAGCCGGGAGCTATCACCGAGGGTGATTCAATCCTGGCATTCAGTAACAATTAACATAGTGCATAACTTTTTAAATTGTTATATGAGTTAAAGTATGCTTGTCAGCGGTCATAGGAGAGGGGAAACACCCGTTCCCTTCCCGAACACGGAAGTTAAGCCTTCTCACGGTTTTGCAAGTACTGCCCTAAGGGTGGGAACACGGACTGCTGCTGACATCTTATACTCATTCTTTTAATTCTTTCTCTTAGATTAAAGTCTGCATGCAGGGGTAGCCAAGCGGTCAACGGCGCCAGGTTCAGGGCCTGGTCTCTTAGTGAGTTCGAGGGTTCGAATCCCTTCCCCTGCATTTGTAAACCTATATGACGGGTCAGATTTTTACTTCGTAAATGCTCAAATTTCTGTAGAAATTTGGCACACCGTTTTTCAAGAGAAAAACAATGAATACTCTCGAAATCTCAGATTACCCTGCGGGTAATTCTCTCGGAAACCTTTGGTTTCCAAGACTTCGGATTTTAAGATCCCTTCCCCTGCACTTTCTTTCAAGTTAAATAGGAAAAAGGTTTAAAAAAATACATGGCGAAATCAAAAACATGTGGCTCGGAATTGCAGGACTGGTGCTGATAATAATCGGCTGGGTTATTCAACTTCTTTCTATAAAGGAGAAAGACAGGGAAATTAAACTTCCATTTATAATGATATATTCGGCGGGGGTGCTTTTGCTGGTGGTTGACAACTATCTGAGCGGGCTTATGGAACTTGCGCTTCTGAATTTCGTGTGCATGCTCACTGCAGCTCTTGTACTTGTGAGAGTAATTACTGTTGGAAAGAAAGGGGCGAAAAAGAGAAAGGGTTGAGACTAAACTTCTGCGAATGAAAATCCTGTTCAGCTATTATAGAGAGAGTATCTAGGTTGAATTTGAGTAAAATATTATAAGCGCACCCTATTAATTCCTCTTGAGGATAGCATTTCCGTTCTCAGATGCTCCCCGCGTTTCCACTGCTTTGGCATCTTGTCTCTCACATTCTCCGGCAGGGCCATTTCTCCGCGTTTTTGTATTTCATAATAGGGAACACCAAATACCTTACTAGCCGGATTGAGATTAAGGGCTTTTACATATATTTCAAATACGTTTCGGTGTGTCATTCCTTCTGGAGCATAGCTCGGAGTGTTGAAGTTCGCTATCTCTGGGTGCTTCGTTATATCAACAACCATCCTTCCGCTGTCTAGAGCACTCTCACCGAATTTTGTCCCTGCAAGAGGTATGAACGAGAATACTGTCATAGCAACCTTCAACATACTGCCTGTGAATACATCCAGAAACGTTTCCACATTCTTCATGAATGCTGTTCTCAGTGCTTTATTTGTATGTCCTGGGACACCGACGATTGCTCCCATAGTTACATACTTCAGTGCAGAAGGTGCCTCTCTTGCTATTTTCTCCATTAATTGCAATTGCGACTCCATGTCTTCAAGTTTTTCGTAAACCTTGCTCTTTGTAAGGTCTTCAAGAGGAGCGTAGAGGCTGACGCAGTTACTGAGTATTGGGTCCCTGAGCTCATCCCAATACCTATTGAGAAGACTAAGCTGTAATCCATTTCCATATTCTATACTAAATCCGTAGCTGTTGATAAGGCCCATAATGGCTTTGACTTTTTTCAGACCAAGCGCAAGAAGGTTGTCATCTGCAATCATGAGGTGCGTTACTCCCATGCTCTTATACATGTCAAGCTCCTCTCTAATAGTCCCCAGGTCTTTATGAATCAGATATCTTTCCCTTACTCCAGTTGTGCAGTAGCCGCAACTATGCGGGCAACCGGTGCTTATTGTCATATGAGCAAATCGATCAAAATACGGGAAGGGCTGGCCTTCCCCAGAACCGTTGAAGTAGCTAAGAACTTCTGGCCTTGGATAAAATGGCAGAGGTATTTTTATCTCATGTTTTTTATTTGCATAAGCAAGTAAAGGCTCGGGGGGCTTTGTAGTCATTTTTCCTGAGGCATCATGAATCTTTACACCGAACGGCTCGCCCTCCCCCTTAATTTTCCAAGTGAGATATGCAGGCAAGGAGGCGAATACGTGGCCGTTAAATATCACTGTATTTCTGTTTCCAGCTGCCTTGGCATAAATACTCTCAACCTTTTCTGTAAAAACATCCCTTCCTCCAATCCAGATTTCTTTTTCCGGGAAAAGTTTTCTTACCTTCCTTATGTTTCTTGTAACAACTCCTCTTGACATGGTGAAGTTGTTCGTGAACCCTATAAAATCAGCATCTTCCAAGATGCCTTTTATTGACTCAGTGGATACAGCATTATATGTCTTCATAATTGGTTTGTCTACATATGGCAGCTTCAATTTCCCGTACTGAACGGTTTCAACCTTGCCATTGTGCGGATCCCTAAGATCCAATTGCACAACTTCTGTTTGGATATTCCGACGTTCTGAAAAATCGCGCAGTATCCCTTCCAACTGCGGAAGCGTTGGCTCTGGGCAGTCGCCCCTATCCGAAGAATAGAGCTCGCCATCTGCTGTTTCCAAAAGCGGTTGTGGGGTTCTTATCAGGACAATCTTTATTTTTTCAGTCATGTTTTTTCACCTTCCGTGTTTCTATGTGTTATTTAGTGTTCTTTCTTATATTTTATACTTACTACAGAATTTTCCTAAAAAAACAAATATTTATAAATTAAATTTGTTATAATTGAAAAATGGAAGAAATAGATACCAAGGACAGAATGATACTCCATGCATTGGATTTTCATGCAAGGGAGCCGGTCACAAGGCTTGCAAAAAGACTAAGAATGAGCAAAGACGTGCTGAACTATAGGATTAAACGCCTTGAAGAGAAGGGAATAATAGAAGGTTACCATGTAGTTCCGGATCCGACCAAGATGGGAAATGTAACCTACAAACTGCTTGTGAAGTATCAGAGCATGACTAAAGAAGTAGAGGAGGAGATGCTGGAATATCTTATAAAATCTAAGGAAACCGGCTGGGTGGCAAAAACTGAGGGAGCATATGACCTTCTTATAATTTTTTGGCTGCCAAACGAGGTGGTTTTCGATGAATTTTTGACAAAGTTTCTGGAGAGATACGGAAGGTATTTTTATCTCCGTGACATGATAGTAATCACAGCGATTCATACATTTAGAAGGGATTATCTCTCGCCAAAAACACCTGAGAAACGTGAGGAGGTGTTCTATAGGGGAAGCGCAAAGAATATCTGCGATGAGATTGATTTCAGGATACTTGACATCCTTCAGAGGAAGAATGCAAGAGCAAGCAATATAAAGATTGGAAAGGCGGTTGGATTAACTCCGGAAGCAGTCAGGTACAGGATAAAGGAATTAAGGAAAAGGGGGGTAATCTGCACGTTCAGGCCAAAAATCGCACTTGAGAAAATAGGCTATTATTACTATAATGTTATGTTCAGCCTGAAGGATATGGGGGTACTCAAGAAGATATATTCATATGCACTCGGTAACCAAAATATAACCTTTTATGTAAGATACCTGGGCAAATATGATTTGGGCCTGGACATAGAAACCGAAAGCCCGGAAAGGCTCAGGGAAATACTTGAGGAGGTTCGTGCTCTTTTTGGGAAGGCAATTGTTAATTATGATGTGGTCCGCATCTACGAAGAACTGAAAGTTACTTATTGATACGGTGGAGTACAGGAGAAGAAAGACAGAGTGGTGGGTTCCATTTTATATATCTTTTTTCAGTATTCAGGTTGATGAGAAGGAAAACGGCAACCGGAACCCCGATGGTTAAGGCGCTTGCCTGCGGAATGCTTGAAGATAATGACAGGGTGCTTTTCCTCAAGAAGATTGAGCATGGGATTGAACGGCTGGAATTGCCCTGCGTGCTTGTACCTTCAGGAAAGGACCCGGTTTCATTGCTTGTTTCGGCATTTAAGGAGCAGACTGGCATAGACGCCGAACTTTGCGATTTGCTTTTTGAGAGGAGGCACAATGCAGGCACGCGAAGGAGGAAGAATTGGGTGCCCTGCCTTGTTTTCGGTTTCAGGGCAAAGAAAATGAGTGCAAAACCTTCTTCCGGGTTTTCCGGCTTCAAATGGATTTCCCTTGAGAACGCCAGGAAACAGAAACTTGGGAGAAATACCAAATGGCTTTATGTAAGAGGTTAGCAATTTAATATTGGGATTGTAACTATAGTTACAAATCATAAAGAAATCATTTCCACTTGGATAAAACTAATGTGGAGTTAACTGAAAGTTAACAAACGTAACCTTTAAAAAGTTAACAGATGTAAACCAATTATGAAGATTTCGAAGGAACCCATAGCCAAACAGGTATTTGGATCCCCACTCAAAAGAAAACTACTGGAATTTTTATTTTCCAATCAAATGCCGGTGAGTGAACGCGAACTCGCTAGGATAATAGGGGTAAGCCACGTCGCGGTAAACAAGGCGATGAAACAGCTTCTTGATTTGAACATAGTCAAAGCGAATACGGTCGGAACTGCAATGGTATGGGAACTCAATGAAGATTCTTTCGCTTATCCATATGTTAAGGCATTCATTGAAGCAGGGAAGATAAGTCCTCTTGAATACGTGAAACGAGTACTACAGGAGGATATAAATACAATAAACAAAGCAACTGTTGTTTATAAACTTGAAAAAAAGGCGAAGAAACCCATCATAAGGGATGCATATTTGTTTGGTTCTGTTGCAGAACAAACCGGAACACCGGAAAGCGATATAGATGTTCTCATAGTACTTGATTTTGATTATGAAAATAAGCTATTAAAGAAATTACTAAACGAAACTATTGGAATGAAGATATTGGAAAAAACAGGCAATATGGTTTCATTTCATATCTACAGTGCCAAATCTATTAAAAAAAATGATCCGCAATGGTTAGTAGGTGCTATAACCAATGGCATAAAGGTGTAAACATGACGAGAACCAAAAACGTATCCAGGGAAAAATATGTTGGATTTATGGAAAAAGCAGAAGCGTATTATGACTCAATGCTTGATGAGTTTGAAGAAGCGGCACAAAATCCCGCAAGATATAATAGTTGCATAACCATGGCAGTACACTGTGCAATCTCTTGGGTTGATGCTCTTACCGTATCTAAACTTGGAAAAAAATCCTCGGATTCTCATCACGCCGCTGCCAGCATCCTATTAAAGGACATAAAGGCTTCGGACGAAGAGAAAAAGTCCAGGGTTCGCAGACATTTCTACAATTTGATGGAGATGAAAACACCCTGCGAGTATGAAGATAAACTACCCAGCAAGGCAAACGCTAAGCAAGCAGTGCGCTTGTGTGAAAAAATAAGGGATTTTGTTAAAAAAGAACTGGAAGGCATGTAAACCTGCTCTTAATCAAACCTTTCCATTACTGGATTTTTTCCATCATCTGACAAATGTAACTATAGTTACAAACCAAGGAAACAAGAATAACAAACCGCCCATCATTACAGATGCTTACGGACCTAATCTTCTTTTCCACAATATTTTTCTACTTCTTTTGTTCTTTTCATTTTATCTTTTTCACCTAAAAATGATGCTTCAAATGAATTTTTCCCAAGGGTGCCTATTTCTTCCTTTGTTAAACTCAGTGCTTTTTGTATTGCAAGATAGTTTTCGTTTACATAACCTCCAAAATATGCCGGGTCATCTGAATTTACTGTTACTAAAAGACCCTTTGCCATCATTTTTTTAATGGGATGTAAGTTGATTTTTTTGACGACTTTTAATTTTACATTAGATAGAGGACATATTGTTAATGGGATTCTTCTTTGCACTAATTCTTTTATTAATTTTTTATCTTCCATGCAACGATTTCCATGATCAATCCTTGAAACCTTCAGAAGCTCTAATGCTTCCCATATGTACTGAGGGGGACCTTCTTCCCCAGCATGTGCAGTTGTATAAAACCCCTCTTTAATTGCTTTTTCAAAAACCCTCTTGAATTTTGAAGGGGGGTTTCCCATCTCTGATGAATCCAATCCAACGGCAGTTATCCATTTTTTATAAGGAAGTGCCTCTTCAAGTGTTTTAAATGCATCCTCTTCACTTAAGTGTCTTAAGAAACACATGATGATCTTACTTGTAATTCCCATGTCTCTTTTTGCAGTTACAAGTGCTTTTTTTATACCGTTAATTACAATTTCGAATTCGATTCCTCTTAAAGTGTGTGTTTGCGGATCAAAAAAAATTTCAGTATGTTTTATGTTCTGTTTCTTTGCTTTCTTGAGATAATCAAGCGTCAATTCATAAAAATCTTTTTCTTCCTTCAATACCTTTGCACCCTGATAATAGATATCTAAAAATTCCTGTAAATTGTTGAAATTATATGCTTGCTTTAAACTTTTTACGCATTTGTACGGTATTTCTACATCATTTCTTTTTGCCATTTTAAACATGAGTTCTGGTTCCAAAGTACCTTCTATATGCAAATGGAGCTCAGCCTTCGGCATTTTTTTTATAAAATCCTTAATCTTTCCCATATAAAGTTTATACTGCAGATATTTTTATTTCTTTCTAATCGCAGGATTTATGCTTCGGATATAAAATATGTAGGACCAAATATCCTCGGACAAATGCAACTATAGTTACAAACCAAGGAGACAAGAATAACAAACCGCTTATCTTTTTCCTGGGAGAACATTGTCAAGCAGAATGGCTATCGAAGCACCGGTTGCTATGCCTGACTGGAGAAGAATAGAAACATACTCTGGAAGCCCTGCCAGCACATCCGCTGGTACAAAACCGCAGCCAACCCCTGCTATAAGCGCCACACCAATAACAAACATATTCCTTGTGGTTATCTCAACCCCTTCTTTTATTATCCTAAATCCTGTGAGCGCTATCATCCCGTAGAGGACAAGTGTTGCACCACCGATTACAGAGAGGGGGATTGTTGAGAGCAACGAAGAAACTGCTGGCAGCAGGGAGAGCAGAATAAGGATGGCGCCTCCTATTGCAACGATATACCTGCTTGCAACGCCCGTTATTGCAACAACCCCTATGTTTTCAGAGTATGATGTTGTTCCAACCCCTCCAATCAACCCTGAGAAAAGAGAGCCAAAACCCTCTGTTGCAATACCTCTGTTTATCCTTTCCTTGGTAACCTTCACGCCTGAAACAGAGGAAACAGCATAATAATCACCAACACTTTCCACCATTGAAACAATAAAAGCAATTATGAATGCTATGATGATCGGAAGCTCAAAAACAGGGGCACCCCAGGGAAAGAAAGATGGAAATGAGAAGAGGGGAACACTGAGTACTGGTGAGATATCAACAAAACCAAACGGGATTGAAATCATATACCCTATTGCAATGCCCAGGAAGATTGGAACGAGTTTTGGGAACCCTCTTGAAAGTGCAAAGAACATCACGAAGGAAGCGGTTACGATGGCGACAATTATTCCTCCTATTCCAGAGGACAGCGAAGAATTGACAGCAATCCCTGCCAGAGAAAGACCAATCAGGGCAATCGTTGTGCCTGTGACTGCAGGAGTGAAGAATTTTCTGAGAAATCCGACGATACCTGAGAGGCCGGCAATGAATTCAAAGAATCCGCCTACAATCAACGCCCCTTGTACAGCTACCATTCCTGCAGATGGAATTGCTGCAAGCATTGGAGGAAGGAATACAAAACTGGAGCCCTGGACTATTGGGAGTTTTGAACCGAAAAGGGATTGGATAAGGGTTGCAACACCCATTGCCAAAAGAACTGCCTGGATGAAGATTATCTGCTCGGCTGGGGAGAAACCAGCAGCCTGTGAAATTATCAATGGAACAACAACGGTTGCACCGAACATACTGAGTACATGCTGTAGGGCAAGAGGAATCGAGATATGAAGAGGGGGAAACTCATTCAGCTTAATCCTTGGTGTCTTCATCCCTTCCACTCTCTTTGTTAATATTTTTAAATTTAGTGGATGTAACTATAGTTACAAATCCCAAAGAAATCATTTAAATAGTTTATGGGGGAGAATGGATAAGAAGGTGGAAATAATGAAAAGATTGTTCATTGGAGTTATAGTTTTTGCGTTTATTTTTACTGCTGGGTGCATCGGCGGCTGCTCTTCTGATGCAGACTGTAATACCTGGGAAAAGTGCGATGTAGAAAACAACGTGTGCATTCTGAAGGAAGGTTACTGTTATTCAGATACTGATTGTGAAGGAGAATTCAAAACCTGTGATACCTTAACCACTCATAGATGCGTAGTCAAGGAAGGAAGATGTTTGGGGGATGCAGACTGCGAATCCTGGCAAGTCTGCGATTCTGAAAACTATTGCAAAGCCCTTCCAGGCTTCTGTATGGGAGAAGAAGACTGCACTTCAGAAATAGATTACTGCAGTTCTGATACACACAAGTGCGAACCGCTTGAAGGCTATTGCTATAATGATTATAATTGTAATGCATGGGAAAGATGCGATATCCCAAGAAATACCTGTATTGCAATGGAAGGAAGATGCAACATAGATTCTGAATGCAAGGCATGGGAAGAGTGCAGCAACGAGACCCATTTCTGTATTGCAAAGTATGGATTCTGCTTAAATGACGGTGATTGTGATTACTGGCAGTATTGTAATGAGCAGACACACAGATGCTCTACTCTGACAGGTTTCTGTGAAAGGGACGTAGAATGCAAGGAATGGCAGTACTGTGATACAGAAACACATCTCTGCGATTCAAAAAAAGGATACTGCAGTACAAATGCAGATTGTGAGGATTGGGAATCCTGCTGGGCTCACGATCACAAATGTGTTGCCAAGTCAGGAAGATGCAACACGAATGCAGACTGCAGTTATAATGAGTACTGTGATTTGAAAACTCATTACTGTGAATAGAGGTTATTCCCTTCTATTCCATAATTTTCTTTTTTTATACATCTGCTCTTTAGCTATTACCAGCAATTCATTTCCCGCCCTTAATGCTTCATCCGGAGAGAGTTTTATTGCAACCTTCCCAGTGGTATTCATTATTCTAAGGGTGATTATTCCATCTCTTGGAAATCCATTTACCTCTGAAGGGGATTCACTCTCTATTCTCAGCACTGTTCTGTGCTGCTCCGCTTTATCATCCTTCCACCAATGGATTACCTCTCCCTCTATCATACAAAACACCCGGTCGCATATAAACCAGAATCCTAATTGTTTTTAAATAAAAGGAGACACCTCATTTCCGGTGTTTCCGGTATCTTTTTATAAAAAAATAGCTACTCAGGCAAAGCATACAGAAATTCATTTTTACTCTTCACAATACTAATATCTGTTTCTTCCTTTATGCTTAAAGTAAGCTGGCCATCAAGTACAACGTCTGCCTTATCCTTTACCTTTACCTTGATTTCTATTGAACCATCAAATATCTCCGGGCCCACCTTTCTTCTGTAAGGTGCAAGAGGCACAACCTCTATCTTATCCTCTTTTGCAGGTATCTCCTCCCCGCCTGCAGAATATGCATAGCTTGTTGAACCTGTAGGGGTTGAGACTATAAGGCCGTCTCCTTCAAACTCTTTTTTCTCTCCATCTATTTCATATTCTATTGGAATTACCCTGTGAACCACTCCCAAAACTGCAACATCGTTTATCGCATCTCCGAAATATTTCCCTCCAACATGGCAGGAGAGCATTATCCTTTTTTCTACTTCCTTTCCCTTTATGTATTTCAAAAGGTTTTCCTTCCAATTGTAATTTTTTAACTGGCAGAGATAACTACTTTCGCTTCCTATTCCTATAACCGGCCCTTCCAATTTATTCTTGAAGAAAAGGATGCTTCCGTCCCCTCCGATAATTATGGTTTTATCAGCATTCATTTCAACTATTTCAACGCCGTTCTCTTTCAGAAATTCTATTACCTGCTCCTTTGTCTTGTGAGCCCATTCCTTTCGTTCATTTATGATAATCTTTACCTTCATGGTACTGTTTTGAAAGGAATAAGATTTTAATCCTCACTCTTAAAAGAGGAATGAATCAATACTGCTATATCTGCAGACCTTTTTACAATCATTCTATTATATCTCATACGTTGCAGGTGATCTACCGGTCTTAATTGAAGTGCATTCTCAAGTCTCATAAGTTCACAAACCATTGCATTCGGTTCTGTTAACTCCCAAATGGGCGCCTCTATCTTATCTCTTGGAAACCTGAGAGAATCAAGGGCCAGCACTCCAAATAATGAAGCAACGGACATAACCGATTTCGGATATCTATTCAGTACAAGGCTTACCAACTCATGTGAAGAATCTGCAATCTCAGCAATGCTCTCAAATCCATCGGGCAATGTGCTTCTTCTCATACCTCCTACACTCAAAAGACCGCTTGCAAGTATAAAATCTATATTCTGTGGCGTATCAACATTAAACGCATCTCCAGTTATATTTGTAACCTTTTCATGATGGGGTAATTCCAACATATCCAAGGCAAAGAATCTGCAGTCAAAACCCAACTCTGCAAGTATATGCACTGTTCCTCTGCTTCCTGAACCTATTTCAAGTATTCTTGCATCCTTCAGCATTCTTCCGAGCTCCGCAAGGTTCGGTTCTATGCTCAGGGTTTTTTTCAGATGGCAGTAAAGAGCAGAAAGCACCCTTATAGTTGCCGGGGTTCTTATTCTATCCACAAGAGGCGTATTCTCCATCCCAACATCAGAAGAGGTTAGCTTAACATTGCGCCGGGCAAAATCACACCTTAAAGATTTTACTGGCAGCATGACTTCATTTTGTGTTGTCATGTATACTATGGTGCATATAATTTATTTTAAACCTATGTGCTGAACTTTCTTTATGCTAAAAGAACCAAAAAAAGATTCGCACAAAGGAGAAAATGGAAAACTGGCAATAGTTGCAGGAGGAAAGGAATACCACGGGGCTCTGCTCTTTGCAATAGAAGGGGCAAAAAGATTTGTTGATTTGATTTATGTAATTAAGAAGGAATGGGCTTCGGGAACAGAGACTGCTCTGCGTTCAATTCCGGAGATAATAATCAGAAATAAAAAAATGATAAAAGAATGCGATGCGGTTCTTATAGGGCCTGGAGTAGGAAAAAACTTCAACATAACTCCTTATCTCGGGATTACAAAAACTGTTATTGACGGAGACGGGCTTAATGCAGTAACCCTCTCCCAGCTAAGAAAAACCATAATTACGCCTCATGAAGAAGAATTTCAAAGGCTTTTTGGAATAAAAGGAACAAAGGAAAATGTAACGAAGATGGCCAAAAAGCACGGGTGCACCATCCTGAAAAAAGGAAAAGAGGATATCATCTCGGATGGGAAAACCACCCTCATAAATAAAACAGGAAACGAAGGGCTTACAAAAGGAGGAACAGGAGATATCCTGGCCGGGATAACAGCTGCCTTCTTTACAAGAAATGATGCGCTTTCTTCAGCTTATGCAGGAGCATGCATCTTAGGAAAGGCAGGGGATTTGCTCTATAAAGAAAAGAAATGGGTTTACGGAACTTCTGAGATTTCCTCAAAACTATCCGAAGCGTATCTACAGTTCAGGAAAGAACGATAACCCCGTAATCATTAAGGATTTCCAAAGAAGAATATTCTTTTGTTGCACAGGAAAAAGAGCATTTTCCTTCTTTCCTTACTTCAGTTTCATTCAAGGAAAATACAATCTCATTTCCGTTGCATTCAATAAAAACCTTTTTTCCAATAGAATAAATCCTTTTATTTCCATCACCAAGAATGCAAATCTCGTTGGAGATAGTTAGAACATCCTGGGCAGCGGTATTCAGAAATAAAACATCATTCTCTTTCTTCTCCAATTCGCTTATCTGTACTAAAGCGGTTATGGATATCCCTAATAAAGCGAGCCCTACAACCAGCAGCAAAAGATATTCAGCACTTAATTGGGCTTTCACATTTTCCACTCAAAAGAATGAATGCGGGATTCTCTATCTCATCAATCTTCTCCATAATCTCATCGCTCTTCTCTTCTATCTTCTCCCCGCTTTCCTTACCCATCTCTATCATGTAATACGCTGCAAGGGCAACTATCGCAATCAAAACAGCCAGCAGTATCAACATTTCAGCACTTAATTGGCCTTTCATATTTTCACCTTATATAAGAGATATCCTTCGTCTTCTGAGGAAGAACCATCTCTTTTTGTATCTCTTCCTCAATCTTTTTAATTATTTTTTCCCTTACTTTTGCTTCCTTTCTCATTTTCTTTAAATCTATCTCAAAACCAAGATACTCAGAAAGCATTGAGAGGATATTCTCTGCTGAATCTATATCTACATAATCACCGTGTGTCTCACCCATCAGGCATACGCCCGGAATCTTTCTCAACCCAGCCAGAGCAGGAAGCAGACCTGCTATTCCAACTATTGCTCCTTTGGATTTCCCGAATATTACCCCTCTTTTCTTGAAAAGTTCTATACTTCTTTTATTATTTGAAGAACCAAATATTCTTTTCTTCTTTTTCAATTTTCCTGTCCTGTACCCTCCAATAGTTACTATCTCGCTTACCTTATTTTTTTCGCAGAAATCCAGCACCATTCCTGCAATCTCGTACTGTGCTTCGCTTGTAGGGGCCTGTACATCCCCCAAAAGAACAAGGAGGTCTTTTTTCTTGGTTTTTATAGTATAACATTTGTTTTTTATCAGCCTCAGTCTCCCTCTTTTGGTCATTAAAACTTGGTGGGGGAAATGAGGGGAATAAAGCTCTGCTATAAGTTTTCCTCCTAACTCATCAACCATATACTTGCACAAAATCTGGCCTATTAATCCTATCCCCGGCAACCCCACAAGAAGAATAGGCTCATTCATCTCAACCCTGTTTTTTTCTATTATAACCGTCTCCTTCATCCTAACACCTTTTTTCCCTCCTGTAAACTGCATACTTATCCTGGGGTTTGTATGGAGAGGGGTGGGAAGAAACAGTGATTTTCCCGCAGTGCTCAGTTTCAAGAGTATAAGAACTGCAAATCTGACATTTTCTTATCTTTTTCATTTGTCTTCCTCTAACTCAAGGACATGTCCAATGGCCCCGAGATTTTCATCTATTTTCTTGATTGTTTCTCTTAATTCCTGCTCTAATGCTTTGGGGTCCTGTCCCTTTGATTTTACGCTGTAGTTCCCCGGACCGAGATAAAGTACATCAATATCTTTCATTGCCTCTTTCAAATGTTCAACACCTTCCGGACCAAACACATGCAAATTGAATTTCTTGGTAACTGTAACAATCGGTTTCTTTAGATATTTCTTTGCAATCCCTATGAATTCATTTAGAAGTTTTTCAGTTATATCAACCTTTTCAGTTCCCTTTTCCTCATCTCTCAGATCCTCAAAGAAATCCAGCGGGTCTTCATATACCTTTTTTATCTCTGCAAAAATCTTTTCGGCATCAGTCTTTGACTTCAGGTTTTTGAGAGCAACCATCACAAATTTCTTTGCTCTTTTCTCCCTTTTTACTCCTTCAATCTTTTCCTTTTTCTCTGCTTCATTCACTCTTTTCAAAGAGATATCAATCTGCTGTTTTTGGGGGTCAAGTCTTGTCACCCTGGCAACAACTGTTTGTTTTTCTGAGATAAATTCGTGGATGTTCTTTATCCACCGGGGGGCAACCTCGGAGATATGCAGGAACGCTTCCATGTTACCGTATTCAGGAAGAATACAAAAAGCACCATAAGGAAGAATCTTCTTTATTTCTCCAATAACAAGGTCGTTTTTTTTGGGGTACTCCATCACTCCACCTTTTCTTTGATAACTGTTCCGCCTACAACTATTACTTTTCCTCCGCTTGACTCTGTTAACACCTTCCCGCATACTTTGCACTTCACCCTCAAAGTCGCTCTTTCATAAACAACCTGCTCATTTCCACATTCGCATTTAATTAACATAAAATTTGCCATTTTTTTTACCTCTGTATCTCCAGTTTTTTCTTTGTTCTTCCGCTTATGGTTCTCTCGTGTTTTTTGTTGCACTCAGGACATATAAGCATAACCCTCTGCCGTTTTCCCTGTTTTTTTACCGTTTTTTCACCGGCCCTCTTACCCCCGTGTCCTTTGAGGCTTTTCTCGTGCTTTCTATTTCCGATTGACATCTTTCTTGCCCTGCCTTTGCTCGGAATCTTCACCTTATGTACAGTGTGTTTTCTGCAGTAAGGACAATATGTGTTTGTCTCTTTTGGAAATTTCATTGTTTTCACCTTCAAACATTTTCTGCCAGATTGTCTTTTAAGAGTATCGCTGCTTCCTCCTCAGGAAGTTCAACAAGCTGGTCCCCGACGTACGGTCCATATATCTTACCGTCTGAACCCTTATACGCGGTTATATCCTTGAGTATCTTAATCCTTTTAATGTTTTCCTTTTTTTCGGTCCAGAAGCTGTTCATCCTTTTCTTATTCTTCCATATCACTTCATATACTTCGGCAAGGAATGTGCTTTCTTCTCTAGAGAGAGATTCTGAACTCTGTTTTCCCTTCATTGCCATGAATACTATTTTCTCTATTCTCTTTTCCTCTATATCTACAAGTATTTTCTTTATATTTTCATATTCCTTTATCACAAGAAGGGATTCCCCCACCATTGCTTTGATCTTTTTTTCTTCAAGGACCTTTTTTATTTCTTCATAAAAATTAGGTTCAAGTGTACTTATCTCTGCGGATGATGCTTCCTTTCTCTGCAGTTCTCTGAGTTTGGCATAATTAAGCATTATTCTATTATAGGGTGTTGGTTTTAAAAATATCAGCCTTCATCGCAGGCGCTCCATCCACACTGTATGCATTCAATACATCCTGCCCTGTGTATAACTCTGCTTCCGCAAACAAGGCATATATTAACTGCCATAAAAATCTATTGTAAAAAGAAAAAGGAAAAAAATAAGAACGAATATTGGTTTGTGTTTTAGAATCTTCTTCTTCCGCCGCCGCCAAATCCACCGCGTTCTTTTCTTTCTCCCATTGGCCTTGCAATATTTACTCTAAGCTTCATGTTCTGGACTTCCTTTCCGTCCGTCTCCTCTATCGCTTTGTCTGCCATTGCATCATCTTCAAAGGTTACGAATCCAAAACCCTTGGACCTTCCTGTATCCCTATCTGTGATGAGAACTGCCTCGGATATCTCTCCGTATTCGGAGAACAAACCTACCATATCTTCCTTAGTCATGCTGAACGGAAGATTCCCGACATATACTTTCTTGCTCATACAATCTCCTCTAATTTACTGTAACATAAAATAAACCGGTGCGCATTTAAAGGGTTCGGTCAGGAGTCCCAAGACGGAAGGGGGCTCCCTAGCCCCTGCCTGCCTCTTTCCAAAGCATATCAAAAAATTTCCTGTAGGAATTAGCAGGTATTGAATCCTCAATAAGAAAACCGTAGGGCTTTTCTGTATAAACTATGATTGCTACTTTGTTTCCACCTATTACTGTTTCCTGCAAGGGTTCAATCTCTTTTTTTGTGTATCTTACTTTGGTTAATGGTTTTTTATCCAGCTCTTTTCCCCAATACCTAAGAGAAGGTTGAAAAATAATCCTGGCTTTTGTTTTGTTTTTTATTCTTCTATTATGGAGGTGCCTCCAGAAATAATCTCCTAATCTCTCCTGCTGGGGCTTTGAGCCGCCATATGAATCATATTCTTCCGGAGAGTCCTGGACAAGGTAATTCAGCATCTCTTTGATCCCTCTTATCCCCCTGTAAATTGTTGCCTCTGGTTTCTTTCCTGCTGTATTCTGTCTTGCAAGAAGTTCGGGCAGTATTTCCTCAAATCTCTTTTTCTTATCTTCAATAAAATCACTAATCGACCTAGGATTTATACATTGGTAACTTCTTTTCCTGCCTTCTAAGACATAGGTTACAAGACCTTTTTCACCAAGGGAATGCAGTGCCCTGTGAACTACTGCATTCTGCAAGTTAGATCTTTTAACAATAGGTCCTGCCGAGGAAGAACCCAGCTCCAGCAATGCTAAATATACCTTAATCTCAACCCCGGTAAGTCCTATATCTTCCAAAGCTGATGTATCCATAACCTTATTTATATTGTTCTTACATTTAAATGTTTCTATTTTTGTAGTCACAATTGTGATTATAAATATTAATATACTTGAACGACTCTTAATGTAGCAAGAGGTGGTAAAATGTCAGAAATAAAATGGATGAAGGTAATATTGGCTGTGCTTATGATAGCCACACTGGTCGTTGGAATCAGGGCATTCACATCAACTGAAACTGCCCAGCCTGAGGAATCTACATTAGAGAAAATAGAAAGAACAGGAAAGCTTACAGTTTGCTATATTGAATGGCCCCCAACAGTTATCAAAGATCCCAAGACAGGTGAACTGTCCGGGCATTTTGTTGACATGGCTGTTTATATGGCCGGGGCAATGGATACCGAACTGGAATTCCAGGAATCAAGCTGGGGGACTTTCCCTGCGGACCTTAACAGCGGAAGGTGCGACCTGTCAATTGCAGGTACGTTCTCAACAATTCCGAGAGCTAAAGCTGTTGCATTCTCAACGCCAATAAGCTATATAGGAAACGGAGCTGTAATCAAAAAAGACTCGGAATTTGAAGGTTATTCTTCAGTAGATGAATTTGACAAGGAAGGAATAACTATTGCAGTCCTTAACGGGGAGCAGGGACACGAATACGTTAAACAGAATTTCAAGAATGCTGAGATTAAGGTTCTCCAAGGGAGCGACCTGACCCTTCCATTGGTTGAAGTAGCTACAGGGAGGGCGGATATCGGACTGGCAGACTCAATTACCACAACAAGATTTGCAGAAAACCAGCCGGAAGTAGTGGACCTATTTGCTTCAAATCCTTATAATGTAAATCCAATAGCCTGGGCAGTAAGGTACGAGGACCAGGAATGGCTGCAATTCATCAACACTGCTATTGACTACATGGACAGCACAGGAAAAACAAGGGAATTTGAAGAAAGATATGATGTGAAATGGCTGAGGCCGAAGAAGGAGTGGTCCGTGGAATAATCTTCAGAGTGAGGTTAACATGAGCTACACGTGGAATTTCGGAGAAATCTGGAAATACAAAGAGGTCTTTCTTGAAGGTTCAGTTATTACAATGGAGTTGACTGTATTAATTTGTTTTTTTGGAACTTTGTTGGGTTTAGGAATTGCTCTGTTAGAAAGAACTAACAACAGATGGATTAGAATTCCTTTAAGGTTATACATCGATGTTACAAGAGCAGTTCCTGTTTTGGTTCTTTTAATATGGCTCTACTATTGTATTCCAATATTTACTGGTTTAGGACTGGATAGTTTTGCAACTGCACTAATAGCACTTTCCATAAACATGTCTCCTTTTGCTTCGGAAATTATAAGGTCTGCTATTGAGTCAATACCTAAAGGGCAGTACGAATCCGGTCAGGTTCTTGGGTTTACCAAACTGCAAACAATGTTCAGAATTATTCTTCCCCAAGCAGTCAAACAAATGATACCAAACATGGTTAGTTTATACATAACTATGCTAAAATTTACTTCTTTGGCTTCAGTTATTGCAGTAAATGAACTGCTGCATGTTGGGAATACATTAATCAGTAATACTTACAGGCCTCTGGAGGTTTATACAACCGTTGCTTTGGTTTATATTGCCCTGGTAATTCCCCTTACTTATTTATCCAAGAGATTGGAGAGGGGAGTATCAATAGGAAAGGTGGCAGTATGAAAAAGAAGAAAAATCAGGCAAAACTTTCAGTATCCCTGCTTGGAAAAACCAACGGGAAAAGGGAGGAGCCACCTCTCCTTGAAATTAAGGATTTGAGCAAGGATTACTCGGATAAACCTGTCCTTAAAGACATATCATTTACTTTGAATGACAATGAGATATTGGGGGTTATCGGTCCGAGCGGTGCAGGAAAATCAACTTTGCTGAGATGCATAAGCAGGTTAGAGGATAGTACAAAAGGAAACATGTTTTTTGAGGGGGGCGAACATGGAGCAAACAGCGATATTGGAATCGTATTTCAGGATTTGCAGTTGTGGCCCCACAGAACAGTCCTGCAGAATATTATAGATACGTTGATACATGTTAAGAGGTATAAAAAAGAAAAGGCAATAGATATTGGGAAGGGCCTGCTCAGGCAGTTTGACCTGCAGGACAAAGAAAATGAATATCCCAAGGATCTATCCGGTGGAGAAAAACAAAGGGTTGCTATTGCAAGAGCATTAGCTACAAATCCAAAGCTTCTTTTGCTGGATGAGATAACATCCTCGCTTGACCCCGAGTTAATTCATGAACTTTTGTACTATATAAGGTCCCTTTCAAAACAGGGAAAATCCATGGTGGTGGTGTCCCATCATATGGGATTCATCAGGCAGTTGGCAGACAGGGTGATTTTTTTGGAAAACGGAGCAATTATAGAAGAGAATAACGCAGAAGAATTATTCAGGAACCCTAAGAATGAGAGAACAAAAAAATTCATAGAGAAAAATCTGGTAGGAATGTTGTAGATATTTTGTTTAGTTCTTTCATTGTTAAAATTCACTCAAAACTTAAATATCTCTCACCCCTGTCTGGAAAAATAGTAACTATGTTTTTGTATTTTTGAGCTATTCTCCTTGCAGCCAGGAGGTTTGCTCCTGAGCTTATTCCAACCAAAACACCATATTCTTTTGCTAGTTTTTTGTGCATATTGACGGCATCTTCACTTTTTATCCGGAGTATCTCATCAATCCAATGAAAATTATCCTTCACGAGTTTTGGGATGAATCCCTCTCCGATTCCTTGTATTTTGTGCAAACCTGGTTTTCCTCCGGACAATACCGCGGATTCAGCAGGTTCAACTCCAATTATTTTCACATCTGGATTAATTTTTTTTAATGCCTGTGCAACACCGATTAAGGTTCCGCCTGTTCCTATCCCTGCAACAAAAGCGTCAATCTTGCCATTTGTTTGTTCCAGGATTTCTCTGCCTAAACCTTCCCTGTTTGCTGCTATATTGTCTGGATTTTCAAATTGTTTAGGGAGCCAGAATCCTGGATGCTGTTCTGCAATTTTTTCGTATCTTTTTACGGCCCCTGCAATATCTTCTTTAGCAGGAGTAAAAATAAGTTCTGCTCCAAATGCTTTCATCATTTTTTTTCTCTCAATACTCATTGACTCGGGCATTACTGCAGTGAATTTGTATCCCTTAATTGCAGAGATCATAGAAAGAGATATCCCGGTATTTCCGCTGGTTACTTCCAAGATTTTACTTCCTGGTTTCAATTCTCCTCTTTCTTCTGCTTTTCTCAGGATGTACCAGGCCATCCTGTCTTTTACGCTCCCGGTTGGATTTGTTGTTTCCAATTTTGCGTTTATTTTTCCTATTTTTATCATTGGCGTATTGCCTATCGTATCAAATATATTGGAGACACCGTAGGCCACCAACTATCTTATTTTTACTTTCCATAGTTTTTCACCTCTTATATTTTTTTTATAACTCAAAAAAACAAAAATAAAAGAATGTTTTCAGAAATAAGAATCAGCAACAACAAACAAGAGCTTGCACTAGAAATAATGTATTTGGTTTTACAGGTATTAGATTGAATTGCTCCATAGAACAATAAAGGAACATAAGCTGTATTTAAACATTTCGTTTACGGTGTTTTGTATTTTATCCCGAGCGAACGCACTCGGCATTCTACTGCCAGACCTAAATCAACCTTAAGTCTGGTATCAAAAAGAACATGGAATCATAGGGTGGCATTTTCCCATACCTCTTCAAAAAATTCCTTATAATGTTCATAATTCTTTTTTGATTTTATTACAAACGCGGTGGGTTTTTCCCCCCACACCACAGTCATTATGTGGTTTTTGAAAATAAAAGTACCAATAGGAAGTTTCCGCTTCGTAAATCTCATCTTCATTCCTTTGTATTTGTGGGATTTGGTTATTACAGATTTGAAAGGTTTCTGGGAAATTAATCTGACTTCTATCCCTTTTTCAATTCTTTTCTTATGGTAGCTTAGGAAAAATCTTATAACACGTTTTTCCTTAAGGGTTTCTCCGAGCATAAAAACCTGGTATTCTTCTCCCTTATTCAAGGTATTCAAAATAAGGTTAAAGGCAGCTTTCAATCCATCAAATGATTCATATACAGTTGCCTCCTGTTTTTCTTCAGTAAGTTTTCTTCTCTGTTCTATGTAGGGTATTATCTTTTCTTCCAGTTCTTTTCTTTGCTTTTCAATTTCTCTCTCCCTTTCATTAAGGATGTCTATCAGGTTCCTTGGGTCTGATGCCTGAAAATGCTTTACATTGTTCCTTATAACAAAACTCACAAGGCCTTTTTCCTTGAGTTTCTCCAGAATGGAATATATCTTGGAATCAGGCACTTTTGCGTTTTCAATAATAGGGCCGACAGTGCTGCTCTCCAATTCCAGGAGGGCAAAGTAAACCTTTAGCTCTGAATTTGTCAGTCCCAATCGGGTTAGTACTTCAAGGTCCATAAGAATAATTAGAGGCTGCTTATTTATAAATATTTGCGTTTTACCCCCACCAAGGGAGGGGGTTAGAATTATAAATAACAAATGTTGTTACTTGTAGTAGGTGATGGAAATGGATGGTTTTGAAGAACTGGAAGAACTAATAGAGAAGATGGAGGTTGGAAGTCTGGATACATGTAGGAACGTTTGTGTAGAAACCCTCCTGAGCCTTGGTATGAACAAGGAGCAGGTCTCAGTGTTAATTGATGGGCGGCCTGCTGACCTACGAAGGCATCGTGCTTCTTTTCTTGATCTGGAGCCCCACAGGCAACAATTTAATCATGTTAATAAGTTACCCGATACAGAGTTGACAACCACATGCAGGAAGTTTTTCTGGCAACAATCTAATTATGTTAACAAGTTACCCAAATGGCTGAGGTATTCTATTTATGCAAAAAAGGCGTTTGCTTCCAGCCTTGCTTATAGGTGGCTAAACGAAGGAAAGCTGGAAAAGGTAAAAAGACTGCTTGAGTATGAAGATAGATTAGTTGGGATTGGTACAGCTATAGGGATTGAAGCCTATGGGCTGGATAGTCTCCAGGTAACCGAAAAAGAAAAAGCAAGAATCTGGATGCGATGCCGCTTGCTTCTGGGTGACGGGTGCAAAATTGTTGTGACGGAGAAGGAGATTCTGTTTTTGATAGAAAGCCTAGAGGATTATAGGCATGCGATGGAGAATTATAATGCAAGAATGAAATACAACACAAAAGATGGGCCATCCCTCAGTTCTAAGGAGCTGCTTGCAGGAACTGCGACTCATGTGCTTAAAATAGCCGCAAAAAAAGGGACGGATATTTCCTCTGCTATAACTATTCTTACAAATCTTTTAGAGTATATGTTGAAGTTAGAAAAAGAGTTAGCAAAAGAAGAACTCATTCTACCGCATCCATTTACTTTTTTCAAGGATGCAACTGAGGCGCTTGCACACCATTATGCAAATAAGGAAAAATGGAATAAGATAGAGGAATTAGTGGAACACCACGACCAATCTGTCAGATACTACACAGGCCATGCGTTTACAGTCAACTATTACCCCTCAAATGATAAACCATCCAATCCTTCTTTTAGTAAGATTCCGGAAACCGAGGAAGGAACGAGAATTAAAATAAAGGCTTTTCTGTCTTGTGCGAATAATGGTTGTTTTTATGGGGAAATTGAAAAAGTTGTCGAAATGGGGGAAAGGGCCCTTCCTTTTATCATAAGACTTTCCAAAAGCCGTTTTCCTGAAATCAGAAGTAATGCATTCGAGGTATTCAGAAGTGCTAGCAAAAAGGGAATGGACATCTCATCTGCTATCTATACTCTTGTAAGCGTCCTAGGAAAGGAAAGATCACATTGGCGGGAGACTGATTTTGCAGGTCTTGCGGTTGATGCGCTCAGGAACCTTGTTGAAAAACGCGACTCAGTTGAGAAATTAAGAGAAACTCAGAAAATAATCAAAAGTTGCTTCAGAAAATGGATGAGCAGTCAATCAGAAGGCATTTCCAATGAAAAAGTTCATGCACAGTTTGAGGTGTCAAAGCTTCTGTTGTTCATTTCAAACAAAGAGAAAGAGATTGCCAAAAATATGGGCGGGGAACTTCTACATAAAGAATCGGTTAAGCCACCGAAAAAGGAGAGTGGTAAAATAAAGGCTCCCGAAATCAAACAGAAAATAAAGAGGTGATGTAAATGACCAAACAGAAAATGAAAACAGTTGCATTTGAACATCAAGGAAAAAAGAAAAGATTGGGCGGATTTGGCAACATCAGAGGTTGTGATGGTTTCTCAGGCTTCCCTTCAATTTTACCGTTGCTGGACAGGTTCAATAAAGCAAATGATACCCATGTCAGAATTCCGAAACTGGATGAGCTAAATTATATCCTTACTAAACAAAAAATAGGGGATAAAGAAAAAAGGCTTAATGTTGAGGAATTAATGAACAGGCTTTATTACTATGATTCATTTCCAGCGCAGGCAATGATTATATACAACAAATCTGGGAAGGCTTTTGGTTCAGAAGTGTATGTAGCTTCTGTAAATTATGTTGGAATCACTAAGGAACTGTGTGTGCCCACCGGGTGCTATAAAGGAGAAAAAGGAATAGCATTGGTAGTGCCTGATTTAAGTCCTGATGACTTTGTATCTGTTGGTAAAGGAAAATTTGAATCAACGTATCATGAGTATATAAAATATTTTAATTTTCCAACGGGAGATAGCGTTTACGACTATGACTACGCCCGTAATTATATGTATTCTTTTCTGATAGATATCCCAGATAACAGATTTATCGTTATTCCGGACTTTCCTTCTAAAGATGGCTGGTATCTACCGCATGATGCAACCGGTATTCCTCATGGAAAACGGCTTGACAGTCCAATAGATAACCCAGAGGCCAGATATTTATTGAGAGGTAAATGTTGTCATATTGCTCTCCTGAACTTCTTTCTCTCTATTGAAAGCGACAATCCTTTCATTGATATTTGGCACACAAAGAAAATAATAAAAAACAGGATTGGGGTGAATGCGCGAGGGATGGTAACGGATCCATTTAGTGTTGGGGTGGTCTTCCCAGAAGAGGAACTGGACAAGGTTGAAAAAGGGCATAGTAAGATGATGAATAATATAGAGGAATGGGAAGATTTCTAACGAGGAGAAATAGGATGTTGGATTTGATGGAATATATTTTGGAGGATTTAAACAGAAAATAAATAGGTTACAAAATCACTTCATCTCCATTTTCAAAAATTTAACATGGTTTTTCAAAAACCACCCTAAAAACACGAAAGGATTGTTTTTGATATTTCTCCCTGTTTTTTCTTTACAATCATAATATTGAATGTTTACCCCCACAACATACACAAACCCTGTTATTTTTGCTAATGTGGAGGTATAATAATATTATTCAAAATTCGGGGGAGGGTCAGGAGGACCCTCAAACTGGGGAGGGGATGTCCCCCTCCGCGGGTCGGATGCAGGGGAAGGGATTCGAACCCTTGAAGGCAATAAGCCACAGGATATCCTAAACTTTCTTAGTGCAGATTCTTTGGCAAGCCATCCAAGGCAAATAAAACCTTGGTTTTTAGAAGCTTTCTTGGTGAAGCTTCTTTGGCAAACCGAAAGAAGGTTCCTTAAGTCCTGCGCGTTTGACCAGACTCCGCCACCCCTGCGAGTTTGCGAGCAAGGGGCTTGAGTTGCAAAGCAACTTTGCGGGACAAGCGTTTTCCGAATGGAAAACGATGTGCCATTTCCGAAAGGAAATGTGCATATCACCGAAAAGGTGATTCAACCGCCACCCCTGCGAGTCAGTGAGCAAGGGATTTGTTTTCAATTCATAATATGAAAAAACACAGCCCCTGCACAAGTAATTCAGAAGTCCCATTAGATTTATAAAGTAATTGTTTTAATAAAAAAACAGGTGATTATACATGGGTGTAAAACTCTCCAAACTTTATGGCATGGAAATGTTTACTGATGGCGGAAAATTCATTGGAACAGCTCAGGAATTCGTCATTAACACAGAAGCAGGAGAGGTTTCAAGGATTCTTCTTGAACAGCTTCCGGCATCAAAAGAAAAAACCAAACAGATTCTCAAGGAAAAAAGCTTGATGTATAAAAATGTAAAGTCTGTTGAGGATGTTATTGTAATAAAAAAGAGGGAGTAGTCCTTCTAACTTCTAATTTTCAGGTGATGGTGTGAATTGGAAAGAAGCATTAAACAGATTAATGGAAGGAAACAAACGGTTTGTAGAAAATAAAAGAAATGAGTATGATTTCAAAACAACGAGAATGAAAACTCTGAATGGACAAAATCCATATGTAACTATTATCGCATGCAGCGACTCCAGAGTTGTCCCGGAATATATATTTGATGTGGATATAGGAGAAATCTTCAAGATAGAAACCGCAGGAAATATAGTTGGGGAAATTAGTCTGGGAAGTGTAGAATATGGTGTTGATCACCTGAAAACACCATTGCTTGTAATCCTCGGACACGAGAGGTGCGGGGCAGTTACCGCAACGTGTCATGGAGGGGAAGCGCACGGGCACATAAAAAGTATTGTTGAAAAGATAAAGCCGGCTGCTGATAAAACAAACCAGAATATAGAGGAGGCTGTAAACGAAAATATGAAACTGGTTGAACGAGATATTCTGGAAAGAAGCCTGATTGTAAAGAAACTTGTAGAAAAAGGAGAACTAAAAATATTGAGAATTAAATACCTGCTCAGCACAGGTGAAGTAAAAAGAATGGAGTAAATAAAATGGCTACTGAAAAGGAATACGGATTCAAAAAAACAGTAAAAAAACTCTCAAAATACAAGGGAAGCGGAACCCAACTCATATCAGTTTACGTACCTGCAGGATATCCAATACACGAAGTAACAGGAAAGCTAAGAGAGGAACTAAGCCAGTCATCAAACATAAAATCAAAACAAACAAAAACAAATGTCCAGGATGCGCTGGAGAAGATAATAAACTATCTGAAGATGTTCAGAAAAACCCCTGAAAACGGGCTTGCTGTATTCTGCGGAAACATATCGGATGACCCTTCCAAAAGCGATGTTCAGCTTTTTTCCCTGGAGCCTCTAGAGAGATTAAGCGCAAGCATCTACAGATGCGATTCAGAATTCTTTCTTGAACCCCTTGAAAGGATGATGGAAAGCAAGGACTCTTATGGTATAGTTGTAATGGACGGCAGAGAAGCAACGCTAGCTATGTTGAAAGGAACCCAGATGGACATAATAAAAACAATAATCTCACATGCGCATGCAAAGATAAAGGTGGGCGGACAGTCCGCAATGAGGTTCCAGAGATTGATTGAGGAAAGCAGAGAGATGTACTACAAAAAGATTGGGGAAGCCATAGACTCTATATTTCTTGGCAAGGTAAAAGGAATAATAATAGGAGGACCTGGACCATCAAAGGATTTCTTCATAAAAGCAAAAACCTTCAATTATCAATTGAATATATTGGGGGTTGTTAACACAGGATACAGTGATTCTTATGGAGTAAGGGAGGTAATGGCCAAGAGCGGAAATCTTATACAGCACCAGGAAGCGATAAAGGAAAGGGAGTTTGTGGAGAGATTCATAAAAAAAGTTGTAAAGGAAGGGCTTGCAACTTATGGATTAAATGAAGTAATTCAAGCTGTGGAAAAAAAACAGGCTTCTATGATTCTTGTATCCGAAGACCTTGAACTCACAGTAACAGGATTTAAATGTCCAAAATGTGAATTTTTTAAGGAAAATATAGGGAAAAAAATAGATGGTATGAACTGTCCTAAATGCAATGCCTCCATGATAGAAGAAGAGGAAATGCCTGTAGTAGATTATATAATTGACCTGGCAATGGACAAAGGAATAGAGGTTGAAGTAATATCAACAAAAACAGTTGAAGGCGCCCAGTTTCTGAATGCCTTTGGTGGACTTGGAGCATTCTTAAGATATAAATAATTCAAATAATCTGGTTCTGGATAGAAAACTATTATAGTAAAAATAAAAGGTGGAACAGAGCGGCAGCTGCTAGCGTAATCATAAGATTATCATCCAAAAATATTGGGAAACTTTCTGCAACAGCACATAAAAAAGCAAGCGGAACAGCGTACCAGCCTATGAATATTCCAGAGATTAAAGAACCGAAAAAGAATGCAAGAGAACCCTCGAGGGTTTTAACCGGATTATAAGGCAGTCTTATCTTTCCTGTTCTTCCAATAATTGTTGAAAGCCCGTCACCCAGTGCAAGGACAGTTATCACTGCGTACTCCCACTGAATATCTGGTATCATAAGGAGAATAAGCAGAACCCCAACAGAGAACCATGCAGAGCCGTAACCAGGCACTTTTGCTTCTCTTCTCTCAAATTTATCCACAAACCAGGATACCACAGGAATCCTATAACCCAGAAGAATAAGATTCACCAGGAGAAATCCAGAGAATATCATCCCGCTCAGAAGATAAATAAGCTTGGTTCTGCCGAATAAAAAAAGTATAAACATAAAGAATATGCCGAGCAGGATGTGGATTAATTGTCTATTTCTTTCTCTCATGGTGCCACCTCCATGCTGTATCTACTATTAAATAGGATACAGGTGCGATTATAAAACCTGCTGCAATATCCTCGAAGTAATGAACTCCAAGGTAGAGCCTGCTCATCCCTATGAGAAAAGCAAAAATCCAAAATAACGGAAACGATTTTTTATTTATGAATGCAATCATCAGTGTCAAAGCAATTGCAGCATGACCGCTTGGAAACGAAAAAGAAAGCGGGCAGAAATCCTCTCCAACACACGGTCTTGGAACCTGAAGAATTCCTTTTAATCCATAAACCAAAAGAGCTGCAAGAATTATTGCAAAGGTTATTTTGGCTATCTTCTTTGGTCTTTTTTCAGTTAGTAAAACCAAAAATAGAACAAACATGAAGAAAATAACAGAGTTGCCCAAAACCAATGAGAACTCATGAAACACTGGAATATACATCATTTTCTCTTAGAATATTGTAAGTTTAAAACTCTTTCCTAGGCTGTCTTATTACCTGAACAAAACTTCCATCACATCAAGCACAAGAGAAACCTCTTTTTTCTGGAAACCGCAGTTGTTTAAATAAATAACAAAATCCTCAGGCTGCCTTGCCCATGCAGGGGTATTTCTAAGCGCTTTAACTATCTTTTCTTTTCCACCAAAACGTTTTACTCCCTTGAACATATCCTCAGTGATAAATGTCCCGCCGTACAAATGAATGTTTGCTATTGCCTCCTGCAAAATTCCTGTTCTTCTCCCTCTTAGTATTCCTGAAGCAGCAAAATCAACAACCTTCTCTCCAACACTTTCCCCGGTTCTTCCGAAAAATACCTTCATTCCTGAAGGTGAAACACCTGCTCCTTTTACTGACTCGGAGAATAACTCGTCTGTTCTTCTTACAACTTTTGATATGTCCACCCTATTTCCCTTAGCTATCTTATATGCAAGAGAAAAGGGTTTTTCCTGATAAATAGTAACTTTTATTCCGGGGTATATCTCTTCAAATGCATTCTTAAGCGCGGTTGCATATTTATCATTAAAAAAATCAGTTGCCGGATGCCCAAGGAGATTCATCATGCTTGGCCCTACGCCATTTTTCACCAATGTTTGCCCTACTGCCTTTCCTTCTGTTTCAGCTGCCACCTTAAAACAAGCTGTAGTATAATCATCAAAACCCAATCTGAACCCAACAAATCCATCAGGTTTAATTCCGCTCGGAAGCTCTTTTATGGCTTTTCCATCCAATCTAACAAACTTCCTTAATACCTTCAGAATCTCTTCTCCTTTGTGCTCTCCAAGTTTTTTCTTTATACTGCTGAACAATCCCCTCGTTTCTCCCCATGAAAGAAACTTTGACATTGGCTTTACTATCTCTCCTGGTTTCCCCTTAATGGAAACAACACCTAATTTTCCTCCCCTTTCAACTATTAAACCCTCTTCTGCACTCAGAGAAAATTTCTTTAGAGAATTCTTAACATCCTTCCATTTCTTAGGCAATTTCGTAACACTCCTTTCAGTGCTTTCAAATACCTTGTCAATATTTTTGTATAATTCCGTTCCAAACCTCTCGGCAGCTTTTTTCTCATGTCCTATGAATGTGATTACAATCTCGTCTCCTCCGGTTCTTACTGCACTCCCTCCTACTTTCTTTGCAGCCCTTTCAGCAGCTCCAAGGTAAACAAATAAACCAATATCTCCCAGCTCCCTTGAGATATTATTAAGAAACCATGTTCGTCCCTTATCTACTGTAATGAAGGTAGTGCGGATTCCTTTTTGAAAATCTACTGAAACCATTGTTTTTTTGATTCTTTCTTTTACATCTTTTACATCCACTCCTGCTTCCTGATTAAGCGCCTTGAATAACTGGGATTTGTCCTTGTAAACAAACATCTCTTTTGCTGCATCAGCAAGCTCATCTGTATTTTTTATCCTGCTTTTCTTTGTTCCCTCCATTAATGCAGAAAAGATTTCATCAACCTTGCCTGGTGCATTCTCCAATCCTCTTTTTGCGATATCCTTCTCCATCTTTATGCTGGATTTAAGCAGCTCTTTTGCTGCCTTTGTATTCCTGGATTTTTTGATAAGATATTTAGATATCTCTTTTATTCCTTTATAGCCTGCTTTTCTTGCTACTACAATCTCCGGAGCAAGGGTAAATCCGCTTGCTGCCATACCGCTTACGGAAACAGCATCAACTATTCCAAGGGCGGCAAGCATGCCCATATTTATTCCTAATTCTGTTTTGTTTTCTGAGTTTTTTATGCCTTCAAGTGTTTCAGGAACCCAGTAAAATGGAATTACGGTGTCTGCTATAAAATTTGCGGTTTCTTTGATGGTTTTTGCATAGTCCTCTGCCTTTGGCTGTAATCCTCTTTTTCCGATTTCAGTATAATATTCCATTTTATCTGCAGGTACCATTCATATCACCAATAATTACCATGTCCAGGAGCCAAGAATATCAATGGTTCCTTGTAGACTATCCAATCTCTTTTCTTCGTCCTCTTCCTTATACTCCAATATTTTTTTGGAAAGATTCTCAGCAATAAAAAGCAGAGCTGTTCCGTCTCCATCTAACATCTTTGCAGCATGCACAATTTGCTCAAGCATCTCCTCGCCTTTTTGAGTCAATCCAAGCTCTTTAAGTTTGCCTGCCCTTTCATCTAACAGGTCCCAGAGAAGCTTATCGCTTCCCCATGCTCTTACCAACTCCTCGGTATAATCCATTGCCTCTAAAAAATCTTGCTCAGAATCATCAAAACCATTAATCATCCTTGCAACAAGATCTTTTGCATCTTCCTTTCTTGCTGCATCAAGAAGCTCCTTAAACCTCCCTCTTACCTCAGGTCTGAATTGTTTGAGCTTCTCTTTTGCTTCTGCAATCTCTTTGTCTCTTTCTTCTTTTGGTCTTTTCCTAAAGATATACTTAATTATATCAGCAGTTATACCCTTCGGCCTCCCAGGAACCCTGAAACTCTCCCAGAACCTTGCTTTTGGGGAGGGCCATGGTTTTTTTCCTTTTTTATTTTTCATTTCAGCAGATTCAACCATATTATCACTCAAATGCTGTGTAATTAACACATTACAAGTTTAAAATTCTTTCTTTTTTCTTAACTGAACAGAATTCTCTTCAAAAAAAACCTTTAACAATAGTGAAAATAACCATCGCAGAAACCGAGAGAACCCCGAAATAGATTACTGAGTTTGAGGGTTTTGCCTCGCTTTCAGAGATATAGTAGGATACAAGAACGGAGTAGATTATGAGATATGTGGGAATTACTGAAGGAGCCAGATTTGCTATTTCATTATTTATCTCCATTAAAGAGGATATCTTCAATATCAATGAAAGTGAAAGCGCAAGAACCGCAGGCAGTATAAATCCTCCTGCAAGAAGGGTGTATTTCTGCATCGCAAGAAGATTGCTTCTTTCCCTCTTTATCTGGAACAAGGAGAGTATGTCTTCAGAAATAGAGGTCATATATCTTGAGGTATCTGCACCACTGCTGAGAACCTCTTCTATAAAAAGGCAGATTCTTTCTCCCATCTTTCCTGTTCTCTTACCAAGGGAAACCAGAACCTTTGACTGCTTTACATGGGATTTCAATTGTTTGAGAGAAATCTCCAATTCCTCCTTTAATTCTTCTCCTGAAGAAAGCATCGGAATCAATATTGATTCAAGGGTTTTTCCTTTTGGGCTTTGTGCAGCTGAAAGAAGCGCATCCGGGAGCTGGTTCTCTATTTTTTCCAGTCTTTTAATCTCCAGATATTCCTTGTAGGAAAGACCCAGCACAAGCAGAACGCCAAGGATAATTATTATTGTCATCCAGAAGGAAGGCAGATTAAGGAAAGAAAACAGTATGAGCAGGAGTGCAAGAAGTATTGTAAGCAGAAGCGGGAATCTGCTGAAATCGTTCTGCAGAACCTCCTTTGGTTCGCATGATTTCATGAAAAGAAGCAGGATTACCGAGATTAGAGGAAACCCAATGAAATAAAGGAATATGAAAGCTATTGGAGGGAATTTCATTTGAAAAGCGATTCCTCCAACTGTTGTGAATATAAGAACTATTGCAGGAAGAAGGGTTGAAATTGCTATGAATAAAAGACCGAACATTGCCTGTTTTGAGGCGAATTCCTTAAGCTTGTACTTTCTGATGTTGAGCAGGTCTTCTGAGATTCTCTTTATATTATCCTCTCTGCCGTATCTATAAGCTGTTACCACCTGCGCTATCGCTCTTTTTATCTGCAGGGACTTTATTCCTTTGAGCATGGAAAGAAGTGATGTATCAAGCGCCATTCCTTTCTTTATCTCTCTTACCGCCTTCTTCAGAAGGGAAGGGAGCATACCCTCCTCTTTTGAGATTAAACCAAGGGTCCTTGGAAAAGGAATCCTGAGCTCCAAAAGCATGTGCAGTGTTTTCAGGAAATACGGCAGTTCTGCTTCCATGGTCTTTTCTTTTTCATCTAGAAGAATAGAAGGGAAGCGGAGGAAGAAAAGAACAAGCAGAAGAAAGGAGAGTATAAAGGCAAAAAAGGAAAACACAAAATCAAAGGGGATGAGAGAGAGCATTATGAGAATTGAAAAAACAAACGAAAGAATAAGGGAAAATGTTGTATAAGACTCTATATCTCCGTTAAGGAGTTCAAGTTGTTTTTTGAGTTTCGTATTGGAATAATGAATCTGCGGGAATCTTTTTGAGAATTCTATAATGTCCATTAATGAAGGTTTTGAAAAAGAGAATTTATATTGTTTTAGGAGGTATTGGTGTGAACCGGAAAAAAATTGGATTATAGTTTAAACAGGAAGAAGAATATTAGAATATAGATAGAATAATGGGAGATCGGAGATTTGAACTCCGAACACCAGCTCCCAAAGCTGGCAGCTTACCAGGTTGGCCCAATCTCCCTGCTTTTTCTATAGACTTTTTATTCTAAAAGACTAAAGCTTTAAAAATGAAATCTTGAGTTCGTTAGAAATCTCAACCAAACCCGCTTCAAGGAAATGAGCGGCTGGCACTTTCAGTATTTTCGTATTCCCTATCTCTCCAATCCCCTTGTGTTCATGTATATGACCGCATACGCAGAGAGCAGGCTGTTTTTCCTTTATTATCTCAAGAACAGCTGAACTGCCTGCATGCCCGTCCCTTACCTCATCAAAATAACCATAAGGGGGAGCATGAGCAGCAAAAATGGTTTTAGAATCCATTGGAAGGTTCTTCATTCCAGAATATAATTCTATCTCAGGAAACTCCCCAGGGGTTCCAAAAGGAGTAGGGGGGCTGTACCCAAATCCCACAAGAGAATAACCATTTTCCAGCTCCATTCTCTTTTCATGGATGTTCTTTTCCCCGAATAAATCAACTATCTGTTTGCTCTCATTGTTTCCAGGAATAAAAAGGCCGTTCTGTATCTCCTCTACTGCTTTCTGTGCAAAGGAAAAATTGTTTCCGGTAACATCCCCGCAGATAACGGTGAGGTCCATTTCCCTGCTTTTTTTTATTATTCTGTCTAAAGAAAGTTCATCATTATGGATGTCTGCTGAAAAAAGAATCCTCATTCTTTCACGGTTTTGTGTATCTCCTCGACTCTTTTATCAAGCGATATCTTGAGTTCTTCTGCTATAAAGCGCTTTGTATAATGGTCCGCTCTTGCAGCAAGCGAGAGTTTTGCTGCGAGTATTCTTGCAATCTTACCTCTCTCCTTTTTGGATGCTGTTGAGATAAGAGGATGCTGGAATATTATTCCGTGTTTTGGGGGATTTACCTTTTTGTTTCTGAGATGCTTGAAAAGCGCCCTTTCTGCTCCTATAACCTGTACTGTACTGGCAGGCATGAAAGCCAGTTTTTTCAGTCCACCGGCAACAGAAATGAGCTCGCCTGCAAGCTTGGAACCGGCAAGATAATCCAGATTAGGACATATCTCCTTTGTGAGTTTGGAAAGGTATTTTTCATATTGCTTTTTCAGGTTGTAGAGAGAAAGGATTGTTTCTGCAAGCTCCTTTATCTTTTCCATATCCCCCTGAGTGAGCTTTGCACCTATGCTTGCCTTTGCTTTCTGCACTATTTCTTCTGCTTTGTTTTCTCCAATTACCTTTCGTACAGAATCTACTGAGGGAGTATCCTTATCAAACAGCAAAACAACCTTCACAAACCTCTCTTTATCCCCCATTTTAAATTCAGGGAAATAAGTGCCATACATTCCTTCAAGCCTTTCCTCCAGCTGGTGAACCACCTCTTCCAAATCCTTTATTGTCTTTGAAATATGTATTACCATCCCGTCCCTGCTTGTTAATAGTTCCTGGGTTTTTTTCTTTGCTTTTCTCATGAACAATTCTCTTTTTTCTTTCATACAAAACACCTATTCGTAATTTTTGTCCCACATTTCTTTTGCGAGTTTTCCTTTATATAAGTATGCTTCAACATCGACCTTCTCAACCGCTTCCCTGTGTTTTTCAAGGAATGTATTTACCTTACCTATAAGAATCTCCTTGAGTTCTCCTGTAAGCATGCTTCCGCTTGTATATTCTTCTTTTATTTCCTTCAGTCTTTTGTCATCAGGTTCAAAGAAGATGTCAAGCCATTGGAAGGAAACATCAACAGAGACCTCTCCGCCTTTTTTCCTGTGCTCCTCTACTGTTTCCTTTCCTCCTGAAAATGCATACTTATTTATCTTCTTTTTCACGGTTTTTTCATCATCCGTAAGCCATACTGCGCTTTCCTTTATACTTGAACTCATCTTTCCGCTCACTCCTGTAAGCGGAGGGAAGAATTTAGAATGGATTGCTGCTGTTTTGTAATAACCAAGGGTTTCTGCAATATCTCTCTGGATTCTCCAATAAGGGTCCTGATCTATTGCAGAAGGAATCAGACATCTTTTCTTTTCAAAGAAAGTAGGAACAATCTGGGAAGCGGGGTAATTAATCATTCCTATGCTGGTTTCATTAGTAAATCCGAATACTGCCTTTGCTGTAGAGAAAGTAATCTTTCTTGCGGTTTTCAGAATTAGGGGATAAATATTTTTTATGTATTCACTGTCGCGGAAAATGAATGTCTTGTTTGGATTAAAACCAAGTGCTGCTATATTCCTTATATTGTCTTCGCTGTTCTTCTTTATTTCATTCCATGTTCTCTCCCTGTTATAAAGAAACTTCTCATCATCAGTTATCTGTATGTAAAGATTGACATCAAATGCATCCTGGAGGTATTTGGTAAAGAGCAAAGGGATTACATGGCCAAGGTGCATCTGACCGCTGGGGCCTCTTCCTGTGTAAAGAAAGAAACCTTTTCCTTCTGTATGGTCCTTTAATACAATGTCCAGGTCCCTGTGGGAAAAGAAAAAATCCCTGCTTATCATATTGGGGCCTTCCTTCATCTTATTCAATAGTTTTTCCTTTAGTGTTTTGTCTATTTTTTTTGTGCCGAATTCCTGTATTAATTTATCGTAATCAACCTCGCCCTGAACCTCCCAGGGGGTAACCTTGCTATTCATTTTTTGCCTCCTTAACCCATTCGTAATACTTTCTTAAGCCGTCATCTATGTAAACTTTGGGCTGCCAGCCCAATTCTTTTTTTGCCTTTTCTGTATTTGAAGATGTGTGCTGGACGTCTCCCTGTACATCCCCGCTGAAAACCAATTCTGAAGAAGAATTAGTGATTTCTTTTATTTTCTGTGCAAGCTCAAGCACGGTTACTTTATTTCCGCCTCCTAAATTATAAGAAGTTGTTTTTCCCTTATTCAAAGCAAGAATAGTGCCTTCCACAATATCAGAAATATAAGTAAAATCCCTGCTCTTTTTGCCGTCTCCGTATATCTCCAAGGGCTGATTTTTCATCGCATTGTGCATGAATTTATTTATCGCAAGGTCCGGCCTTACTCTTGGGCCGTAGACCGTGAAATAGCGAAGCATCGGAATCTCCAGGCCGTAAAGTTCTGAGAACACCCTGCAGTAGTGCTCTCCTGCAAGCTTGGAAACACCGTAGGGGGAGATGGGTTCTGTGGGGTGGTTTTCATCAAAAGGAAGGTGGTGGATTTTTCCATAAACCGAAGAGGAGGAGGCAAAGACCACTTTTTTTATTCCTTCTTCTTTTGCTGCCTGAAGAACATTGAGCGTTCCTGTGATATTTATTATTGAGGTCTTTATAGGCTGTTTTACAGAGATGCGGACACCTGCCTGGGCTGCCTCATGGATTATGCTGTCGCAATTCTTTACTGCTTCTTTTACCCTTTCCATCTCAAGGATGTCTGCTTCTAAAAGGGTAATTCTGTCTTTTATTTTATCAAGGTTTTTTCTCTTTAAGTCTGAAGGGTAGTAATTATTGAAGTTGTCCAGTATTACTATCTCGTTTCCCTGCTCAAGGAGTTTCTCTGCAACATGGGAGCCGATAAAGCCTGCCCCTCCGGTAACCAAAATCCTCATAAACATAGGTTAAGGGATAATTCCTTATAAATCTACCGAAAAAATTATCTCTACTTAATAATTCAACGCCTCAACAGCAGGAATCCTAGAAGCGTTTACTGAGGGAATCCACGCGGAAATTATTCCTACTACAAGGGAAAAACCAAGTCCTAATCCAAATATCCACAAATCATAGGAAACAAA
>JAGMCT010000024.1 GCA_023129075.1 Microcaldota archaeon
GAAGAGAAGATTCCAAAACACATAGTATTTATTCCTGATGGAAACAGGACATGGGCCAGAGTTAACAATATTCCCTACAAAGAAGCTTATGAAAAAGGAATCTCCAAGATAGGAGATATTCTTGAGTGGTGCATGGAAAAAGGAATAAAAAACGCTACTTTCTGGGGCTTCAGTACCGAGAATTTCAAAAGGGAAGGAGAGGTGTCCCTTCTTTTTGACCTCTTCAGGAAAAAATTAAAAGAAGGCCTGAAAAAGCCTGATGAGGAAAAGCCAGAGGAAAAGGTTAAGATTCGTTTCCTTGGAAGGATTCATCTGTTTCCCAAGGAAGTTCAGGATGCAATCAAACAGGTTGAATCAAAGGCTTCTGAAGGCGATTATCACCTGAATATCCTTCTTGGGTATGGAGGAAGAGCCGAGATATTGGATGCAGTAAATAAGCTTATTTCTTCAGGAGAAAAAGAAATCACTGAAGAGAAATTCTCCGAATGCCTCTATACAAAAGGAATTTCTGATCCTGATTTGATAATAAGGACTTCAGGAAACAAAAGATTAAGCGGTCTTTTTCCATGGCAGTCTGTTTACAGCGAACTATATTTCACAGATGTTCTTTGGCCTGATTTTTCCAAGGGGGAATTTGAAAAGGCTCTTTCTTTTTACGCTTCCACTCAAAGGAAATTCGGGAAATGAGATTTTCTTTTTTTATGGAACATATTTAAACATTTCTACCCATTATAAGAATATGAAAGTTCTTGCAGCAGGCTGGCATACTGGTTCAGTTAACTCCATAGCTCCAGTAGTGCGCGAACTTGTTAATAAAAAGGTCAAAGTATTCACCGTTGCTTATGGTGTTGGTGCAAAGGCATTTGCAAACCATAAAATTAAGCCGGATTTAATCCTTGATAAAATAGAACTATCAAACATCAGAAAAATAATCCAAAAAATTATGCCAACTAGTATCCTAACAGGTCTTGCGGTCCCTGATAAATCCGAGCCGTTGTGTTTAGAGCAGGAGATGGTCAGAGAAGGCAAAAACCTTGGTATTTTTACCCTTTCGGTTCTTGATTTTTGGGGGAATTATCTTGAGCGTGTTTCCAAGCTGGATGTTACTACACAACCTGTCAGGATTACAGTTCCTTTCCGTTATATCCCTGATAAGATTGCTTGTTTGGATGAGCTGTCAATGAGAGAGATGACATCTCTCGGGTTCCCTAAATCTTCCCTCTTGCTAACTGGCAATCCTCATTTTGCTGAGATAATAAGGAAAAAACCTTCAGTAAGGGAAGAAAAAATGCGTATTCTATACTGTTCACAGCCGATAGAACACCATTATGGAGATAGTTTGGGGTACACAGAAAAAAGCATATTCCGGGAGCTCTTTAAGACTCTTTATATGCTCTCAGAAAAACTTGGAAAGATAATAATTGACATAAGGCTGCACCCAAGAGAAAAACAACCCTTTTTTGAAACAGGCGTTTTTGGAAACATTGAAATAAGAGACGATAACGATGATTTGCATACGGCTCTTGCCAGGGCCCAGGTTATTGCAAGCATTGTTTCCACGGTTTTGGTAGAGGCAAGGCTCCTTGGAAAACCAGCAATAAGTATAGAAATCGGAAAAAAAGAGGAAGCCCAGAATTTCCTCAAGACCAATTCACTGAACATTACATCTTCAGCCCTGACAACCCATATGCTATATACTCTTTTGGACGATGCATTCAGAAACAAATTAAAACAAAATGAGATTTCATTTCCTTCTAATCCTACGGAATTTATCCTGTCCAACTTAAAATAAGCACTGCCTCTTTTTATTTTTCAGAGCTTTGGAAAATGATATCTATTATTTTCCCGGCCCTTTTCCCCCAGGTATACTCCTTTACTTTTTCATACGCCGTCTGAACCTTTTTCTGGTAATCCTTTGCTCTCAGCGCTTTTTCAATTGTTTCTGCCAAACTTCGCGGGTTATCCGGCTCAAAGAAATAGACCATGTCCTCGCCAACAATCTCTCTTATCGCAGGAACATCCGAAGCAACGATTAATCTTTTACTTGCCATGTACTCAAACAATTTTAAAGGAGAGGTATATTCGCTCATTTGCTTGTTTTTTGCACTGTTTGGAATCACTAAAATATCCGCCATTTCCAAATATTTTTTTATTTGGGAGTAAGGAATAAACCCCATAATCTCTACGTTTTTAGGTGCTTTCTTTTTTATTCTTCTTATTTCCTCTTTTGTTCCCCCAACCACCAGTGCCTTTTCATTCTTCAGTAATCTCATTGCTTCTATGAAGGTATCTGCTCCCTTTTCTTTATACAGATGCCCTACATAGACAATTAAATTTTCCCTTTTCTTTTTTTCCTGGGTTTTTATTTCTTCCAAATCAACGGCATCATGTACTACTTCTCCCATTATTCCTATCTTTCCATACGCTTTTTTCAATCCTTTGGAGATAACAACTAGTTTTGTTTTTTTCAGAAAATTCTTCTGCATCCACAAATCCACCCCCTTATTCGGAAAGTTGTGCGCTTCATATACGATCTTTCTTCCAAGAAGCCCGAATAGAAAAACTATGTTGCTGTCCCTTGTCAATACAGTTCCTTTTTTATTCAGCATATAGAAAAAGCTCGAAAGGGAAAATGAAAGAGTGAGTATATAGAAATTCAGAGGATCCAGAAATCTGTATTTTAAGAGATCTATTGATGGCAGAAAATTAATTCTGAAATTTCTTTTAACATTATAGAACTTAAACGGGTCACCCCTTCCTCTATATGGCACCACCAACTCCACTTCCTGTCCCTTTTCTGCAAGTGCCTCACAGGTTTTTACTATTTGAAGGCCGTGTGCTTTTTCAGTTGGCATCCTTGCGCAGGTTATATATTTGATTTTCATTATATCATTTATTAATTCCTACCCCTTATATATTTTTCTAACTTGAAAAATTGTTCTTTTAAAGAGATACCAAAGGGCCATTGGAATTATGATACCACATACCGAAGAGAAGAGAACTCTTGCTACTGGTTCTGTAATTATTCTTGTTGATATGAAATACAGAGTAAGATAAGGATAGTGCAAAAAATAAATCATATATGAATAGTCCCCCATTTTGACTAATGAATCACTTATTAAACCAAATTTTGTCAAGTTAGGTATTCCCAGTCTGTACTTAGACCATAAAAAACCCCATAAAAAAACAGGAGAAAGAATAAAAACCGTACAGATATCCGATATATGTGGTATTCTCCATCTATGTAAAGAAAAGGAAAGCAAATTGCACTTATTACAATAAATAAAAACAAAAAGAGTAGAGGGTGTCTTTCGACCCTATTTTCTATTAAGGGAAAAATCAAGAATATCAGGAACAGTACAAATAGGAACCAGAGATGTTCTCTATCAGGATAAATACTGAACACTAGGAAATCTATAGTATTCGAAGACGGGTCACATTTTTTTTCCAATATCTTGAAATCATATTTTTCCAATTGAGCTCCTAAATAACAATTTGCTAAAATTGGAATAATAAACATTAGGACAAATCCCATAATAAATGTGGGAACATACAGACGTAAAAATTTCTTTTTAATAAATTCAACATAATTTTTTCTTTTGTTTCTTAAATAGTGATAAAAAAAACCAGAAATGAAGAAGAATCCTGCCAACGCAGTTAAGAGAATCCACTTAACGTTCCATCATGTTTCGGTTAATACAGCAGAATGGCCAGAGACGATCATTATGATAAAGATAGCACGCAGTACTTGGAAGCTGTTGAGTTTCAAAATATCACCATTTACTATAAAAAATGAAAAATACCCATATATCATTTTGGGTAATAGTACTTATATGCATCAAGGATGGCATTTCCTACTTCAGTAATGTTTTCTTCTTTATGAACATAACTTCTTTCTGTATGTAATGAACAAGGATAGGATGACTTGTAAGCAGCATTAACTAATCTTATTACTTTTTCCTTTGGTATCTTAGTAGATAAAAGCAAGTTTATATCTTTTTTAAGGTTTTTTAAGTTTTTATTTTTGATGACCAAATCTTCGAAAGCATAAGGGGGAGAACCGAGTGCAAGAACCGGTTTCTCATAGAGAAGAGATTCAAAACCGACACTTGAATTTATTACTATTACACCCTGTGAGTTTTTTATAAGATCGTGGGAACTTATATTGTGAGATACAAATCTAACGTTTTTTAATTTTTTAAATTCTCTTATCCACTTGAAGGGATATCTCCCTAAACCGCGAGGATGAGGTTTGGCATACAAAAAGTATCCTTCTGGGAGATTGAGCGCAATTTTTTTTACTACTTTTGACTGATCTATAAATTCAGGTTCTCTAAGAGTAATCTGAGTATCTTGTGGTTCATGTAAAGGAAAGAAAAAATATTTCTTGTTTAAATCTATTTTATCATAAAGAAGTGGAGT
Source organism: Microcaldota archaeon (assembly GCA_023129075.1). Classification (GTDB taxonomy): domain Archaea; phylum Micrarchaeota; class Micrarchaeia; order Anstonellales; family Bilamarchaeaceae; genus JAGMCT01. Next base: position 4,423 of record JAGMCT010000024.1, read on the forward strand.
TATATAAAACCTTAGATTTCTTTTAAGCATTGCAATCTCAGAAATTAATGGGATATAAGCCGTATCAGCATCTATTTTTCCTTCTCTGAAATACTTAGATATCCTGTGGAAATGTACTACAATCCTCTGCAAAAGGTTCCTTGCCGGAGGTTTGCCACAAACAACAGTTTTTTCTTTTTTCCATTCTCCAAGGTATTTTTTCACTCTTTTTCTCTCCTCTCTAGTTGGCTTTTTTTGATAATATTCTTTTTTTATCCAACTGTTTGCCATTTCACATTTATCTATATATAATCTATTTTTGATAAATGTTTCTGCATTAAAATACAAAAAAGGTATGTTCAATTCTTTTGCTAGCATTAGAGCAGCCATTCGATATATTTGACCTCCATCACCAAAAACAAGGAGATCTGGTTTTTCTTTTTTAAAGATTTTTTTTATAAGAAGATAATATCTTTTTGCTATGTGTTCAAATTTTGAGATGAAATTTCTGGGGATTTTTGAAGGTTTCTCATCAAACTTGTCCATTCCAAATATTCTAAGTTTATAAAGGGAGGTATAGTACGCATTCCAAAATTCCTTTTCTTCAATTGAAGAATAATCTAATTCATCGTTCATTCTTAAAAGTTCATAATACTTCATCCTGTTTTTTTCCAGTATCTCCCTTGAATTTGGGTTCAGCCCATCGGTCAGAATTATCGTTTCTATCCCTTTTCTTTTATTCAGGTACGATGCAATAGTCACCCCAGTGAAAAACTTTGAGAAATAAAAGATTTTCATAATGTTATGTCCTTCCAAGAATTTAAAAAGTTTCCATTTTACTTAGCAATAATATCTGCTCTTTATCCTAAACCCGCTTTCTGTTGTTGTGAGCACCTTTTTTACAAAGAGATAGGCAACTCTCAGAAGGGGTGACACTCCGCCGTGAGTATAGAAGAAAACTATCGGAATTCTCTTTAGCGTGGTGACCGGAAGAATCAAGGTTCTGAAACCCGAAAACATATCAATCGGTTCTGGATGCACATTTAGCGAGGGAATATTCATAGATGCAACAGAGAGGATTAAGGTAGGGGATTTTGTCAGGATTTCCCCTTATGTTTGTATTATAAGTGGCACCTTAAACCTAAACGATAAATATTCAGAAAGAAAGCATATAAGAAAGCCGATAATTATTGAAGATGGAGCTTGGTTGGCAACCGGTTCTACGATTCTTTTAGGTGTAAGGATAGGAGAGGGTGCAGTCGTAGCAGCAGGTGCGGTCGTGATAAAGGATGTTGAACCTTACACCCTTGTTGCCGGGATTCCTGCCAAATTCAAGAAAAATCTAAGGAAAACCAGAACCAATACTTTTAAATAAAGTGATAAAACAAAAGATAAGTAAATGGGATTAATCCGGGATATTAATGTTCAGGAATAAAAAAATACTAATAACTGGTGGTACTGGAACCATTGGGAAGGAATTGATTAGAGAACTTCTCAAGCAAGAGCCAGATGTAATCAGGATTTATAGCAGGGATGAAACAAAACAATATCTTATGGAGAACAGCGAATTTGCAGACCATAATGAACGATTAAGGTATTTGATAGGGGACATAAGGGATCGGAAAAGGTTGGCAATTGGTATGGAAGAGATTGATATTGTTTTTCATACTGCAGCCCTAAAACATGTGAAGTCATCCGAGTATAATCCCTTTGAGGCGGTCAAAACCAATATACTGGGCACTCAAAATGTAATTGAGACGGCCCTGGAAAAAAATGTTGAAAAGGTATTATTTACAAGCAGTGATAAAGCGGTTAACCCAACCAATGTAATGGGCATAAGCAAACTCATGGCTGAGAGACTCATCACTTCTGCGGAGTACTACAAAGGCAGGAAGCAAACAATTTTCTCATCCGTAAGATTTGGGAATGTCTTCGGTTCAAGAGGCTCGGTGGTTTCTCTTTGGAAAGGGCAGATGAAAAAAGGATACATAACAATGACAAAGCCAGACATGACTCGGTATATGATGACAAGTGGCAAGGCAATAGAGCTTATTCTTAAGGCATGTGAACTCTCCATTGGTGGGGAGATATTTGTGTTTAAAATGCCATCAGTAAGATTATCAGACTTGGCTGTGGCTTTGATAGACAGGTTTGGAGAAAATAAACAAATAGAAGTAAAAGAGATTGGTTTGAAGGATGGAGAGAAGGAATACGAGGAGCTGATGACAGAAGAGGAAAGAAGCAGAGCACTTGAAATTGGAGAGATGTATGTTTTGCTTCCCCAAATAAAAGAATTGTTCAGATCAAAACACAGTAATTATTTAAAATTAGGGGCGAAGCAGATAGAAAAAAAGAAATATTCTTCAACAGATGAAAAGATGCTTTCAAAAGATGAAATAATTAAAATGTTTTTGAAAGAGTGAGGCGATGAGATTACTGAATAGGGTGAAACATACAAATGAATCAGGCTGGCTTGCAGAGCTTGTTTCCATGAATTATGATGATGAGCCTTTTAACTGCCTTCATTCTTATGTCGTCATGATAAATCCAGGTTGTACAAGAGCAAATCATTACCATAAGGAGAAAGAGGAATGGATTGGCATATGTTCAGGAGAACTGACTTTATTATTCGAGAATATGGAAAATGGGGTGAAGGATAAGATTATTTTGAATGCTGATGAAAAGGAGTATAAGCTTGTTTATATTCCCCCCATGGTCGCACACACGATAATTAACAAAAGGAATGAGAAGGCCACAGTGATTGTTTTTAGCACAACGTTTTCCAAAGAAAAGGATGTTTATCTTTATGAGGTGAAGGAAAATGACTAATTTGTTTGTTATGGGGTGGAGCTTCATAGATAGCCACGTGATAGATGCGCTACTGAAAAGAGGTAAAAATGGATGAACCCATGGTTTTAAAGAGAGGCTCAACCATAAAGATTTTTTGTAAAAAGCTTCCAAGAGGATTTCTCAAGAATTTTCGGTATGCCTTGGTTTGGGGAAAAAGCGTAAAATTCCCTGGCCAGAGAGTTGGCCTTAACCATGTTCTTGAGGAAGGAGAGTATAATTAAGATTGTAAAGAGGTGAAGGGTCATGGTAATGCAGACAGAAATTGACAAAGTAATCTCATGGTGCGAGGAAAGGAAAAAGGAAAAACAAAGGATATACATAGTTGAAAGGAATTCCTTTAGAGATGAGATTGACTGGATGCGGAGATTTTCTCCAGAGGAGACGCACGGTTAAGTGTTGATTTTATTACATAGGTTTTAGGTGTTTTTATGGCAGATATTAAAAAAATTATTTTAACCAAAGGGATATTCTCAAAGGAGGAGAACGAAAGAATATATAATCAAAATTTTAAAGATTGGTATAAACTCCACCTACCGATCTATAAGGAATTTGCGCTTAAAAAAGAAGACAGGATATTGGATATTGGATGCTCTTTCGGTATGAACCTTATTCATTTCAACAAAGAATCAATTGGTCTTGAATTAACGGATGTAAAATGTAGGTTTGCTAGGTCGATCGGGTTAAACGTGATCAAGACAAATGTAGAGGAATCTTTCAAACTTGATGATTCAGAACGATTTGATGTCATCTGGTGCACCGATTTTTTAATCCATCTTACCAGTCCCTATAAATTCCTCCTAGAATGTCGAAAATACATGGATGAAGATTCTTCCTTAATTCTTCAGATTCCTCAATACACACCACTTATTCCTCAATCGATAAAAAGGACATATGAAACCAAGGTTCATTATTATGCTTTTAACTATCCAACCCTAAAATATTTAGTTGAGAATTCGGGATACGAAGTCATAAAAAGTCTTGGTCATGTACGACATTTTCCATATTTAGTGAATAAATCGTTTAATTTTTTTCTAAAACGCTTTGGCTCCAACATTTGGATAAAGGCAAAAAAAGATTTTGGATTTTATCATGCGGAAAAACAACCTAATTTCCCAGACCATATGAAAGATTTATATATCAAACAAACAAAATCAGGGCGGGATGAAACGCATGACTAAGATATTTGTTACAGGAGGAGCAGGATTTATAGGAAGAACTACAGTTAAGCAGTTATTAGCGAGAGAAGATGTTGAGAAGGTTCTTGTTCTGGATAATTTGAGCAACGGAAGCAGAAAAAATATGGTTGAGTTTGAAAATGACCCGAAGTTTGATTTTGTTGAAGGAGATATACTTGATAATAAGCTCCTGGGGAGTTTATTTGCAAAGGAACAATTTAATATTTGTATTCACATGGCGGCCCAAATAAATGTTCATGAATCCCTTCAGAACCCAAAGAAATCTTTTGATTACAATGTTATTGGTTCATATAATATTCTGGAGCAATGTAAAAAACATAAAACAAAAGTTATTTTCATTGGAACCTGCATGGTTTATGATTTAGCAGATTATTCAAAACCAATAAATGAAGAACATAAAACTTTGCCACGTTCTCCTTATGCAGCTACAAAACTTGCTGCAGAGCAATTAGCCATTTCTTATCACCATGGATTCGGTCTTCCCATAACAATACTTAGACCTTTTAATGTTTATGGACCTTTTCAGAAAAGAAATTCAGAAGGAGGTGTTGTTAGCATATTCATTAGTAAGGCACTGAAAAATGAACCAATTGGAGTTTTTGGAGATGGGACTCAGACAAGAGATCTTCTTTATGTTGAAGACTGTGCTGATTTTATCATCAAAGCGGCATTTTCTAAGAATGCAGTCGGAGAAACAATCAATGCCGGTTTGGGAGAAGATGTGAGTATCAACGATCTTGCCAAGTTGATATCCCGGAAGAGAAGTGAAATAAAAAATGTTAAACACCACCACCCCCAGTCTGAAATTCAAAAATTAATATGTGATAATACAAAAGCAAAGGATTTATTAGGGTGGGAGCCAAAAACGTCTTTAGAAGAAGGTATCCGTAAAACAGAAGAATGGATGAGTGAACAAAATGGGTAAATTTATTCCATATGGAAAACAATCTGTATCTGAAGAAGATATTTCTGCAGTAGTAGAGGTCCTTAAAGGAGATTGGCTTACAACAGGACCCAAAGTTCCTGAATTTGAGAAGTCGGTCTGTGAATACACTGGTGTTAAGCACGGCGTTGCAGTGAACTCTGGAACTAGTGCTCTTGATATTGCTGTCGACTCCTTAAATTTACCAAAGGAAAGCGAGATAATTACAACTGCATTTACCTTTGCAGCAACTTCTAATTGCATACTCTACAACAATCACAAGCCTATCTTTGCAGACATACTTCCAGATACCTACACTTTAGACCCAAATGATGTTAAGAAGAAAATTACTGATAAAACTAAAGCCATAATTTGCGTTGATTATGCAGGACACCCATGTGAATTGGATGAATTGAAAGAAATTGCTGATAAATACAATCTGTATTTGATAGAAGATGCATCACATGCCCTTGGTGCTAGTTATAAGGGTAAAAAAGTGGGCGGGATTGCAGATATAACGGTATTCAGCTTTTACCCTATAAAACCAATTACAACTGGGGAAGGTGGGATGGCTGTAACCAACAATAGTGAATTTTATGAAAGAATGTCTATTTTGAGAAATCATGGTATAGATAAAACACCTGAACAGAGAACAACATGGAAGTATGACATGAAGTTATTAGGAAGAAATTATAGAATTACTGATATACAATGTGCATTGGGTCTATCTCAAATGAAAAGGCTGGATAGGTTTGTTGAGAGCAGAAAAAAGATTGCAAAAATATATTTTGATTTGTTAGACGGACTAAATTCAGTTAAACTTCCTACCATAAGAGAATACGCAAAGTCCTCTTGGCATCTGTTTCCAATTTTATTTGAAAACAATAAGAAAAGGAAGATAATGTTTTCACTTTTAAGAGAAAACAGCATCGGAGTGAATGTTCACTATATCCCTATTTATAATTTTTCTTATTACAGAGGTATCGATTATGATAATTTAAGGCTTATGATTACCGAGATGGTCAGCGAAAGGGAACTATCTATTCCAATATACGTTGGCCTTGATGACAAAAGTATTAATAAGATTGCAGATTTAATAAAGAAAAATATGTGATGGTATGAAGATAAAAGTTGGCAATAAATTTATTGGAGATGGAGAACCATGTTTCATTATTGCGGAAGCGGGTTCTAATCACAATAAAAAATTAGATATGGCTAAAAAGTTAATTGATGTTGCAGCAGATGCAGATGCTGATGCTGTAAAATTTCAATTATTTAAAGCGGATAAATTATATGTTGGCAAACCAGGATTTGCCGATTATCTAGAAAATAAAAAATCTATTTATGAAATAATTAAAAACATGGAATTTCCTGTAGAATGGCTTGATGAGTTGTTTTCTTATGCTGATAAACGAGGGCTTTTATTCTTAGCAACCCCCTTCCACGAAGAAGCTGTCGATGTTTTGGATGGATATGTGCCTGCACATAAAATTGCATCTTATGAATCAAATCACATTCCTTTAATAAAATACGCTGCAAAAAAAAGAAAACCATTATTTATTTCAACAGGAGCATCTACTCTGGAAGAAATCTGTGAGGCTGTTGAGGCAGCACGTTCTGTTGGAAATGAGAATATTGTTCTTCTTCAGTGCGTAGCTAAATATCCGGCTCCTATTAATTCCCTTAATCTAAATGTGATAAGATTTTTTAAGAAAAAATTTCATATTCCTGCAGGTTTGTCTGATCACAGCAGAGATCCTCTGATTGGCCCCCTAACTTCGATAGGGATAGGGGCGAATGTTATTGAAAAACATTTTACACTTGATAATAAATTGCCTGGGCCGGACCATAAATTTGCTGTTGAACCTAAAGAATTGAAGAGGATGGTTTTTGCAATTAGGGAGGCAGAAAAGGCGTTAGGTAAAGAAGAAAAACAAATCCTTTCTATAGAACAAGAACTTTATGATTTTGCTAAGAGAGCAGTGCATGTTACGAGAGATATAAAAAAGAATGAAATATTTTCACAAAAGAACATAGCTGTTTTGAGACCTGGAAAAGTAAAGAGGGGCCTCCCCCCTAAATTCTTTGAGAAGATTATTGGAAAAAAATCGACAAGAGACATCTTTAGGGATGAGGGGGTATTGGAAGGTGATTATGAGTGAATGTTAAACTGGAAGAAGTAAAGCAGCAAAACATTGAATTTATTTTCAATCTGAGAAATATGAAGCAAATTAGGAAAAATATGTTCAACCCAGACATTATTTCATGGGACGAACATCAAGCTTTTTGGAAAAATCGTTTGAGTAGAAAAGATTTATTTTCATTTTTAATTTTGGTTGACGGTGCGCCAAACGGAGTTTTGAAATTGGATCTGGTGAAGAAAAATGATTGTGAAATAGATATTTTTCTTCATCCAAAAGTACAAGGCAAAGGAATTGCCACTCAAGCAATCAAAGAACTTATCTCATTTGCTAGAACAAAGAACATTCTGAAACTTCTTGCACGTGTTAAACCGGATAATATTTCTTCGCGTAATCTTTTTGAAAGGTTTGGTTTTAATTTAAAATATGTTCTCTATGAATATGAGGTGAAAAAATGAAAGTTCTTGTTGTTGCGGCCCATCCAGATGATGAAGTTCTTGGTGCTGGCGCAACCATTGCAAAACATACTGAGAAAGGAGATGATGTCAAGGTTTTAATTCTTGGAACAGGAGTTACTTCCAGAGAAGTTGAGAATCCGAGATTAAAAGTAGAAGAATTGGTAAATGATTCAAAAAGAGCACTTTCCCTTTTGGACGTTTCCGATATTATTCATTTAGATTTCCCCGATAATCAGTTTGATTCTGTTTCCCTACTTGATATAATAAAAGAAGTTGAAAAGATTGTAAGCAAATTCAACCCTGAAACGGTTTATACGCATCACTGGGGGGATTTAAACGTAGACCACAGACTAACATTTGATGCTGTTCTTACTGCATGCAGACCATTTTCTTCTAATGTCAGGAAAATACTTTGTTTTGAAGTTCTTTCATCAACAGAATGTACTATTCAGAGCGTACAAAACTCATTCGCACCAAATTATTTTGTGGAATGTAAAAAAACAATAAAGAAAAAAATTGATGCGCTAAAGGAATATAAATCAGAAATAAAAAAGTGCCCCCATCCTCGTTCACTTGAGAGTGTTGAATATCTTTCGCGCTATAGGGGAACCATGATAGGGAGGGAATATGCAGAAGCATTTGTTCTTGTAAGAGATATCAAAGGTGATTGAAATCAGAAAACCGGATGTTAGCATCATAATCCCTGTTTACAATGGGAAAGATACTATTGAGAGGGCATTGCAAAGCGTTTTTGAGCAGGATTTCAAAGGGATTATTGAAGTAATAGTAGTTGATGATGGCTCAACAGATGGAACAAAGGAAATACTACAGAGATATCTCAAAAGAATAAAGCTCATATCGCAGAAAAACAGAGGACCGGTTGAAGCAGCAAACACGGCCTTTGCAAATATTTTAGGGAAATACATTATGAAACTTGATGCAGACGATACATTTGAAAGGACAATAATAAGAAAAATGCACTCCGTGTTAGAAAAAGATAAATCTCTTGCCTTTGTTTATTCTAATTATTATGAAGTGAATGCATCAAAGAGTGAGAAGAAAGTAGTGAATACAGCAACCAATCTTCTAAACACTGTTGCGATAGGCATAATGTTCAGAAAAAGTATTCTTGATGAAGTAGGGTTCTACGATGGAGAGTTGATATTTCCTGAATACGACCTGTTACTTCGATTATCTAAGAAATATTCTAGTTATCATATTCCAGAACCTCTTTTTACATACTTTAGGTCTTATGAAAGTCTTACTGGGGATAAAGTAATTGTAGCAAAAGGAATAAAACAGCTTTCGGATAAATATGGAGAATTGAAAGTTAGGGGTTATTGAATGAAGATCGTTTTTATTGGAGCTCTTCTTTGGGGGTTTCGTTGTCTTGAATCTTTGCTTGAGGATGGGAAAGAAGTTGTCGCAGTTTTTACGTTATCTGATAAATTCAAAGACAGAAGCGGTTTTGTTGATTTTTCTCCTCTTTGTTCAAAGCACAACATTCCTGTTTTTGAAATTGATGATCCCAAAACTCATAATTTTCAGAAAATAAAGGAATTTAATCCTGATTTAGTACTGGTGATAGGATGGTCTTGGATTGTTCCAGATATAGTTCTTGACTCCTCGAAAGTTGCCTGCATAGGCAATCATCCCACTCTTCTTCCTAAACACAGAGGAAATGCTCCCCTCCCTTGGTCTATCATTATGGGTCTAACGAAATCAGGAGTAACCTTTTTCGAGCTTGAAAAGGATGTTGATTCAGGAAAGATTTATGGCCAGAAAGAGTTTGAGATAGGATTCGAGGATTATGCTTCCGATGTTTACAGGAAAGCACTCAATACCTCTGTGTTACTTCTTCATGAAGTTATCGAGAAACTTGAAAAGAACACGTTAGTACCTATTGCGCAGGATTCCAGAAAGGCTTCTAAATGGCCAAAAAGAAAGCCTGATGATGGAATAATCGACTGGAATAAAGGAAATGTGTCCATATATAATTGGATACGCGGTCTTTCTCATCCATATCCTGGAGCTTTTACATTCTTAGGAGATAAAAAATTATTTATCTGGAAAGCTTCGATTTATTCTGGAAAGAAATTTGTTGGAGTTCCGGGACTGCTCCGTATATTCAAGAATTCAGTTGTTGTAAAGACTGGAGACGGTGCCCTACTATTTGAGATACTTCAATTTGAGGGAGATTCTGAGATGAGTGGGCTTAATTTTGTGAAAAAATATTCCGTTGCGCCCGGGATTGTTATGGGGTGAAAAAAATGAAAGAACTTTCCTTTTTGGTTTTGGACCGTGGTTTTATAGGAAGAAGACATTTGCAGCTTTGGTTTGTACGCCACTTGGGATACTGTTGGATTAATACAGTGTTCATAAGTTATTAAATTCTTTCCTACTATAATGCTTGTTGTTTTGAGTTTAACTACATTGAAAAGGGTTATTATGAAAAAGAAAATTGTAGCTATTGTTCAAGCAAGAATGGGTTCTTCTAGGTTGCCTGGTAAATCACTGAAAATTATTAGGGGCAAGCCCCTCATTCTGCTTGTTTTGGAAAGAGTTAGGAAGGCAAAAACAATTGATGAGATTATTGTTGCCATACCAGCAAGAAAACAAGATGATTCTCTTGCAGAGATTATACAAAATTCTGGTTTTTTTGTTTTTAGGGGAAGCGAAAAAGATGTTCTGGATCGTTATTACCAAGCGGCCAAATCCAAAAGTTTAGATATTGTTGTGAGAATTACCGGGGACTGCCCCTTGATCGATCCAGCGATTATTGACAAGGCAGTAAAATTTTTTGTTGATAATAACTATCGTTTTGTTTCTAACTCGACTCCTGATTCTCCAGAGAGTGGGTTCGATGTGGAAGTTTTTTCATTCAAAGATCTCGAAATCGCTTGGCGAAATGCCAGCCTTCTATCAGAAAGAGAACATGTAACTCCTTATCTAAAGAAACATTTACCTAATTCCTTTGTTCATATCTTTTCAAACGACAGAAGACTCAATAAGTTGCATTGTAGCGTTGATAGACCAGAAGATTTAATTTTTGTCAAAAAATTATATGATATGTTAGCTGAATCAGGAAAAGAACACGATTTTTCTTATCTGGACGTTCTTGTTATCTTGGAAAAAAATCCAGATCTGAAGAAATTAAACAAGAATGTAGAGATTGGTGAAGGTTATCGGATGTCACTCAAAGAAGACAGGTTTGTTTATTGATTTTTGCTATTGGTTCAATCTTTTGAGCTTCTTCTTCCTAAAATTAGTGTAAACACTTATTTTCTTCATGGTTGCACATCATACATCATAATTCTTAAAAGGAAGATTTAAAAAAGTAGGATTATTATCTTAAAAAGGGAGTTTGATGAAAGAAGGAAAACCGGAAGACACCAAATGGAACAGGTACACCCGTTCCATGGGTAAAAAAACAGCCTTTCCAAAGGAATTTCTAAAAGAATACTGTAGAAAGAAAAGAACATTGGATATCGGTTGTGGAAGAGGCGGCCATGCAAGATATGTTTCCGGTTTTGCAAAAAAGGTTTACGGAATAGACCCTTCTGATGAGGCAATAGCAGAAGCAAAATCTGTTTGCCCTAAATGCAAGTTCTTCGTTGGTTCAGCATATAAACTTCCTTTTAAGGATAATTTTTTTGATTCTGTTTATTCAATTGATGTAATAGAGCATTTGGATTACCCTGAGAAGATGCTCAAGGAAGTAAAAAGGGTCCTGAAAAAAGGAGGCGTTTTTTTAATTCAAACTCCGAATTATCCTGTAAAGAGATTCTATGATTTGATCCATTATCTAAATCCAAATTCTTGGAGAAAAACTTTTGATGATGATCCGACACATGTTTCCAAGTTTTCCTATGGCTTGCTCAAAGAAACCGTTGAAAAATATTTCCGGATAGAAAAGGCCTTTTGCCGGAATCTCTTTCTTGATTCAAAAATAAAAAAACTGGAAACATTAAGAGATAAATCTTTGGGGTTGTATTTAGGTCAGAAGATAATTATGGTTCTGAGGAAGGAATGAATTATTTTTTTTTACAACAACAAAATAATAGTATGCCATGGTGTTATCTTTTCTGTTTTCTTTCACGTTTCCGAATTTATTCAATATTATAAATGAAGTTTTAAATGTTTCCTATTTTTTTCTTAGACCCAACAATAAAAAGTTCTATATTTTTTTTTATTGCTTTTTTTTCGTCTTCAGTTATTTTCAAAAAATCGACCATTTCATAATCAAATTCTTTTTCTATTTTTCCAATTAAGAAGATGTTAAGAAAGACAATTAGTGAAAGTATGGATATTGTTATACACATCCCTATCAGACCCCATATTCCGGTTAGTACCCATCCCATTATTATCAAAAGAACTAGTCTAAGTAGATTGCTTATCAAAATTTGTTTCAATCCTCTGATTAGATAAAAAATTCCCTTTTGCCCTACTGCAATACCAGCGAAGAACAATCCAGGCGAAAGGAACAAAAAGGGTATTATAGATTCAGTATACTTTGGGAATATTGATGTTAGGAAGAAATAGACAAAAATGATAGAAAATATTGTTACCGAAAAGGAGAAAATAGATGAGGTTTTTATCATTGCAAGATAAAGCTTTCCTGCTAATTTTTTGTTTTTTTCTATTTCTGATGAAATGTATGGGATAAATGCCGTTGAAATTTGTGTATATAAAGTGTTTACAGAGTTTTTGATACGATTAGCCAATGAGAATATCGCAACAGCTTCAGCTCCGAGCAAGTAGTTTATAATCCAAATTGGCACCTGTTCTGTGTTGGCGATTACGAGATTATTTAAAAACGAGTACAAACCAAATTTTTTTGTAATCTCACATAGTTTTGTCATCTTAAATGATAAGAATTGGAAACTTGAGAATATTGTTCCTAGCGTAAAAAATCCAGTTATTAGTACAGATATCGCTTGTGGTACAATATTAACTAGAATCAGAGCTTGAAATGGGCCCAAGAATATAAAGAAGACGAAGAAAAGAACTAATTTCAAGACCAATTCTAAGAAGTCCACGAACACATATAATTTCAGTCTAAGGTTTATGTATAATACTAATTGGAATATTCTTTTTAACGCGTTTATAATTACTAAAAGAGAGAGCGGTTTAACCATTTCAATTAGATTACTTGGATAATTCCCTAAGAAAAGATCGTAAAGAGAAAGAAGAATTATGGAAAAGAGTATCCCTCCTATAATTTGTAGGAGTGAATATTGAGAAAGCAGGCATTTCCAATCGGCAGTGTCTTCTTTTGCCTTTGATCTGAGTATTTCCGGTTTTAGTACTCCCCCTAACCCAAAATTAAAAAAGGTAGAAAAAACAGGTATAAAAGAAAGTGCAACACACAATAATCCATATTCTTGTTTTTCTACAAAATAAAGGAAAATAATTAAGGAACCTAATGATAAAATAATATTTAAGTATCTAATAATTGTTGAGAAGCTTAAGATATCTAGAATTTTTTTAGAATAACTCATCAAACATTCCCCCTTTATTTAACATCGTCCATTTCTAATTTCCTTTGCGATTTTTTTTATTAGATCTGTCACCGAGTGCTCTTTTTTAATTTTCTTCCTCAATTTGGAGCCTATTTCTTTCCCTAGTTTTTCTCGTTCGAGGAGTTTCTTCATTTTTTTGCTTAGTTCAGACACGTCACCTTTCTTGAAGAAGCAGTACTTCTCTAGGTGCTCAAGAATACTAGAAAACGCTTCATTACATATCAGAACAGGTTTCTCACTAGCAATCGCTTCAAGACCAGTTTTATCTAGACTTCCCGTTTCACTAGCGGACACAAATAAGGAACAATTGGCATAGATACGAGGCATTTTTTTATGGGGTACTGATCCAAGAAACTTAACTTGTCTCTCTATTCTCAATTCCTTCGTCAATTTTTTGAGTTCTTTTTCCACCTTTAAATCTCCTCCACCAACTATCCAAAGCCCTCTTTTTTTTATTCTTTCCGGAAGTTCAGAAAAAGCTCTTATTATTAGATCATGATTCTTTATTTTTGAAATTCTTGCAACATCCAGGAGGTATTTACTGGTTTTTGAATAATATTTTGAAGTGTCTATTCCGTGGTGAAGAACAATTTTTTTCTTAGTTTTCATCCTAAAACTTTCTTCATTTCCCGTAAATATCTTCTCGGAAAATACTTCTGCTATTCTTAGAGTTAATGGAACCGATTTATGCATATACCAAAGGTATGCAGGGATCCTAAGTATGGTTTTTGCAAAAATTGAGGCAACTAGAAATTCGGGGCACATATGTATAAACAATGAATCGGGTTTTTCTTCAAGAATTACTCTATTTAGGGAAAGGACCTTACTTATTTTATTGCCCCTTATTTTTATCTGTTTTGTATTCTTCGAGAGCTTCGCTCCAGAACCTTTGAAATACACAACAACTACTTCTTTGAAATGTTTTGCAAATTCTTTTATCCATCTTACAAAGAAACCTAGCACCGAGCCTTTTTCATCTACTTCCTGTGTTATTATCATTAATTTCATTGTACTAACACCTCTTTGAAGATTTTATATCTCTTCCCTGCCATTTTTTCCAATGAATATTCCATTGATTTGATTCTGGACTTCTTCCCCATTCTCTTCCTCTCTTTTTTAGGCGTTGAAAAGAACATTTTTATTTTTTTAACCAAGTCCGCCTCATTTCCACTCTCAAAAACAAAGCCTGTTTTTCCATTCACCACGAGTTCCCCCACGGATTTCACGTTGCTGCTGACAATTGCGGGTATCCCTGATGCAAATGCCTCAACTATGACCATGCCCCAGCTTTCACTTTTAGAAGGTAAAATAAGAATATCTGCATTTGCATACAGTGAAGGCAATTTCTTTTGAGGGACCCCCCCTAAAAAATTAACATTTTTTGGAGCATCTCTCTTTATTTTTTCCAGAAGTTTTCCTTCTCCTACTACAGTTAAACTTTTGTTCTTAAGTTTGTTCATGGCATTGATTAACAACTCTAGGTTTTTTTCCTCTACTACCCTCCCCACGAATATGATTTTTGAATCCTGTTTTTTTTTCCCAATTTTCAAAAACGGATTTATATCTATCCCTACTGGACATACAAATACTTTTTCAAAACCTTTTTCTTTTAACTCCTTTTTCATCTGCTTAGAAACCGTTCTTATTGCGTCTGCTTTTTTTAGGATGTAGATTCCGATTGAATGGAAAATTCCAAGTTTTTTCTTCCAATATTCCTGAAAAAAACCACTATGAACGTCCACTACAAATTTCGTTTCTGGGGAAAGGAGATGGAGCAAGTACCCAACTATCCCGCAAAGGAGGGGATCCTGAGGATTTATTATTTCTATTTTTCTCTCTTTAATTATTCTAAAACCCAAAAATAAACTTTGTAAAAAATATAAGATAGGAAATTGAGAAGCTCCATATATATTAAGATTCTTCTTTTCCATATTTCTGTTTCCAATGTTAATATTGTATATTTCCATGTATTTGGAGTATTCCTCAAATCTTCTATGGATGTTTCCTTCCGATTTTTTGGAAAGGAGAGTGGGATCTCTGCTTAACATCAGTATTTTCATGTTAATTTATTTCTCTAGTCGGATTAAAAATATATGGGTCTAAACCAAGGATCAGTTTTAATTATTTTTTGGTTTTAGTTTGTTTATGGTCAATTTGTCCAAATATTATGAGGAACACTGGAAAACGAAAAAAGGAGGATGGAAACCATGGTTTGACAACATCCTAGAAAATATTTCAAAAGGCTCAAATATTTTGGAAGTAGGATGTGGAAAAGGAATACTCCTTAATACACTTAAGAAAAAGAAGGACTGCAAGGTTACTGGAGTTGACATAATATCTAAACCAGATTCAATAGATTTTCCTTTTTTTACAGTAGATATCGACTCCGAGCCTCTGCCTTTTGATTCAGATTCATTTGATTATGTCATATGCACCGAAGTTCTTGAGCATCTTTTCAATCCTGAAAAAGCAATAGACGAGTTAGCAAGAGTTTCTAAAGATAAGTTGCTAATATCCATACCAAACACGAGGTATGTTGGCTATTCTGTGAGGCTTTTGTTTTTTGGGGTCTTTTATTCTCTTCAGTCAAAAGACCATTTGAATTTTTGGACTTCGAAAGATTTCATTTCTATTTTGAAATCAAAAAATCTAATTGTTCTAAAGTACGAGGGAGTAAAAGAAAAGAAATGGGGATTTCTTTCAAGAATCTTTCCTGATTTGTTTTCTGGTATTATTGTCTATTTTGCCTCCAAAAAAGAAAAATCCTAATGTTTTTAATTTATTGGTAGGATTATTCCTTTATGAGAATTCTTATTACAGGAGCCTCTGGTTTCATCGGTTCGCACCTTGCAGAAAAACTTGCAGACGAGCACGAGATAATTGGTATAGATAACCTCATTACAGGAAAAAAAGAAAACATAAGGGAATTGAATATAGAATTCATAGAGCAGGACATTACGAAGCCGTTTGATATAAAGGCAGATGTAATATTCAATATGGCTTCTCCTGCAAGCCCTGTTTTTTATCAGAAGTATCCTCTGGAAACCCTTGAAACCAATTCTATTGGAATGAAAAATGTTCTTGAGAATGCAAGAAAACATAGTTCGATAGTTTTACAGGCTTCTACTTCAGAAGTCTATGGAGACCCTAAGGTCCATCCCCAACCAGAGACCTATTGGGGAAATGTAAATTCTATTGGTCCAAGGTCATGTTATGATGAAGGAAAAAGATTTGCTGAGTCCTTATGCATGAATTATGCTGAAAAACATGGTGTTGAGGTAAAACTTGCCCGAATTTTCAATACCTATGGTTCAAGGATGAGGTGGGATGATGGTAGGGTTGTCCCTAACTTTATCTATCAATCCCTAACAGGAAAACCATTAACTATATACGGAGGGGGTCTGCAGACCCGAAGTTTCTGTTATATCTCAGATATGGTTGACGGTCTTATTAAGATAGCACTTAAAGGCAAAAACAAGGAGGTTTATAATATTGGTACTCCTGAGGAGTATACAATAAGGGAATTAGCAAAAAAGATAATAGAATATTCTGGTTCAGATTCAGATGTTGTATTTGAAGGACTTCCTGAAGATGACCCGACAAGAAGAAAACCAGATATTTCCAAAATAAGAAAAGAATTGAATTGGGAGCCAAAGGTTTCTTTTGAGGAAGGAATGAAAAAAACAATAAATTGGTTTAGGGAAAGGTTGAATTTATGAACGTTCTGTATATTATCGCTTTTTTTCATCCGGTAAAAGAAGGCGGGGCCGAGATTTTCGCCAAAGAACTGGCTTTGAATTCAATAAAGGAACACGAAGTTTCTGTCCTAACAGGAAAATACGATAACTTCCTTCCTTCCAATGAAGCGTACAAAGGAATAAACATACGCAGGGTTCCCATTCTGATGATAAAAAATCTTAAATTAATTTCATTTCTTTTTTTTGGTTTTCTAAAAGGTTTATTCCTAAAGACCGATGTTTACCACGGCCACATGGCTTTTTCTGCTGGAACCCTGGCGGTTCTTCTGGGGAAACTCAAAGGAAAACCCTCTATAGTCACTATCCAGGGAGGAGATATGGCGGATTACAAGGAGAATACAGGGAGGTTTCTTTTCATAATGAAGCCAATTATTTCCTGGACTCTGAGAAATGCTTCTTTGGTTCATGCAGTTAGTAAAGATTTGAAAAGAAAAGCAATGGAATTCGGTGTAAAAGAAGAGAAAATAAAAGTTATTCCAAATGGGGTTGATTCTGAAAAGTTCCGTAAAAGAGAATCCGGTTTGAAGAAAAAATTAGGTTTAGAAGGAAGGAAGATAATTCTTTCTGTTTCAAGATTATCCTACAAAAATGGAATGGATTTGATTATTTCAGCATTTACCAATGTAAAAAAGAGATTCAATGATTCTGCCCTTGTTATACTGGGAGACGGAGAAGAAAGAGAAAACCTTCTTAATCTGGTTTCAAAGGTGAACTTAAAGAAGGATGTTGTTTTCCTAGAACCCGTTCCCCACGAAAGACTTTCAGAATATTATTCAATTGCTGATGTTTTCATAAGACCTTCCAGAGATGAAGGTTTTGGTATAGTTTTTATCGAATCCATGGCTTGTTCAGTTCCCACAATCGGAACTAAGGTTGGAGGCATAACAGACATAATCAAAGATGGAGAAACTGGTCTCTTGATACCTGCAGAGAATACAAAGGTAATCTCCGAAGCTATAATAAAAATATTGTCTGATTCTTCTTTTTCAAAAAAACTCTCTGAAAATGGAAGAAAAGAGGTAGAGAGGAGATTCTCCTGGAATTCAATAGCGAAAGAAATAAATACTCTCTATAAAAATCTTAAAACATGATAGGAATAATTCCAGCAGCAGGAAGCGGAACCAGACTATACCCATTCTCAAGGGCGGTTCCAAAAGAACTTTACCCTATTCTTGGAAAGCCGGTTATAGAATACTGCGTTGAAAACCTCAAGGAAGGTGGAATCTCAAAGATATTTACAATAGTAGGCCAACAGAAAGGAGCATTGATGGATTATCTCGGCCACGGCCAGATTTTCGGGGTGAAGATAGGCTACCTCCACCAAATGGAGAGAAAAGGACTTGGGCATGCAGTTTTACAATGCAAGGACTGGATTGATGATACCTTCACGGTTCTTCTGGGAGACTCGTTCATTACCCCAAAGGAAGAAATAAAAAATCTTATTGAAACCCACAAAAAGGAAGACTCCTTTGCAACAATACTTCTTTTCAGGGTGCAGGATTCTACTCAATATGGAATAGCAAAGCTGGAAGACAGTAAGATAATCTCCCTGGTGGAAAAACCCACAAAAGAGCAGGCAGAGGAATACAAAGTAAATGGAAGTTATTATGCAATATGCGGTGCGTATGTTTTTGAAAAAGATATTTTTCAATATCTTGAGAAGACCGAGCCAGGTGCAAAAGGAGAGATTCAGCTTACTGATGCAGTTGTTCTCGCTCTGAAAGATGGAAAAAAAATAACAGGCAAAATATTAGAGGGAGAATACCTTGATATGGGCAAATGGGAGACTGTTCTTAAGACAGAAATGAAGTTAATGAAAGAGATTAATCTGGAAGAGAGAATAAAAGACCGCGAGAATCTCAGAAACAACAAATAATCATGTTTTTAAATATTCACCCCCCATTCTCTCTACTTTTTATGGGCTCGTAGCTCAGCTTGGCCAGAGCGGCGGACTTTTAATCCGTAGGTCAGGGGTTCAAATCCCCTCGAGCCCGTTTTAACAAACGGTCTTTCGGTTTATCCTTCGGATAAAACTCTCAGAAATCCTGTGGATTTCCAAGATCCCCTCGAGCCCGTCCGAACCGTGGAGGGGGACACTCCCTCCCCAGTTTCAGGGTCCTCCTGACCCTCCCCCGAAATTTGGTGAATAAAATGGAAAAACCTCACAAACTTCTTTATCCCCAAAGGGTCTGCCTTATAACTGCAAAAGCAGAAGAAGAAAATATAATGCCTGCATCCTGGTGTTTTCCGCTTTCCATGAATCCCTTAATGTACGGGGTTTCAATTGCAAAGTCCAGGCACACCTATTCAATGATTCATTCCTCAAAGAAATTCACAATAAACCTGGCCGGAGAATCCATGAAAAAAGGGATGCTCCTGTGCGGTTCAACTTCAGGAAGGGAGGAAGATAAATTCTCCTTAACCGGATGGGAAAAGGAATACGGAAAAACAGGGGTTCCGATGATAAAGGAATCCATGCTTTCAATAGAATGCGAGCTTGAGGATGAAATAGAAACAGGCGACCATGTTCTCTTCATCGGGAAGGCAGTAAACATTGTAAAAAGAAAGGATGAAAAAGGACTTTACGAAACAAAAGAAAGGGATTTTATTTCATTATAAAACTTAATTTTGCCCAGTGTTTTTCTATTGTGAATTTCTTAGTTTTCTCTTTATTTTTTCTTACAATTTCTTCTCTATATTTCTTATCTGTGAGCATCCTTTCAATCTTTTCCTTAAGCTCCTTTTCATTCTTTGCAATGGATTCCGTGCACACTACTTCTGCATTTCCCCCGGCGTTGCTTGCAACAATCGGAATTCCTATTCTGGAACCTTCTATAAGCACATGAGAAAGCCCTTCATAAGAAGAATAAAGAACAAGAACACCTGCATCTTTCATTGCTCCCAATATTGTTTCATGCGATAGTTTCCCCATTAATTTAATCCCCTTTCCTTTTACCTCATTCTCCATAGGTCCTTCCCCAATAATATTCAATCTTAGCTCAGGAATTTTTTTCCTCAATTTTTTAAAGGCATTAATCAATTCCTGCAGGCCCTTCCATTTTACCAGCCTCCCAACAAAAAGAATACTCGGTTTTTTCAGGGAAATTCTTGGAATTTCATCAGGCATCACAATAAAATTAGGTACAATCTCTATTTTTTCTTCATTTACTCCATGGTATTTTATCAGGATATTTTTCAGATATTCTGCAGGTACGATTATCCTTTCTACTCTCTTTAAAACATACCTTTCAACAGCCAGCAGATGCTTGTTTGCATCCGGCTTCTCAAGGAACTCCTCAAGATGTTTTTTTGTTTTTCCTTCCCTAAATGTTTTTTCCCATACAACATCCCCAACATACCTTAAGATAACCCTTTTCCCTGCAAATACAGCGGGAATACCGATCGCCAGGGGATCCAGTGCATAGATTACATCCGCACCCTTCCCATGCTTGCGAATCGCATTAAACAGCGAAAACTCCCTGTTTATAATTCTTTTATCCCTTGGCACCACAACACAGTCCTTTGCATTTGGAGTTAAGGTAATCACCTCTACATTTACTCCCTCCCCTTCCATTTTCTTTTTCAGGTAATAGGAATATGTTGCCGGCCCCCCTATGTCCGGGGGATAAATCGGAGTTACAAGCAGAACTTTCATAAGGATTCCTCATAAGTTTTCTTTGTAATGAGTGCAACATTCTCCCAGGAATATTCTTCCTTAACAATATATTCTGCCTTTTCCACTGTTTTTTTCATCTGCTTTTCATTCACAAGAAAGTATTTCAATCTCTCAG
Organism: Microcaldota archaeon; assembly: GCA_023129075.1. Lineage (GTDB taxonomy): Archaea > Micrarchaeota > Micrarchaeia > Anstonellales > Bilamarchaeaceae > JAGMCT01. The sequence continues at coordinate 25,040 of JAGMCT010000024.1, forward strand.
CTAATTCAACCTCATTCCTGAAAAGGAATTTCCATTTTTCCTTTCCATATGCCTGGTCAAATAAAATCGGGGCATCCCCCACAGGTGTAGAAAACATAGGTCTCCCGGATGCCATTGCCTCAAGCCACACCAAACTGAACCCTTCATATCTGCTTGGGAGCACAACCATTTTAGACCTGCAGTAGATTTCTTTTATCCTTGAATAAGGAACCTCAGTAAAAATTGCCTCAACCTTAAGCTCATTTGCCAGCCCCTCCAGCTTGCTCTTAATTCCCTCATCCTTTCCGCAGATAAGCAGCTGCAGTTTTGGAAACTGCCTTTTTACGAATGCAAATGCCTTTATAAGCCTGTCAATCCCCTTGTCCTCATCAAGTCGCCCTATATAACTTATTACATTCTTCTCAAGAAAGCTTTTGCATAAGAACTCCTTTTCATTGATTCCGTTTGCTATGTAAACAATCTTATCCTTGTCAACCTCTTTTTCTATAAGAGGTATTGAACTTTTTGAGACCACAATAACCTTTTTTGCAATCCTCAAGAATATACTTGCGATAAAATACTTGTAAAACCACTGAAAAACCCTTTTCTTTCCCTTTAGATTGGGATATCCGTGCAGGGTGAATATAAACGGCTTCCTTTTAATAAAAGCAGCCAGGGAGGCAATTAAAGGCATTAGAGAACCATACCCATGCGATGCATAAACATCCACATCAGCTTTTAACAGTTCGCAGAAAAGAAAAGGAGAAAACCTTACCGAAGAAAACAATGGAAAGTTCAGAGACCAGTATCTCCTTATATTTATCCCGTCCATCTCCTCCTCTTTTTTTGTTCCTTCCAGAAGGCTTGTAAAAACCTGAACATCATTCCCTTTTTTTGCTAATTCCCTTGCTATATGAAAAACATGGTGTTCTATTCCTCCTGTGGCAGGATAAAACAAATGAACAACCTGTGCAATCTTCATGTAAGTTTTCTATAATCAAAATCTTTTTAATGTGAAACCTTCCAACTTATGTTCATGAGACGTACGCCAAAAGGAATGCGGGATTTTTTACCCGAGGACATGCTCCTAAGAGAAAGGATATTCAGAATTATAAGGGAAACATATAGAGAATTCGGGTTCAGGCCTGTGGAAACCCCTGCAATGGAACATCTTAAAGTACTGGAAGCAAAAGGCGGAGAAGAAATTACAGGACAGATTTTCAGACTGGATGACAAGGAGCTTGGCCTTAAGTTTGAGCATACGATATCTTTAGCCAGGCTGGTTTCCCAGAATTCATTCCCAAAACCTTTCAAGGCATACCAGATAGGAAAGGTATGGAGAAGAGAGGAACCTCAAAAAGGAAGGTATAGGGAATTCTATCAGGCTGATGCAGATATAATCGGAACAAAGGATATGAGAGCTGAAGCAGAACTTTTGCATATGGCTGAGAGAACACTTGAAAGGCTTGGCTTCCCAAATGTTATTTTTGCGTTGAACAATAGAAAGGTATTGAATGACATAATGAAGCAGAAAGGTTTGCAGGAAAAAACTTCAAAGATAATGAGAGTGCTTGATAAGCTGGATAAGATTGGAGAAGAAGAGGTAAGAAAAGAACTCAAAGAACTAAATGCGGAAGAGATTCTTAATCTGCTTAAAACATCAGACAATGAAGAGGCGCTCAAGGTTGCAGAAAAATTCAGCGAGCAAGGGGAAAAAGAATTAAGGGAGCTCCTTGAACTCTACCCAAAAGCAATAATTGACTTGACCCTGGCAAGAGGACTTGCTTATTACACAGGGCCAATATTTGAGATAAAATCAAAGGAATCTTCCATAAGTTTAGGAGGGGGAGGCAGATACGACGAGATGATTTCCCTGTTCGGTGCAGGGGATTATGCAACTGGAATAAGCCTTGGAATAGACAGGATAGCCCTGCTTCTCGGAACAGATAAGAAAACCCCCACCAAGGTGTTCATTGCAAATTTAGAAGGCTTTTACAAGGAGGCAGTTGAGCTTGCTGATTATTTAAGAGCAAGTAAAATAAATGCAGAAACAGACCTGAATAAAAGAACATTAAGAAAACAATTGGATTATGCAAATTCCCTGGAGATACCCTACCTTATTGTAATCGGAAAAAAGGAAGCAGAAAGCAAAGAATACAAATTAAAAACCATGGCAACAGGAGAAGAGAAAACACTGAAAAAGAAAGAATTGCTGGAACTGCTTGGGAGTTGAAAATAGATGAAACGATTTATAAAATTTCTTCTTGAAAACCCGTTCACAAATGGGATAGATGAGGCAAGAGAGAAATTATTCAAACCATTAATTCTGTTCTCCACTTTCCTTGTTTTCATTGTCCTTCTTATCTCACTAATTAACTCAAGCCTGTTTGCAGGTGTAGACCCGGAAAAGCATGCAATATTTGAGATTGTTTTCCTTTTATTTATTGCAATACTTGCCGAAACCCTTGTTTTATACTTAAAACAGCCAACAGTAATCCTTTTGCTTGTTTTGGGTATTTTGATAGGGCCAAGTTTCATAGATTTGATTTGGCCTTATTTAGTTGGCACCTTTCCCTTTCTCCCTTCAACAGGTCCGCATTTTATCTTGAATGAACCCCTTATTACTATTTTTGCACAATTAGGAGCAATCATCCTGATGTTCAAGGTTGGTCTTCACACAAAGATACAGGATGTGTTCAAGATGGATAATGCCCTGGTTGCATTTCTGGGTGTTTTAGTCCCCTTCATTGTAGGATGTGGTTATGCACTAATCACAGGCGGCTCTTTTGTTTACTCACTCTTTTTGGGTGCTGCATTCACAGCAACCAGTGTCGGCGTTACTGTTGCGTTGCTCCAGGAAATGGGCCTTATAAAGAAAAAATTCTCGCAGATGATTATCGGTGCTGCTATTATAGATGATATTCTCTCACTGCTTGCACTTTCCCTGATAATAAATCTCCCGACATCCTTTGCGGATTTAGCCCCCTCAGCTTTAACTTTCCTGTTTTCATTTGTTTTCATTATTGGGGGATTGTATGCAGGAAGGCTTTTTATCAAATCCTTTATAGATGTTGGACCGCTGGACAACAAAACCTTTCTTTACATACTCTCCTTCGTTTTCTTTTATGCATATTTTGCCGAACACATAGGTCTTTCAAGCATTGTCGGAGCATTCATAGCAGGAACGATTCTTAACCAAAGTAAGCACATAGGTGAGATAGACAAAAGGATGTATGCACTAGGAGCAATCTTCATTCCCATATTCTTCATCTCAATGGGAATGCTTTTGGATGTGGGAGCAATCTGGGTTTTCGGACTTCCAATTCTTATCATTACGGTACTTGCGGTTCTGAGTAAACTGATTGGCTGCGGTATCGGAGCTCTCCTCTCAGGTTTTAATAAAAGGGATTCTGTAATGGTCGGTCTGGGTATGGGGCCCAGAGGAGAGGTTTCCTTAATTATTGCATTAATCGGTCTTTCCAGCGGGGTTCTTAACCAGGCAGAATACACCATCATCTCTGCTATGGCCCTGCTCACCACGTTAGTTGGACCTCCATTAATGAATTTGATTGCAAGGAGTAGGGAAGATGATAAAAGCGCTCAGGTTCTATCTGAAGGGAAAACAAATCTTCAGTAAGGGAAAGGCCACCTACCGGCTTGTTGGCAGTCCTATTCCTCTTATAAAGAAAAAGATAAAGCAGGGTTTTGAGGTTTTTCATATAAAAGACTTGGATGCTTTGAAGGGAAATGCCGCCAACCTGGACATCTATGATCATCTTACCCAGTTCACTCATGTTCAGGTTGAGTGCCTTGAGAAAGAGACCCTTGTAAAAAAATTATTGGGTCTGCGGGTTCGGGTGGTTTTGGATCTGCCGATTAAGAAAATTTACCAACAGGAATACGAAAAACTTATTGTTGGAAAAGCAGAACCAGGTTATAAAGGTCCTTTAAACTGCCATGATGTTTTCCTTGATGGGGAGGATGGTGAATTGGTAAAGAGAATAAAGAAAGAGAACAAACGCCTCATAATAAACAAAGAAGAGAATAAAACAGATGCCTTTATTGTGATTGAAGACCTTTAGTAGGTTTTAAATATTTTACTATTTTTAATATTTACTAAAAATTCAAAAAGAGTGTTTTCATGACTATAGAAAAAACAGATGAAGAATTCATAAACCTGTTTGTCAAGATAGGCAAACACTGGAATCTAACTAATCTACAGGCAAAGATACTTGGGTATGTATTTCTTCAGTTGGAGCCCCTTTCAATGGAGGAGCTGACAAAAAAGACAGGTTATTCCCTGGCGAGCATAAGCAACAACGTGAGGTTCCTTGAACGGATTGGTATAATTGAAAAGACATCCAAGCCGGGAACAAAAAAGATTTTTCTTAAGATTGAAAGAGATGTATACAAAAGGATAAGAAAAATAGTAGAAAATGCATATGAGTACAAAGTAAAATTGTTTAAAGAAACACTGCCGGTTATTATTGAATGTTACAAAAAGGAACTTCAGAGAGAAAAGAATCCCTCTAAAAAAAAGATATTGAATGAAAGGATAAGCATAGTGCAAAAATTATCCAAGGATGTCATGGTAATTGAATCTCTTACCTCTGTCATCTTAAAAATAAAAAGGTTGGGCAAATGAAATCTGCAAAAAAGAAAGAAAAAGTCGTTCTTGAGTTGAATGATGTATGGAAAACCTATACCATGGGCGAGGTTAGGGTTGATGCCCTAAGAGGCTTGTCAATGAAGGTAATGGAAAGAGATTACCTCAGCGTAATGGGTCCGAGCGGAAGCGGAAAGTCCACGCTTCTTCATATGGTCGGCCTTCTTGATGTCCCGACAAAAGGCAAGGTGTTCATTGATGGGGAACAGGTAAAAACCATGAGCGATGATGAAAGAGCAGTTATCCGCTCGCATAAAATCGGCTTTGTTTTTCAGGTTTTTAATCTTGTTCCGAGCCTTACTGCTTTGGAGAACGTTGCCCTGCCTCTTATGATACAAGGGGTTCCCAGAGCTGAAAGGGAGAAAAAGGCAGAGGCTGTGCTTGTAAGAATTGGGATGGGTGCCAGGGTGCACCACAAGCCGGCTGAATTGAGCGGAGGAGAGAGGCAGAGAGTTGCAATTGCAAGGGCTTTGGCCACTGACCCTGCGATTATTCTTGCTGATGAGCCTACAGGGAATCTTGATTCAAAGACAGGGCAGGAGATAATAGATTTGCTTGATGAGTTAAATGATGAAGGAAGAACAATTATTGTAGTTACCCATGATAAGGAGATTGCAGCCCGTGCAGAAAAAAGGATGAGATTAAAGGATGGGCAGGTTATTTCAAAGAGTTGAAGAAGGTTGATGATATGAACGCGAAAAATATGTTGTTTGGTTTGCTGTTGCTTGGATTTGTGTTTGCAGGGTTGGGGATTACGGATTATTCGGTTTCTCCTGACGTTCTTGAACCAGGGGAATCAGGAACATTAACTATATATGTAGGGAATCCAGCAACTACAGGAATTGTTGAATTAGTTACCTTGAGAACCCATTCAATTACAAAACTCGGCTTAAATCAGGAGTTCAGCATAGGCGACCTTGATGCAGGTTCTTCCTCATTTGTTTCTATTCCATTCACAATAGCAGAAGATACCCCGCCAGGGATGTATCCTGTTTACATAGATGCAGTGGGTTATTCTGAAGATGCTGATGGTGAAAGGGAACTTACACAAAAAGCTGCAATGGCTTCTTTAGAGGTTGTTATAAGGCCAATAATTTCAGTTTCTCTAAGCGAGGGAAAAGTAGGGGATTTACAGAGAGAGACAATAAAGATTGAAAATACAGGCGGATATGCTAAGAATGTTAGATTGGAGATTAATGACCCGTCTAAGTTGTTATTCGATGAAGAAGGAAAGGTAGCAGCAGTAATATATGAAGAACGTTTTGGTTTTCTTAACAAGGATTACATATATGTAGCTGAGTTGATTGATTCCTATGAGGAGAACATAACGTTGGATTCAAGAAATGCAGAAGAAGGTTCAAGAAAGTTTTATTATTCTTTAACCTATGAGGACAAATTGGGTAATGAATATTCTGAAGAGTCTTCTATTCAGCTGAGTGTAAAGAAGGAAGGAGGAGATTTCCTTTTCACAGCTTTGGATTCAGTAGTTACCGGAAAAGATGACGTGCTTCAGCTTAAGGTAAAGAATACAGGCGAGACAGTGGAGGATTTAACGTTCACGTTCAGCGGTGACAATGTTAATCTCATAGGGGAAAGTGAGGTTAAGATAGGTGCTCTGGGGAAAAACGCTGAAAAGATATTTGAGATACCCCTTAATGCACGGCTCCAGCCAGGCTCTAACTCAGTAGCAGCTTCTCTTGAATGGACAGAGAACAACCAGGATATGTCCACAGAGGTCGATATTCCGATAAAGGTTACCTCAGATTCCGAAGTTGGAATCTACCTTGAGGCAAAACCAGAACCTCTTACGGCAGGACAGGAGCATACCCTTTCAATAACCGTTGCAAATCTCGGTTCCTATGCAGTTGAGGGAACAACTGTAAGAATTAATGGAGAAGGTTTCCAACTGCTTTCAGTACAGCCCGAGCAGTATATAGGAGGTCTTGAAACCGATGATTTCAGCAGTGTGCAGTTCAAGATAAAGGCAGGTTCTGAACCAGGAGAAAAAAGCGTACATGTTTTAGTAGACTACAAGGACGTTTCAGGGGAATGGATGACTGCTGAAAGAACAATACCAATAAATATTCTGCTAACAACCCAGGACAGCGGTCTGGTCTGGTGGATATTTGGAGGGGTTGTTGTTCTGGTGGCCATTGGCATCTGGTACTGGAAACGGAGGAAAAAATGAACATAGATGATATGTTTCTTTATTCTCTCAAAAACCTCAGCCATCAGCATTTAAGGTCATGGCTGACCATTCTTGGCATAGTCATAGGAATCTCGGCAATTGTTGTGCTTGTAGGGCTTGCAGACGGCCTAAGGAAAGATGTTGATGACCAGCTTTCTATAATGGGCCCAAACACAATAGTTCTGATTCCTTTCAACATTGAAGGGACTACGGATCTTTCTGGCGGACCAATAGCGCTGCGCGCCAGTTCAGGAAAGCTTTTTGACAAGGATGTGGAGAGGGTAGAAAAGATAACCGGAGTGAAGGTTGTTGCAAAATTAATCAGCGGGAGTATTAATGTTAAATTCAGGAAGGATGAACTTACAATGGATGTAAGAGGGGTAGAACCTGAAATCTTCAGGGAGGTTACCCCAATTGATATAGAAGAGGGGAGATACCTTGAGGAATCAGACAGGCATGTTGCTCTTATCGGCTATAACATAGCTACAGATACGTTCGATGACCCTATTGATGTAGGAAGCAAACTGATAATTAATGGAACTGCCTTCCGTGTTATAGGCATCATAGAAAAAACAGGGACAGGAGCCGTTAATTTCGATAATGTTATCCTGCTTCATTTTGAGGATGCAAGGGACCTTTATTCGGATTCATACGCCCCCAGGGAAATCAGAGCTGCAAGAATAGAGGTAAAGGAAGGTTTTGACCCTGAGGAGGTTGCAGAGGAGATTGAGAGTTCACTTCTTTCTTTCAGGAAGCTTAAGGAGGAAGATAAGGATTTCAGCCTGATAACCCCTAAATTCGTTAATGATACAGTAGGTTCAATCCTTACAACAATAACAGTTTTTCTAGGGGCTGTTGCAGTAATCTCCCTTATTGTAGGGGGCATTGGTGTTTCCAACACCATGTTCATGAGCGTTCTGGAAAGAACAAAGGAAATCGGAGTAATAAAAGCGATTGGTGCAAAAAAGAATGAGATTCTTGCGCTTTTTCTTTTTGAAAGTGCAATACTAGGTATTATCGGAGGTATTATAGGAATTGGACTGGGCTATGGAATTCTCAGCCTGATTTCTTTGCTCGGCATTACAACCCTTTTTTCCCTTTCTTTAGCATTAATGGCCTTTGCATTTGCTCTTGCAGTAGGGTTAATTGCAGGTTACATCCCGGCAAGGAATGGAGCCGATATAGAACCTATGGAGGCGATGAGATATGAGTAGAAGGATTAGCTGGGCGGATATTTTTTCCTATTCTTTTAAATATCTAAGAACCCAATCCCTGCGTTCCTGGTTAACTATCTCAGGCATTGTGATTGGTGTTTCCCTTATTGTTGTACTTTTATCCATTGGAATCGGCCTTGAAAAGGACGTAAAGAGTCAGATGGCGGCCTTTGGAAGTGATATGATTGTAGTATATCCAATGGACATCTCCCAGATGAATTTCATGTCCCTTGGCCCGAGCAAGGGAAAGCTATTTGAAAAGGATGCAGAGCTCATGAAACAGGTTCCAGGAGTGGAGGTTGTTACAAGATTTATCATGACCAGCGGTTCTATTGCCTATAAGGACCAGGAGATTACCTCACCTTTATACGGCGTTGATGCAAACATATTTGAGGTTTACCCGGATTATATTGAACTTGAAAAAGGCAGATTTTTCAAAGACGGGGAAAGCAGGGTTGTTATATTAGCATATACTGCAGCAAACGACCTTTTCAGGAATGAAAAACTAGAGGTAAATAAATTCCTTATAATCAACGGAGAAAAATATAGGATTGTAGGAACGCTCAAGGAGATAGGGACCTCTCTTTCAGCTTCTGATGATAGTGCAATATACATCACCATTAATGACGCGAGAAAGATTGCAGGAAATGAGCTTGCACCCAAAGAATTAAGCGCTCTTATGGCCGATTTATATGATGATTACCCCACAGAAGAAGCAGAGGAAAGGATTATAGAAAAGCTTGCTTCTTCCCATGGAGTGAGTGTAGAAGATAAGGATTTCATTACAATCACTGCAGATGCGATGAACGAGATAGTCGGAACGGTTCTTGGGATGATTACCACCTTTCTTTTTACAATCTCTGTCATCTCCGGAATTGTCGGAGGAGTTGGTATGGCAAACACCATGTTCATGAGCGTCCTGGAAAGAACAAAGGAAATTGGAATACTGAAATCCATAGGTGCAAAAGCAGGAGAAATCCGCATGCTCTTTCTTGTTGAGGGTGCAATTATTTCATTTGTTGGAGGAATTATCGGCTGTCTTACTGCTCTTATTCTTATTTATATTGCATCGTTCTGGCTCTTTGTTTCCTATGATTTGTGGATAT
>JAGMCT010000025.1 GCA_023129075.1 Microcaldota archaeon
CTTCAAGAGTTTTCTGCTTCCGGTAGTTAATGCCCTCAATGAAACCTGACAGCCTCAGGACGTCTTCAGCCATCCTTTCCCCCCACTGCCCGCGGGCTTTTGTACTTGCCAGTGCCTCCCGTAATTGACCTGTAGTCTCCTGAAGTTTCAAAGTCTCCTGAGCAGTGGATTTTAACTGCCCTGCAAGTTCACCGAACTTCTGTTCCCTGTCCTTTTCAAAGTCAGTTACAAGTTTCTGGACACTCTGCAAATCCACCCTCATTCCCTGAAGTGTCTGGTCAATCAGTTTTTTCTTGCCTTCAAGTTCTTTCTCACCAACCTGTGACTGTTTTGAAAGAGTCTCATTCGCAAGTTTCAAAAACTCCTCTGTATTTTTTGACAGAGCATCCATGGAAAGTGCTCCGAAAGATTCTTTGATTCTAAGAATGATGGCCTCCATGTCCTGAACCTTCTGGGATTCAGCTTGCGAAACCAGCTCCTGTGCAATGGTCTTCGCTTCCCGCCGGCGAAGCCAATTGATGATGAGGACAATGACCGTTCCTAAAATCACGCCAACCAGATATTCCATTCTACTTTCACCACCTTTTTATCACTGCTCTTTATAGAATTTCCCCATAATCCACTTCAATCCCATCATCGATCTTTCTATAATGGATAATTTTAGTGTCTATATGCTCTGGCAATGATGCTTTCACTTCGTAGGTATGGGGCTTTATAGATACAGGAATTTCTCCGACATAACCATCAATTCCCTTTGATTCTTCATCAGGCTCGGATAAACGGTAATTCACTTCTTTTATCTCGGCGCCTTTCTTTAATATCGCCTCTTGGAATCTTAAACCTATAAAGGTTTTCACAATCACCAAATCCTTTACCCACTGCTCCACCATTGTTTTGTCAATTTTGTTTATTGCATCCTTTAAGTTTTCCAACATTTGCAGTATTTTCTCTGTGGCATTTCTGATTGCGTCAGGTTTTTGTTCCAAATACCATTTTTCCCATTCAGATAAAGTCTTCCCACTGAATTGTTGAATAAGATCGCTCATTTGACCAACTACTTTTGGTCGTGTTCCCTGCGCATATTGATTTGCTAAATTGACCATGGGTGCCACATACTTGGAAAACTCAGGAGTTTCTATATCCAAATATCTTCGGATTTCTTTAATGCTAATTTTTATTTTCATCTTATATCTCCATGAAATATCTGTTCTTGTAAACTTAAAAATTTTATCTTGTATTTGTAATTAAAGAAGGTATCTACATCAACCAGACCATTCTTAATCAAATGGGCATTTAAAAAAGTCTTGTTCCACAAATAAAGATAGCAAAGCAGATTGTTTTTCTCGTCGTATTTTATAGTATCAAACTTCATGAATACCTTTTGTCCACGAGTTTTTTCTCTTAAAAATTGAATTGCTTCTCCATTCTTTTCTGGACTTTCCTTTACCCCCAACATCCTGATTCTTAATCCGTTGTTCAAAATTATGACCTCTGGAGAGATTATTTCTTTTACTATATAATATGTTTCTCTCTCAGAATGGGAGTTATCTATTCTCGAACCAAACCTCATTTTTTTAGGATCGATTTTCTTGTCAAATTTTATCGGATCTTTAAAAATATAAGGTAGTCTTTTAACCTCTTCCTTAAAATCTATTTTTCTCTGCTCCTGCTTAATTATTTCAAAAGATGCATTTTGGTAAACAATTTTTTGCTTTATTCCAAGTCTCTCTTTTATAACAGGTAGAAAATCACTATTTATTTCACATCCAATAGAATTTCTATTCAGATTTTTAGCTGCTAAGGATGTAGTTCCGCTTCCAAGAAATGGATCAAGAATAGTATCACCAACAAAACTGAACATCTTGATAAGACGTCTAGGTAATTCCTCAGGGAACATCGCCAAATGTTTATTCTGCTTTTCCCCTGGAAAATTCCAGTGCCCAGTAAAGTATTGATTCCATTCTTCCTGGGT
>JAGMCT010000003.1 GCA_023129075.1 Microcaldota archaeon
GTGGGTTCTTCCATAAGCCCTGCAGCTACATTTAGAAGCCTCCTTTCTTTTTCATTCAGTGCAACCACTGCCTCAACAAGCGCCCCGCGCTTTACATCTTCTTCTCCTCTTTTCTCCCCTATATAATAAAGTCCGCCTTTGAATGAGCTTTCCTTTCCAAGACCTCCGCCGACTAAATAATGGTGCCCATCCCCATTATCAAATACCCTGTAGACTGCTCCAGTATGCAGGAAGTATCCTTCCCCCACACCTACCCTTGCTTCTCCTCTGAATTCCTGTTCTGCTATCCTTTCCTCAATCCGTTCGCTTTTTATCTCTCCTGCAACATACACATCATTATCATACGCAAGCTGGAAATTTCCATTCCAATAGGTTTTTCTGGCTGCATCTTCTATTGCAGATGACATGTTTGTTCTTTCTGTTTCGCTCATAATGTATCTTCTTGTAGTATACTCATCCATAAGACTCCACAAAGGTGTGCTCGTAAGGCTTCCTGTTGCATGGAAATCCCCATATTTCGAAATACCATAAAGCGCAAGCATGAATTTGTTCTTTTCGCTAATCTCAATCTCATCTGTCTTTTCCCCAAGCCCTTCAAGCAGCTGGCTGTAAATAAGCGCTGATGTCCACTCTACTCCTTCTCTTGTTTTTAGGAATGCCTCTGATGCTCCCTGTTTCTTATTTACAACTCCCTTAAGAAGCGTATAGAATTCCGGAGTCATGAGCGTACTTCCATAAAATTTGCTCAAAAGATTGGCTCCGCTTTCGGTTCCCAATATCCCTTTTGCATAAACCCTTCCGCTTGTAAGGTGCTCCAATTCTCCGAAGGCTGTCCACTCGCTCATTCCGAGTGTTCCTCCGCCAATCATCCCGCCCCACATAACTGACGGTTTTATGTACTGAATTCTCACCCTGCCTGTCCATACATTCCCTATTTCCTTTATCTCCATTTTTTTTATTTTGTTGTTGAGTTTTTTCAATTCACTGTTCAATTTTTCTTCCTCAGTTCCAACTTCCCTGCTTCTTGCTTCTCCCAGTTTTTCTTCCAGCTCTTTTCTTTTTACCAAAAGCTTTCTGTATTCCTTATTTTTGTTCTCAAGCATTTCTTTTGCTTTTTCAATTTTTGGAGAAGCCTGTGTCGCTCCTACAATAACCTTTATGTCTCCTGCTTTTATTCTTGCAGCCACCCCGTGCTCCTCCTCTATACTTCTCTCTCCAAAACCAGTTTCTGTTGTTGCAACTCCTTCTTCATGATAAAGGTAGGCTGCACCAGGGAACATCACTTTTGCATCATCATAATTAAGTCCGAATGCAACAAATCCCCCGCCATCAAATGTTTCCTTTAACCCAATTTCTTTTCTATATTCCTCATCCGTATACAAACCTGTCTTTCCTATAAGGGCCCCTCCAAATCCTTTTGGATGAGGGATATACGCCCTGGCTGCAAGGAAGTTTCTTATTGAGGTGTAATCCTCCTGCCTTAACTGTACTTCAATAAGGTTCCCATATTCATCTCTATTGTAAGTATGTACATTCAATCTTTCAGTATCCCATTTCTCTTCGCCAGATTTTCTTGCTTCTATCTCTGCAATTATGTATAATTTTTCTTCTCCTTTTGAGACTGCACCAACAAGTCCTTTGCTTATCAGCCCCTCAAGAACATCCCTTGTATAATCTTCGCTCGGAGCCCACCTGTAATATTCTTCACCAGCTACTCTGTCAATGCTGTATGTTTGTATTATATTTTCAGCACCAAGAGCATATCCTCTTCCTTCCTCTCCTTCAAGCCCGGGCTCACCTTTGACTTCCACACCTGCAAATGCGCTTGCTCCGTAAGGACCGAGCCCTTCAATCATTGCACTTCCTCCAAATCCTCCAGGCATCCTTGAAAGGTTTCCCCCCATGCCTCCTGCACTCAAGTCAGTAAGCCATAAACTCTCAGCATAATCCCTTTTTACCTGCATGAATGCAGAATAAACAGCCTGTGCAAGAACATTTCCTGAGAGGAGTGCTGTTGCGCTTCTCACCCCTGCGAGTGCAGGCATACTAGGCACAATCTGAAGTTTTGAATAAATCCTCTGGTTAACTATTTCAGGAGTATATTCCATTACAAACCTCCCTAATTCAAATGTGGCGGAGGTATCTCTGAATGCAAAATAGTTTGTGCCGGAGAAAACAAATGGACGGAATATCATCGGCTGGTATGTACTTATATTCCTAAAGGCAGTTTCAATTTCTGAGAAAGGAGTATGTTTTACCCTTCCTGTTAAATCATCCAGAGCTTCTCCAAGCAGGTCCTCTTCCGCTATTTCTTTCATAACATCTTCTATAGATGTATCTGTTGAAGCATTGTTTATGTTCGCCTCTATCTTCCGGAAGATTCGTATATACCTGTAAGTTGAGCTTGGTTTTAACTGCGGAGGAAGCACATAAGAACTGCTGGACCTGAACATCTCATTGAATGCCTTGAGCCCTGTTTTCACATCCCTGGTTGTGTTTCCTTTATGAACAATAGGAGTATGTACCTTGAATATATATTCCCTGAGAAGTGCAGGATTATATGAAAGCACCCTGTGCATATTCTCAATTGCAAGTTTTTGTGTTGAATAATCCAGACCTCTTGCACTCATGCTTTTTATTGCATCAGCAATCACTGGAAGGTCAACTGCATAGGCGCCGTGGGCAATGAGTGTTATGAGTTTCTCAGTTGTAATCGTATCATATCTTGCGGTTTCTGTTTCGGTTACCATCCCGATTTTTTCTTCTTCCTTCTTTCCGGTTCTTAACTGGCTGTCAATCTGCCTAGACATATCAAGTAAATCATGATAGGCCTGAAGGATGTTCCTTTTTCCTTTTTCTGCTCCTTTATTTTTCTCAAGATAAATGGCCCCTGCCAGTTTCTCATCTATTCCTGCAAGATATGCAAGATATGCTGAGGCTATCTTCTTCTTTTTTTCTGTTAGTTCCGTTGGAAATATCTCCTGCAGTTTTCCGTCTCCCCCTACCTTCATGAGCTGTCTGTCTTCCAGTATTGTATTGAGGATTCCGAGGTCATTTCCATACCCCGTTAGTTCCCGCATGTTCCTGCCTTTTCCAAGGAATAAATTTACCTGGTCAACAAGTTCTTTTGCAAACTCTTCTTTCACCACCTTGAATAAGTCCACTCCATATTCACGCCTTACGTACTCGCTGTCCTGCATTATACCGTATGCTTCTCCTCCGTAAAGTGCACTGGTAGCTCCCTGATACCATTTATAGACCTCTTCTTTGAACTTCTGGTCTTTGAATGCCTTACTCAGTATTTGTCCGTCAACCTTACCCTTTAATTTCTCTTTTATTCTCTCCAGAGGGTCGCTTTTCAGCACCTCTGCATATTCACTCTGGAGTTCCTTACCCATTACCTTGCCTTCTTTCTGAGCCTTTTTCATTCCGATATAAAGAAGCAATGCTCTTCTTGCTTTGTTGCTTCCTCTAAGTATTACGTCCTCAACTTTGTTACCCACTGGGTCTTGTTTTAGGATTTTTTTCACTTCTTGTTTTTTTTCTTTTACATATTTAATTAGCTTTTTTGAGCCTTCTCTATCCTCGTTATTTTCCTTTTCCTCCATAAGAGAATTCTTGTGGTTAAGAAGCATATCCCTCAGTGTTTCAAGCTGGGTTTCCTGCACGAACCTTGCAGGTGTTTTCTTGAGTTTTTCAGCACTTATTTTTATTTTGCTGTAAAGCATTTTTGTATTCTCAGCATTATATGCAAGCAGAGCAAGATAGAATCCAAATCTGTTTTTCTCAGCCAGGAATCTCTTCATTTTTTCGTATTTTTCCCCTAATTTTTCTCTATTAGTTTCTATCCATTTCTTCATTTTTTTTATGTGTTCTCCTTTCCATGCCCTGTTGTATGTTTTAAGTCCTGCAAATCTCCCTATTGCTTTAATGTTTTTTTCTTTAAGCTGTTCTTCTGCCCATTTCCCCAAATCTCCGGCATCAACCCTTTTTCCTGTGACTTCACTATATCTTTTTACAAGTTTTTTTCCGAGGTCGTGCACTCCTCCACTTAAGTCAATAAGGGTTCTAAGCTCCCTTCTCTTTCCTATATCTCCTTCACTTGTTAATTCTTTCTCTGTCCATTCTGATATTTTTTTAAATTGAGTACCTACTGTGGAATTTTTTGTTTTTCTTTTTTGAGCAGCTCTGGCCATAAATACACCTATATTATTTACTCCTTCATTATTTATATTACTTTCTATGATGCCCTCTGAGAGGGGTTTTGTCTTTGCAATAGCAGGTCCAAGCATGCTTATTACTATTCCTGCAGCAGTAATCCTCTTTAGTATTCGTTGAAGAAACCTTCCATTGGTCATAGAAAACGGTTTTTTAAAATAAGAATATTTAAATATATGTTTCCTGCAACATTTTTCATTCCTCCTTTTAAATCTATCCTGTTCTATTTTTCATAGTGATTTTTATGAAACTGGAAAAGATTTCAAAAGCTATTTACAGGATGCCACCCCATGAGGACATGAAGGTTCCTGCCTATATCTTCGCAAATGAAAAACTCATAAGACACATAAGGGCAGACCGCACCCTTTCCCAACTCAAGAATGTTGCTTCGCTCCCTGGAATAGTAAAGTACGCTCTTGCAATGCCCGATGCCCACGAGGGATACGGCTTTCCAATAGGCGGGGTTGCTGCTTTTGATGCGGAAACAGGCATCATTTCTCCTGGAGGGGTTGGTTACGACATAAATTGTGGAATTAGATTGGTTACTGTGGACTTAACACCAGAGGAAGTAAAATCAAAAATAAAGGAACTCTGCGATAAGCTCTTCATAAACATTCCGAGCGGAGTAGGAAGCCAGGGAAAATTAAGGATTTCCCATGAAGAGCTGGATGAGGTAGCTCTTAGGGGAGTGGAATGGGCAGTGGAAAAAGGATACGGAAGAAAAGAAGATATTCAGAATACTGAGGAATACGGAAGAATAGAAGGAGCAGACCCCTCCTGCGTTTCCCCAACAGTAAAGAAAAGAGGAAAATCCCAGCTTGGTACATTAGGAGCAGGAAATCATTTCCTTGAGATGCAGGAAATCCAACAGCTCTTTGACGAAGAAACAGCAAAGAAATTCGGTCTTGAAAAAGGAAAGACTGCTGTAATGATTCACACCGGCTCCAGGGGCTACGGCCACCAAATCTGCACCGACCACGTAAAGAATGTCCTCCGTTATGCAGAGAGCAACAACCTTTTCCTTCCTGACAGGGAGCTTGCTTATGCTCCAATCCAAAGCAGGGAAGGTTCTGATTATTTAAAAGCCATGCGCTGCGGGGTAAATTTTGCATTTACAAACCGCCAGGTAATAATGCACTGGGTCCGCGAAACCTTTGACAATGTTTTTGGTCCCGGCACTTCTGATTCTATGCATCTGGTTTACGATGTTGCACATAATATTGCAAAGATGGAAGAGCATGTTGTAGATGGAGAAAAAAGAAAACTCATTGTTCACAGGAAGGGTGCAACCCGTTCTTTTCCTGCAGGAAGACCAGAGCTTCCTGAGCACTATAGTAGTGTAGGCCACCCGGTTTTAATAGCCGGCACCATGGGCACTGCCTCTTATGTCCTTGTAGGAGAGCAGAAAGGCCTTGAACTTACCTTCGGTTCCACCTGCCACGGAAGCGGAAGAACCATGAGCAGAGGGCAGGCAATAAGAACCCATGACGGCGCACAGCTTGCACATGATTTACTTAAGCAGGGCATTTATGTAAAGGCCACAAAACCAAGAACCCTTGCTGAAGAAGCCCCTGACGCTTACAAGAATGTAGATGATGTTGTTGCAAGTGTTGCTGAGGCAGGGATAAGCAGACCTGTTGCCCGCATGAAGCCTTTGGGAGTTGTAAAAGGCTGATTTTTTTGCTGTTTCTGCTTCCAAAACACTTTTAATATTCACCTTATAATTACCTCTATGAGACTACCTGCTGTTGCCGGCCAGTTTTATCCGGTTTCCACCCGGGAATTAGGCAAGATGTTCTCTTCTTTCTTTGACAGACAAATCCAAAAAAAGAAAGCTTATGGAATTGTTTCTCCGCATGCTGGCTATGCCTACTCCGGAAGAACCGCAGCCCTTGCTTTTGCTTCAATAAAAAACCTTCTTTCTATAGACACTGTAATTTTTATAGGTCCGAACCACACAGGAAAAGGAGAGATGGTTTCTATTTCCCTGGAAGACTGGCAGACTCCCTTAGGTATTTCACAGAATAACCGAACCCTTGGCCAGGCAATAATAAATAATTCCAATTTCATCTCCCATGATGAAGAAGCGCACAGATGGGAGCATTCAATAGAAGTCCAGCTTCCATTCCTTCAATTTCTTCATCCCAAAGCAAAGATAGTTCCAATCTGTATGCTTGCACAGGATATTGATGCGGTAAGAGATGTAGGAGAGGCCATTTACGAAGCAGAAAAGGAAACCAATTCAAATTTCATCGTAGTTGCAAGCTCTGATTTCTCCCATTTTATTCCTGCAGAAGAAGCAGAAAAAAAAGACAAAAAGGCAATAGAATTCATAGAAAAATTGGATTATAAGGGTTTCCAGAAATATGTTGAAGAAAACAATATTTCTATCTGCGGACAAGGTCCAATTGCTTCCCTTATGTATTATATTGAATTAAAAGGGGGGAAAAAAGCCGAGCTTTTGGAATACACAAACTCTGGTGCAACAACAGGAGATTATAGAAGCGTGGTTGCATATGCTTCCCTCCTTTTCCCAAAGGTGATTCCATGACCACGGAAAAGAGAAAAAAAGACCATCTTTCAATTGCACTGCGCAAGGAGAGCCAATATATAAAATCTGCACTTTTTGAAGAGGTTGATTTTGTCCACAACGCACTCCCCGAATTGGATTTGGAAGATGTTCAGTTGAAGGTTTCTTTCCTTGGAAAGGAGGTATTTCCCCTTCTTATTACTGGAATGACTGGTGGAAATCCATCCACAAAAAGGATAAATCTTGCCCTTGCAGAGGCAGCTGAAAAACACAATCTTGCCTTTGGAGTCGGAAGCCAGCGCGCTATGGTTGAGAATCCCTCCCTTACAGATACTTATAAGGTAAGAAAGGCTGCACCTTCCATTCCATTATTAGCGAATATTGGTGCTGCCCAGCTTCTTTCTTATCCTCTCTCTACTCTTGAAAATATTGTTTCTTCCATAGATGCAGACGGCCTTGCCATCCATCTTAATGCATTGCAGGAGGTAATCCAGCCTGAAGGAGACAGGAATTTCAAAGGTATTCTTGAGAAGATAAAGGAAATCTGTGAGAAAGTTTCAACAAAGATAGTTGTAAAGGAAACAGGTGCAGGAATCTCCCGTCCTGTTGCTCTGAAATTAAAGGAAGCAGGCGTAGACTGGATAGATGTTTCTGGTGCAGGCGGAACCTCCTGGAGCAAGGTAGAATACAAAAGAGGCAAAGCAGTCCCTGGTTTCGGTGAATGGGGAATCCCTGCTGCAGCCTCCATCTTTATGTGCAGGGAAACTGTTTCCCTTATAGGAAGCGGGGGCATAAGAAACGGAATTGACTGTGCAAAGGCTGTTTCCCTTGGTGCTGATATGGCAGGAGCTGCCAAACCATTCTTCTCTGCTCTTAAAGCCAAAAGACTGGATGAGGAGATAGAACTCTGGAAATCCCAAATGAAGCTTACTGCTTTCCTCACAGGAAGTAAAACCCTGAAAGAGTTACAGCAGGTTTCCCTGGTTATGGGTCCCAACTTAAAAAGATGGCTGAGCTAAAAAACAAGCTCCTGAAGACTTCTTCCTATTAATTTTGCATTCTTCCAGTTTATAGAATAACTTCCTTTATTTTTTTTGAATACTGAAAGAGGAATAAACACCCACTGTTCTCTTTTTCTTCTCCACCCTATATAACTGGTTATCCCTGTTGTCTCCTCCCATTTCACAAGATTCTCAAACTGCTCTTTTTTTATTGCAAGATTCTCTGTTTCAATTGCCTTGCTTTCTATCGCATACTGCATCCCTTTTTTGAATGCCATTAAATCCGGGCTCAGGGAGGAAACTCCGCTTCCTGCCGCTCTTATCACAGCAAATCCCCTGTCATGAAAGTGTTTTATCAATTCCCTTTCTGCTGCAGAGCCTTTTCTGTATCTCCAAAAAGCCATATTATCCAAACATCCTGTCTTTATTTTTTTAATTCTTTAAAAAAAGTCCATTATTCTGCTTTATGGTTTGCTTTTTTCATTAGTTCACTGAGTTTCGCTTGGTTTCTTGTTCTTTCCATACTTTTTGCAATGTTTTTCTTTATAATAGAATTAATCTCTTTCTTTTCCTTTCCTTTTTTTACTGCTTTAATTATCTCTTTTGCCCCTTTCTCACTAATTAGCGGAGCCAAACCTACCTCAAGTTTTTCCAACTCCCTTTTTTCAGCTTCCTTTTCAATTGCTTCATCCGTTGTTTTACTTAATCTTTGAACACTTTCCATCGTAATCTCCATTGCCCTTTGTGCAACTGCTTCTGCTACAGCTTTATTTGCCATATCCTCATCAGTTCCTGAATCCAAAAGACCGCCAAGGACAGCAGCAGCCGAGAATCCTATTCCCAAAGCGGTTTCTGTTACTGTTTTTATATCTCCGCCTGTTTTGATTGCTTGGCTAACCATTTTTTCTTGTGTTTCTTCACCCTTCCAAGTACCGAGAACTTTCATTCCTTCCACGGTTTCTCCGGTTTTCTTTTTATCTCCTTTTTTAAGATACTCTGCACCAAGATTAATATCAAGAAGTTCCAATACTCCCATTCTTTTCTCAGCAGGAAGATTAAGAAGTTGATTTTCTATAGCTTCTTTCCCAGCATCAAAAGGAGGTGGAGGGGGATTTTTCTTTAAATATTTTTTGATGTTTTCATTCCAAATGGTTTGTATCTCTTCTTTTTTCGGTTGTATGTTTTGTTTTTTACAGTTATCAGAATATTCATGCATCTTTTGTTGTATGCCTGTAAGTATCGATGGGTGATTTCTTACATATACTTCTGCTTCCCGTGGAAGTATTGGTTTTAGCTGTTGGGCTGTTTGCTTTGCTGCGTATTCTTGTGTTTCCATAATATATTTCGTTTGTCCCTGTGCTGATTTCTCCTCTTCTTTTGGTACTGATTTAGTTTTCCCCATTTGATCCCTCTAAACTGAAACATATAAACTGTAAACCTTATCGTTATAAAACTGAATCTGCATTATAGGAGTGCCCTTCCCCACAATATTCAAACTCTGTCCAAATTGATCTATTGGGATTACACTAACCTGAACATAAGGACCATCTTCATCTACACCATTCTCCCCAACCAATTTAACATACTTCAAATCTTTTCCTTTTTCCTGTTTGTAAAGTTTTGCTAATTTATCTAATTGAATCCCTGCGGAGAGTTGTTCTCCCTTTTTGCCACGGTAGATTACCCCTACGTGCTGTATTTTTTTCCCTTCTTCATCGGTTCCTATCGTTGCAGTGAATATAATTCTTCTATTTGAATTTGGAAGAGGAATATTTAATTGGTCATTAGTGACATATCCAATTCCCTGGACTATACGATAATCACCGATCGATCGACCCCTCCAATTCTTCTTGCTGAATTTATAGTTTCCCTGTGCGTCTTTGTAAACACCACATACTCCATGCTTTCTATCCAATCCCTTTAATTCCTTCAAAGAAACCTTTGGAAGTTTCTTAACATCATTAACTCCTGCATCTGTTTCTGCTGCTTGTACTCTTGTAATGTTTGTAAAATCAACAGGAGAACCCAATAGAGCTGTTATAATTGCAGCACTTACAGCAGTCTTCTTCACTCCATTGCCTATCCTTTTAGCTCTGGAAATAGCTGTTTTAATAGAAGGACCTTTCTTAATTCCCTTCTTCTTAGAAATATTATCTTCCTTCTTCATATTAACACCTATTTATTTAAGAGTAAACTTATTTAAAAGGCTTACGATTGAGCAGAAGAGAATACTAAGAGGAAACACTCTTCATTTATTAGTCACCCCATCTGTATTCCCATCCAAGTCTCCTTCCATCAGGACTTGGTTTAGGAACATACCCATGTTTTTCATACTTAAAGTCTTCAGGTCGCTTGAGAGGCTTACGAGGGTATTTTCTATCAATACGATGACTAGCAAGAATCAAAAACTCCAGGGCATCATCAATCTCGTTTCTTTGGACTAATGGTTTTCCTTTCTTATCCACAAGGTCATTTCTATTCGTTAAATCCCGTAAAGAATCGCGGATGCCTTTTGTATAGAGTAGATGCCAATTGAATCGGTCATCTCCCATTATTAGAGGGAATTCGTACTCTAGTGAAAATGGCTCTGGTATTGGAAGCGATTTCAGCTCCTTCAACAGTTTGCTCAATTCAGTAAGGTGTTTGCTTGTGAATTTTGCTGTGGTAGACAAATCAAATAAACCCATTGCAACCTTTCTTGCAATCTTTACATTCTGGTCTTGAACACTTTGTACATCCTCATGATTTGTTTGCACAGTTCTATCATTCCTTGTATTCTTATGTGTTGTTCCACAACCAAGCATCAAAGAACTGGATATTACACATATGGCAGCTGCTTTTCCAAATGCTTTTAAGAAAGATTGTTTTCTCTTACTGACATTTTCTACCTTAGGTCTGAATTTAAACTTCATAATAACACTATATTACTTAAGAGTAAACTTATTTATAAACCTAACTCTTTGAATAAATGCTTACGAGAGTATTCCGAAGGAGATTATGGTAGGCATTAAAAGGGTATTGGCGGACCAAACTCACCTCTGGGCCCTCCACCTTTCAATAATACCGAAGATTTCATCCTTTCTCTCAAAATTCAAGCTTGTTTCAAGACCATAAGAAGTTGGTTTCTTGACCAAAAGTCCATCCTTAATTAATTGCTCTGCTGCACCCTTTATTATTCCCCTTAAATGCAGGGGCGCACCCTTTGGGATATTATCAAAACTGGTGTGCTTTGCTCCCCACCAACCATGGCGGGCAAATTTACTTAGTATCCAAGGAACAACATCACTTTCTGTAATATTTGACATGGCAGTTCACTATTAAATACGTTGAACATACATATTTATAAACATTTCTCTTCTATATGTCATTATGGAGAGGTCGCTGCTGGTTGGATTTCTGGGGAATACGCCATTTATAAAAGTGGTTGACTTCTTAATTGAAAACAGCATTTTTGACTACACAAAAACAGAAATCGCAGGGAATGCAGGCATCTCAAGAGCTTCACTGTATGGCATTTGGCCTATGATTGAAAAGTACGAGATTGTGAAGGAGAGCAGAAGAATAGGCAATGCCACTTTATACAAACTAAACAAAGACAATCCGCTGGTCCAAAACCTGATTGAATTGGATCTAAAACTCAGCAAAGAATATGTGGATAGTTCCGCAAAGAAAGTTAGGGTTGGCTGCAAACCCTTTTAAATATAAAACTCCAAGACTTCAATTTATGGACACCCTTCTTTATATGGGAGAATCCTTCAACCCAAATTTTTACTATTACACAGGAATTGAATCTGACCATTCATTTTTCCTTAAAGAAAAAAATATTCTTTTTACATACGAAATGAATTACGAGTATGCAAAAAAGAACTTCGAAGGGAAAATTGTCCTTATAAAAGACCCAATTCCATCCTTAAAAAAATATGTAAAAAAGGAGCTCGCAGTTGACCTTTCTTCAATCTCCGTACCTTTATACAAGCTTCTCCAAAGAAATTTCAGGATAAAAAATTCTTCTCAGGCACTTTTAAAAGAAAGAGGAATCAAAAAACCAACAGAAGTAAAATACATAAAAAAGGCCTCAGAACTCACCAACTCCATATTCAACGAACTGGACCTCTCAAAACTAAAAACCGAAAAGGATGTTGAAAAAAAACTCCTTCTTCTTACTCTTGAAAAAGGCCTTGAACCTGCATTCCCCCCAATAGTTTCCACAGGTATAAATACCTCTTTTCCGCATTCAATTCCAACAAAAAAGAAACTCTCTGATTTTATTCTTATAGATTATGGAGTAAAATACAAGAAATACTGCTCGGATTTTACAAGAATATTCTTTCTCAAGCCCTCAAAAAAACAAAAAGAAATTTATCAGTCCCTTCAAAATATTTTCCATGAAATTGCTGATGAACTCCCCTGTTTCAAGAACGGCTCAGAACTTACAATATTCTCCAAAAAACTCTTCAAAAAATACAAAATAAAAGAACCGCCACATGCAATAGGCCATGGAATAGGTCTGGAGGTTCATGAATATCCTTCTCTTGGCTCAAAATCCAGGGACTCTTTAAAGAATACAGCAATGGCAATAGAGCCTGCTACTTATCTCAAAAAATTCGGCATGCGATATGAACGAACACTTTTTTTCAATGGAAAAAAAGCAAGAATATTTTAAAAAAAAGAATTAGCAGTTTCCATCCGGCCCTACTGCTTCCTCACTAAGTTCTGAACCACAAGCTTCAGGTTCTGATAAGAATGCAGAGCATATTGCTGTTTTGTAGGATTCTGGATCTCTCTGCCCGTTGTAAAGCATGTTGTTTATGTAAAGTGTTGGTGAACCTCTTACTGCCCATTCAGCTGTTTTCAACACTTCTCCATCTGCAATCTCATTGAACTGAGTTTCATAAATCTCTTCAACCTCGCTTATATTTATTCCAAGCTCTTCAGCAGGCCCCTGCCAGCATTCTTCTATTCCGTTAAGTGAACACTGTGCATTTACTTTATACACATAATCCATCCACATCTGCGCCCCGTATAAATTGTATATTATCTTTTCCCTGATATCCTGATTTAATTCAGGCGCCCCATGCAATGACTGGTAGTTTCCATTTTCCCCGCTTATTATGTAAACAGGTTCAAACTCTATATCCTCCCCCATCAAATTAATTACAGGTTCTATTCCATTCTCAGCAATGTTTCCAAAAGGACAGAAACTCATCAAAAATAATTTAACCTCAGGTTTTTCACTCTTTTCGTATTCCATTCCGCTTCCTTCACCACCCTGGTTTTCTGCTTCTTTCATTGCCTCAATCTGAAGCTTCAGTGCATCAGTCTGGATTTTCATCTCTTCAAAACCATAAATACCGCCGTAAATATATTTATAATCTTTAGATATATACACAGGAACATCTCCCTGTATTGTTGCAAATAATATTTCCACATAATTCCCTTTATCTAAATATGATTTGTATTCCATTTCTATTTCCATTCCAGTGCTTGCATATGCCATTGTTTCCATCATGTCTTCAAGTTCAGCTACCATTTCCATATCCAGTGTAAAATTTTCGGTTTCAGTAACATCTGCTGCCCCCGCACTTCCGATTATTGTATAGAATGCATATACTCCCAAAGCACCCAAAAGTAGACCTATAACTCCTGCCATAAGCGGGGAAATCCCAATTGTTTCTTCTTTTATATTTTTTTCTTTCTTAGCCATTAAGTTCACCTGCAATGAGATTAATATTATGTGCACATATATTTTAAATACTTTCTTAGCATCTTTTTTGGTATGAGCTGGAAAAGGTCCAAGGTTTCAATGCCGATGTCCTCTGCAGGAATATTAGGTATGAGTTCAGGCGAGCAACTCGGAGGGGTTCTCATAGACCCAAAAACATTCGTAATTGCAGTTCTAGTTACTATCATGGTTATCAAGGTCCTTGGCTACTTCCTTTAGTTTTCCTCTTATTTCTTCCAATTCCTCTTCTTTACACAATACAAGTATTCTTTTTCTTTTCTCTTCCGCTTCCTTAAGGGAATTCACCAATGCAGAAAGCTCCTCAAGATTCCCCCCTCCTTCTATTCCTATTCTTCCTCTTGGGGGATATGAAGGAATATCCATAATAATCTCCTCTCCGAATCTTTCCCCCAGCATTTTCTCATTCTCTTTACTCATCCTAAAGTTTCCGGCAACCTTATACAGCCTTCTTTCATGCAGTTTTTTTGCGTGTTCTGAACCTTCTTTCACAAGTACATAAAGAATTTCATCATCCCCATATTTCATAAATAATTCAGGATCCATTCCTTTTTCTATTCCATATTCAATTGCTTTTCTCAGCATTGCAGAAGCAATCCTTACTGTTTTATGAAAATAAACAGCAGAAAACATTAGGAACCTCCCTATCATAAGGGATTCGGCAGCTTCTATTCCTGAGCTTTTTAATATGAGCTGTCCATTCTCCTGCTTTAGGGTGCTTACTATTCTCTCTATATCTATTATTCCATATGCAACCCCGGTATGATGTGCATCCCTTGCCAGATAATCCATTCTGTCTGCACCAAGCGCAGAAGAAATCACCTCTCCATTTATTCCCTCATTCATTTCTGCAATTTCCTTTTCGCTGAATTTTTCTTTTAATACATCTCCGAGTTCACCTTTAAGCATAATCTCCTTTCCTTTTTTTTCATGATTTCCAAAATATCTTGAAAGTATTCCCTCGCTCTCATGCGAGAATGCAGCATGCCCTATATCATGGACAAGTGCATATACTCTTGCCCTTTCTTCTTCTATCCCAAGTTTTCTGCATATCCTTCCTGCAAGCTCAAGTGTTCCAAGTGAATGCTCAAATCGTGTATGTGTTGCCCCAGGATAGATAAGGTGCGTAAGTGCAAGCTGTTTTATTCTCCTCAATCTCTGAAATTCAGGAGTATCTATTATTCTTTCTTCAAAATCTGTAAATGTTATTGTTCCATGGAGCGGGTCCCGTATATCCATGCTTACACCTTTGAAAACAGTCCTTTCCTGCTTTCTTTAACCTCTCCCTTATCATTAAGTATGCGGAGTACGCAGAGTACTCCTTCTTCATCCTCATTTATTCTCTGTGCTATGTCCCTTAAACTCTCGTCCGATTCCATGCTCTTAAGTATTTTTTCACCAACCCTTTTCAAATACCTATTCTGCATAACATAATACTTTCCATCAAATCCTTTTATTCCTGAATATGTTCTCCTTTCCTTTGCAAGCATCTCAGATAAAATCCTTGCACCTCTTTCACTTTCCACTATTGTATAATTTCTGCTCTTTAACTGATTTTCATAATCCAATCCTTCTTTCTTTTCCCGTTCTCTTTTAGGAGGGATGTTTTTGAATGCTTCATTGTCAATACTATACACGCCTTCAGGATACTTTCTGCTTTTGAATATATGCACTTTTCTTCCTTTTATTAGTTCTTCTACTGCTTCCAGTTCCTCTTTTGTAAACTCTTTTTTTAGGTTCGGAACAGTTCTCTCCTGAAATCTTATATCTATTAGCTTTCCAAGAACCTTTCCGCTATCTGCTTTCTTTCTTTCTTTTTTGATTTCTTTCTTCTCTTCTTTTATCTCCCCCAGAAGTGCACTCAATAAATAATATCCTTTCTTCAACTGAAACAGTTCAACTTCCTCTCCTTTGAATTCCTCCGGAAGCCTGATGTATGTTCCATTCGGCCTTTTTATCAATTTTATCTTCATTCTTCTTCCCCCACAATGATTGCTTCAAATCTCTCTATTTTAACTCCAATTTCCTTCCATGCTTCTGCAGGCATTCCTGCTTTCATACATAGATGCCCTAAATACTCTTCAATATTCCATCCCTGCTCAACCGGCACCTGCGGAAGAAATAACCCGCTGTTCCATCCTTTCTTTATTATAAGCCCGTCCCTTCCTATTTTTATTTTCTCTAAATATTCCTCAGGTTTGCTCACTTTTATTTCTTCCGGCACTGTAAGAACGCTTATTTCTATATGCAGGTCCTTCAACTCATCCGGCTGAAGCCTTGGAAATCTTGGGTCTTCAAATGCAGCATTCAGGGTATTTTCCACAACCGCTTCTCCCAGGGGCTTTACAGGAAGAGGATATCCTATACACCCCCTCAGCTCCCCTTTCTTTGTTAGTGTTACAAACACTCCTCTTTTTTCTTTAAACTGCTCAAAATCCACATCCGGAAAAGAGGAAGGTTTATCCCTATATTTGAAGTAATATTCTAATGTTTTCCTTGCAATCTTAGGAAGAAGTTTCAAATCCATACATGTATTTCAATAAAAAGATTTTAATCCTTATTTCATACATATCTTTTTAAATTGTTTCTGCAAATGTATTATTATGGATTTGAATGAAGAACTTTTGAGAGCTGCTAAGGAAGGAGATGCGGAAGCAGTTGAACGGCTAATTCAAGAAGGAGCAGATATTAATACAAGGGATGACTGGGGTGAGACAGCTTTAACACATGCTATCGAGAATGGACATACAGAAACAGCCAAATTCCTTATAGAAAAAGGAGCAGATGTAAATGTAAAGGACTGGGAAGGACGGACAGCACTAATACGGGCTGCTGAAAAAGGGTATACAGAAACAGCAAGATTTCTCATAGAAAAAGGAGCAGATATTAATACAAAGGACATCCTTGGTAAGACAGCACTAATACTGGCTGCTGAAAAAGGGCATACAGAAACAGCAGAATTTCTTATAGAAAAGGGAGCAGACATTAATACAAAGGACATCCTTGGTAAGACAGCACTGATGTTGGCCGTAAGTAAAGGACATACAGAAACAGTCGAGTTCTTAATACAAAAAGGAGCAGATGTTGTTTCTGCATATAAAAAATATAACGCAAGAGAAACAATAAATCAACTTGCAAGAGAAAAACCAGAATTATTCACAAAAGAACAAAGATTTATATTTGAAATGTATTCTAATCCAAAGAAGTTTCCTCAAGATAAAAAGAAAGAAGTTATCAAGGTTCTAAGGGAATCCCAAAAGAAAGGAATAATATCAAAAATAGAATCATTGAAATTATTTACTAATCTTCAGGAAATATGGAACGAGAATACAAATATTAAGAGTAAAGAAATGAGAAAACCACTGAATAAACCAGATGGGAATAATCTGAAGAGAATAAACAGAGTGATGTAATGAATTTGAATGAAAAACTGCTGAAAGCTTCTAAGAAAGGAGATACAGAAGAAGTTGAATTACTACTAAAAAAAGGAGCAGATATAAATGCAAAAGACGTGAATGGTAAGACAGCACTAATGTGGGCTGCTGGGTATGGACCAATAGAAATAGCTGAATTACTAATAGAAAAAGGAGCGGATGTAAATGCAAGGAATGAATATGGTCAGACTGCACTTATGTGGGCTACAATGTATGGACATAAAAAAATAGTTGAATTACTAATACAAAAAGGAGTAGATGTTTTTTATGCATATAAACATAATGATGCAAGAGAAACAATAAATCAACTTGCAGGAGAAAAACCAGAATTATTTACAGAAGAACAGAAACTTATGTTTGAAATGTATTCTAATCCAGAGAATATCTCTCTGGATAGAAGAAAAGAAGTGCTTAAACTACTTAGAAAATTCCAAAAGAAAGGCTCAATATCAAAAACAGAATCATTGGAATTATTTACTAATCTTCAGGAAATATGGAACGAGAATACAAATATTAAGAGTAAAGAAATGAGAAAACCAGAGAAGAAACCAGATAAAAACAAGATAAGGAAAGCAATTCAATAAATTCCTTTTCCAAGAAGAAAATCCACAGCGTTTAAATATTTCTTTTTAAAGGTTCGCATTACACTGCGCACTTTTAGGCTTTTCTACGCATTACAATCTAAACTGAACACCAATCCTTTACTCTTTTGCTTATCTCTTTTGCGCTATCCTTATGCAGATAATAATTATCATTTCCGCACTGCGAGTCCAGTATACACTTGGGGCACCCACTCTCACATTCACAGTTCTTGAGCCTCTCATAACTCATTCTTGCAATCCTTGAAAAATTAGAATAAATAATATCAGAAATCCCGTTCCCTTCCTCCATTCCTTCATATACATACATCCTTCCGGAAGGATAGCTTATTCCTCCTACCTCTTTTTGGTCCCCTCCGCTCACCGCAGGGCTCATTGAAATGAATACATGCTCAAACCCGTGGATTCCCCCCTGGAAATCCTCCACATCAAAGGAAAAAGGGTCAATATCCATCCACAATGCATAGGTATCATATTCATATACATACGGCTCCTCAAAATTCTGATTTCCAATCCTTGTTCCCCTGAATACATCCTTTACTACAAATCCTGAAACGCTGTCCCTTATATGAATTTTCCCATAGGATAATGCAATCTCCCCCATCTCCTTGTGCTTTTTCTCTTCCAATACTTCTGCTTCCCTCTCTCTTACAGGCTGTGTATATGCCTCAACATTATCCCCTACTAGTTCCACATATGCAACCCCATTCTCCAAATCCAGTCCTTTTGAAACAAACGCCCTCCCCCCATGCAGGTATATCGCCCCTTCAAAAAGCTCCCCAATGGCCATTGCAATATCCCTTTGCCCTATCTGCTTCTGCGTTCCTGCATCAAGAATACGAATATTTTTTCCACCGCTTCTTATATTCAATTTATGTATCCTTCTTGCTCCTTCAATACTCACAGAATAAAAATAACCCCATCTCTTCATCAGCCCTTCTTCTTCCAATTCCTTAACAATTTCCTCCCATCCATTCTCTTCTATTTCCTCTTTGGTAAGCATCAGGTCTTTTGCAGAAGAAAGTACATGCCATTTTAGAATATGCCCATTCCCAGGATTTACATAACAGCTCTCAGGCTCCCCATGCAGATATTCCTCTTCATTTTCATAGTAATACATATCCAAAGGACTCTCCCTCGCGATAAACACCCCATAAGCCTCCTGTCCTTTTCTCCCGCATCTCCCTATCCTTTGCTCAACCTTTGTAATACTTCCAGGAAACCCTGCCAGTATAACAGCATCCACATCCCCCATATCCATTCCCAGCTCAAGTGCAGAAGTAGTTGCCATTACTGCATTCCTATTTTTTTTGAATTCCTGCTCAAGCTTTTCCCTATTCTTATAAGTTAATCCTGCTCTGTAAACCATCACAGGAATGTCCATTCCCTTTCCCATAAGCCCGAGCCGCTCAACCACAGAATGCGAATTTCCGAATATAAGGGTTTTCACCCCAAGCTCTTCTGCAACTCTCAGAGAAGTGGTGGTGTAGCTCTCTGTTTCCGGATTAATAAGAACATGCTCTACTTTTCCTCTGCTTCCTCCTGCTCCTTTCACCTCTTCAAAAGCTTCCCCAAAAAGCTTTTCACAGAATCCCCCTGCGTTCATTACAGTTGCAGAGGTTGCAATAAACTGCAATTTTCTCTTAAACCTATTTTTCAAAAGCCTTTTTAATCTCATTACTATATTTGCAGAATGGGCTCCAAGCGTCCCGCTGTAGGTGTGTATTTCATCCACAACCACCAACCCCAATTTACTCAGGAATTCCTCAAACAATCTATTATTCAACAAAATATGGTGAAGCATATCCATATTCGTTATCAAAACCTGGGGAGGATTTTCCCTTATCTTCTTTCTTTTGTGCTGAGGCACATCTCCGTCATAAATCTCTGCTCTTATTCCATACAGCCTGAACGGTTCAAACCTTTTCAGCTGGTCTCTTTCCAGAGCCTTTGTAGGGTAAAGCAAAAGTACTGTTTTTCCTTCTACTGCTTTTTCCACTATTGCAGAAAGGAATATCTCGCTCTTTCCGCTTGCAGTTGGTGCTGTAATCACCACGTTCTTCCCTTTTTTTACTTTTTTAATTCCTTCAGCCTGATGCTTGTATAATTTTTCTATTCCAATTTGGGAAAATACGCTCTTTACAATAGGATTCAGTCCTACCTCTCCATATTTTATTCTCTGGTTTCTCTTAAATGCCCTCTTCGGGCTAAATTGCTCAAGCATTTTTCCCCATTTTTTTCTAATATGGAATCCTTTTAAAATAAAAGGAGACACCTCATTTCCGGTGTTTCCGTTATATTCGTTGTAATAAACAGAAGGTTTAAATACATTTGTTGCAATAAATCTATTGGAGTGTTAAAAGTATGGAAGAGAAAACAAGGTTTAGAACATTTGCGGAGAAAAATCTCCCCTTTCTTACTGGAATTTATGATTACATTGAAGAAAAAACTGAAGAAAGAAGAATTGAGAGACGAATCCTTGCAGAGGAAGTAAGAACAAATTTATTTGTTAAAAGTAAGATGCACGAGCTTTTTGATGAGAACAAAAACGAAATGGCCATCCATGGTTTGGAGAAGGTCGCCAAGGAAGGTAAGGATATTTCGATAGCTGTTCCCTCCCTTTTGAAAGTCATTTTTTCAACTAAAATTAAGAATGCCCATGTAAAAGCAGGTTCTGCAAGAGCTTTGGCCAAAGCTGCTAAAAATGAGAAAAACAGGCAGTTTATCGTTGACCAAATCATTGAGAAAATATCTCCTGATGGAGATACGAAAAACTGGGGAAGTATGTCTTGTGCACTCTCATTTCTTTCTCATGCTATTAATCAAGATATTGATATTTCCATTGCTTTCCCCAAGTTAAATAATCTGCTTCTTGACAAATATTGGGCCAATTTATATGCTTCTGGAGATGATTTCAATATCAAAATGAAAGCAATTGATCTTTTTCGGCGTGCTGCCATAAACGGAATTGACATCTCCACCTCGTTTCCGGTATTTTTGAATTTACTCGTTACTGGAGATGGGGAAACATATAATACAGACTATAGCAGGAGGACAATCACAAGGGTTTTGAGAGAGGCAGCAGAAACAGGTGCAGACATCTCTCTCGTTATTCCCAAACTTATTGAATTTCTTGGAGAGCGAGATCCAGATCTAACAAAAGATGCTAAGGAAGCTTTAGCATATGCAGTTACAAATGAAAAAACAAGAGAACTGACATTAAGGTTGCTTGTAGAGTCAATGGCGGCTCATGATAATAACATACGACTTGGAAATGTTTTTAGCACTCTTGAGATTTCTGCTGAAAACTGCAAAAGCAAGAAAGAACTAGTGCAATTTCTAAGGAGGATGGGTGGTTCTTTGGAAGTAAAGGAATTAGCAAAGAAAATCTACAATGAATGGATGGATAAGCAGAACAAAAAAATAGAATTGCAGAGACCTGAAATGAGAAAACCACAGAAGAAACCTAATAGGAATAACCTGAAAAGAATGGAAGGAATGGTTTAGATGGATTTGAATGGAAAACTGCTGAAAGCTGCTGAGAAAGGAGATACAAGAGAGGTTGAACGGTTAATACAAGAAGGAGTAGATATAGATGCAAAAGATAATTATGGTTGGACAGCACTACTACTGGCTGCTAAGGAAGGACATACAAAAACAGCTGAACTATTGATAGAAAAAGGAGCAGATGTTATTTACGCATATAAACATTATAGTGCAAAAACAACAATAAACCAAATAGCAGAAGAAAAACCAGAGTTATTTACAGAAAAAGAGAAACTCATGTTTGATTTGTATTCTAATCCAGAAAAGATTCCTCAAGATAAAAAGAAAGAAGTAATTGAAGCTTTAAGAGAATCCCAAAAGAAAGGTTCAATAACAAAAGAACAATCATTACAATTATTTACTAATCTTCAGAAAATATGGAATGAGAATACAGATATTAGGAGTAAGGAACTGAGAAAACCAAGAAATATAAGAAATCAGAATAGAATAAAGAGAATAGTAAACTAATCAAAGAAAAGAAAAAGCTTTTAAACTGTTTCCCATATTCTATAACTTAATGGAGAAAATCAAAACCCTCCAAACTCGTGCTCTTGGATGGACCCAGGAAAAACACATGTCCCTTAAATTTCTCTTTATGCGAAAGTCAAAGAAAGAAGACCTTCTCTCAAAAGCAAAACATCTTCACGTTATTGCAAAAACTGCCAAGGAAATATGGAAAAATGGAATATGGAAAGATATAATAGATGAAGAAAGACCAACCATGGGCTTCCACACAGGACAGATATCTTTTTATCGTGCAATTCTTGATGAAACTCAAAAAGAAGACATGTCTCCGGATACCTTGGACCACCTCTCAAACCTCTTAAACAATAAAGAAAAGATTCTTGAGCATATCAAAAAAAGAGAACTCCCAAAAGAAATAAAAATACTAAAAGAAGAATACCACGAACCGGATGTTCTTATTGCCTATTTTAAGAAGTACTGCTCAAAAGAAACTGAGAAAGAAGAAAGCTCTTAATCTATTTGCTGATTCCTTTCTTCATTCTTTCCTTTTTCTTTGACCTTCTCCTCACTTTCTTTTTTCCTTTTGCCCTTAAGCCTCTGCCCTTTTGCCCTGAACTGCTTAATCCTCTATACACTCTTCCCTTTCCGAGGTTAAGGTCCAGGATGCTCAAATCCACAAGTATTACCTCGTAGAATTTATTTCTTCCATCCTCCCCTACCCAATAGGAGTTCAGCACTTCAAGATTAGGATATTCCCTATTAACTTTCTGTTCTGCTATTGTCTGATGGCTCATGTCCGGGGATTTAATCAGATAATTCTTTGAAGGCTTTCTTCCACCCTTTGGCTTTCTTCTTCTCCTGTTTCCTTTTCCAATCCTTGTTCTTACAACAACATAACCCTGTTTTGCTTTATATCCAAGTTCTCTTGCTCTTGTAACATTGGTTGGTTTTACACGAAGAATTACGAGCTCGCCTCTCCATTCCACAAGCCTTTGTTTATAGATATCGTCCCTTTCCTTTCTTGTTTGTTCAAAGTTCTGTTTAATATACTTATATGCACCCATTCTAAAACCTCGCTCTATTCAGGGAACTACTCCCACATCTTGAGCATTCCCTTATAACATACGGTTATTTTAAAAACCTTTTTATTTATGCTTTAAACTCCAAGGCAGGGTTGTTATATGAAAAGTTCCTTTATGAATGTTGTGGGAGAGGTAAAGGAAGCAGAAAAAAAAGCCAATATTATAGAGGAAGACGCAGAGATAGAAGCCGAAAGAGTAATAAAAGAAGGAAAAGAGCAGGCTTCTGAAATAATTTTTGATGCTGAAAAAGAAGCTCTTAATGTAAGAAATAATATTATAAAAAGGGGAGAGAAAACAATAAACAATGAAGTAAAAAAGATAATAGACAAGGTGGAAAAGGAATCACAAAAAATAAAAAAACTCAATCTGACTCCAAAGCAAAGGGAGAAGGTGTTCAAAGAATTCGTTTCCTCAGTGTGAGCATATGTTAAGGCCAGTTGAAATGCAGAAGGTTAATATGGCCGTTCCCAAATC
Source organism: Microcaldota archaeon (assembly GCA_023129075.1). Lineage (GTDB taxonomy): Archaea > Micrarchaeota > Micrarchaeia > Anstonellales > Bilamarchaeaceae > JAGMCT01. The sequence continues at coordinate 23,090 of JAGMCT010000003.1, forward strand.
TCTTCTAAATAATATACTCAAAAAGATACATTCCCTTGGATTGATAGAAATAAGAAGGTTCAAGCAGGAATTTCCTGCAGGAAAAACCGTTGAATTATACGACGGGGTTGCTTCTCAGGTTGTAAGGCTTAGAAGATTAAAAAGACTATTGAGAATAAAAACCAGAAAATCTGTTGAGCTTGAACTGAACGAAGCGCTGAAGAGATCTGAAAAACTTTCTTTTGATTCCACTCTTGAATCCTACCACCATGAACTCAGGAGATACAAAAAGGAGCAGGCTTCACTTGAATATAGGTTGAGGCGCACTCTTGAAATTCTTTTTCTTGGAGATGTTGATCTCTCGCAGATGCAGACTGAAAAATTGGAATTCCATGTTGGAAAGATACCAAAGCAAAAACTTACTCAATTAAGAAAATATCTCCAGGAAAACCATCCTGAAAATTATGAACTAAAATTTCATGCTCTTAAGGATGAAACTGTTATTGCGCTCTTATCCAAAAAGGAAGCCTTTGACGGGAGTTTTGCACTCTCAAGATTCGGCTTCACAGAAATAAATACCGAGGGTTTTACAACCCCCCAGAAGACAGCAAAGCAGATAAGGGCAAAGATATCCGAAAGAAAAGAGAAGATAAAAAAAATAAATGAAAAACTTTTTCATATTGCTGATGATTACAGGGAGGAACTGCTGGTTCTGGAAGGGGCGCTTTCTTTGTGGGCCGATAGGTTGAACCTCACAAAGGAATTTGGAATGAGTGAAAGAACAGCATTCATTACGGGTTGGGTAGTTTCTTCAAAGTATGAAAAGTTCAAAACAGCACTTGAAAAGGAATTCGAAGGCTCTATTTTCATCCAGAAGGCCGAAGCGGACGAAGAATCGCCGGTGGTTCTTGATAATCCAGAGGTAGCAAGTCAGTTTCAGTTTCTTGTTGAACTATTTTCCCTGCCAAAACCCGGAGAGATAGACCCCACCATTATACTATTTTTTACAATACCAATAATATACGGCATGATGTTCGGTGATGTTTTTTATGGTATAATCTCATTTATTTTTGCAACATTTCTTTACACAAAGTTCAAGAAAGGAATGATGCATGAGATTGCAAGGATATGGGCGCTCTCAGGGATTGCGGGAATTATTTTTGGAATTGCTTTTGATGAATGGCTGGGAACATCGCATTTTGCTTTCCTTAATTTATTTGCAAACCTGGGTTGGTTGAGTCCTGTTGCAGGGCCCCTTTACGACGGCTTCAGCAGGTCCCATGGACTGCCCCTGCTCATTGTTGCCTCCATTTTTATCGGCCTTATACATCTTGCACTTGGTTTCCTTCTTGGTGCAATAAATGAATGGCACCACAATAGAAAACATGCTTATGCAAAACTCTCATGGATTTTTTTTGAACTTGGTGCTTTCCTTACGATTGCAACCTACATGTATAACCTCTTCCCTGAAGCAGTAGGGTTTGCAGGAGCAATCATTCTTGGGGTTTCATTCATACTTATTGCAGTCTTTGAAGGATTGATAGGGATAGTTGAAATACCAAGTTTACTCGGGAATGTTCTTTCCTATGCAAGGATTGCTGCCGTAGGGCTTGCAGGCGTGATGATTGCAGAGGTTATCAATGAGGCACTGTTCCCTACAGGGGCAGGCGGAATTCTTGGAGTGCTTTTAGTACTTCCATTATTGCTCTTTTTGCACTTTTTAAACATTTTATTGGCAATGGTAGAATGCATCATACAAGGCGGACGTCTCAATCTTGTGGAATTCTACTCAAAATTCTTCCAGGGTGGAGGAAGGGTTTTTGTTCCTTTTAAAATAGAAAAATAGGTGAAAATATGGATATAGAAGCAACTGGTTTGATTGCAATTAGTGCAGGTATCGCAATGGGTCTTGCAGCCCTTGGTACTGGATGGGCACAAGCGTCCATCGGTTCAAGTGCTATGGGAACCCTTGCCGAGAGGCCGGAAGAGTTTACAAAACTCCTGATATTCCTGGCTTTGCCGGAGACTATCGTAATTCTGGGTTTCGTAATTGCTATTATGCTTACCGGAAAGGTATAGGTGAGGTTAATGGAAGTAAATGACCTTACCTCCACTATCATCAGCGATGCAAAGAAGCAGAAGGAAAGAATTGTTTCAGGAGCGAAAAAGGAAAAGAAAACAATAATTTCTGATGCAGAAAAGAAAGCAGAGATTTTCATTAAGGAAGCGGACAAGGAAGCAGGGATATTCATCCAGAATCAGCGACTTGAGAAGATTGCAGGTGCAAGGCTTGAGGCAAAGAAATTTCTTTCAGAGGCAAAGGAAGATACCCTCAACAACGAGCGGGATGAAATCTTCAAGCGTTTTCCCCAATTTAAGAAAACCAGAGAATATGCAAAGATAGTAAACGAACTGGCAAAGAGAGCAGTAAAGGAAATAGGAGGTCCAACAATCCTTCATATTAGCAAAGGGGAAAAGAAATTCTACAAGGGAATAAAAGCAGCAATAAAAGAGGACCTTCTGGGAGCCACAGGTTTTATTGCAGAATCCAAGAATGGAAGGGTGAAGGTGGACTGCACCTTTGAAACACTGTTTCGGGACAAAAGAGAGGAGATGAGGAAAAGAATCGCTGAGTTTCTTTTCAAGTGAGGTATATACACTATGGGTTTCAATCCGTTTTACAGCCGTGCACTCGTTTATGGGTATTCCAATGCCAGGGTTAAAGCTAGAAAGGCTATGCTCCTTTCAAAGACCTTTCTTGAAGACCTTGCTTCCCAGAGAACGATAGATGCAATGATTGAGATGCTGCAGAGGACAAGATATAAGGATTCAATAGGGCGATTTTCAGGGAGTGTAAAGGGTGCAGACCTTATAGAGCTTGCTGCAGGAGCAGATTATGCAGAGGTTGCTGAAAAGGTTTTTTCTTTTGCACCTGAAGACGCAAAGGATGTAATAAAAGCAGTACTCGGGAAATGGGACATCCACAACCTCAAGACAATCATCGCCTTCAAGAGAATTTCTTCAAAATGGGAAAAGGCAAGATCATATATGATTCCTGCAGGAACACTCAGGCTCCATCAACTGGAAAGGATATTCAAAGCAGAGCCCGGAGAGATTTATAATGTTATAAGAAAAACAAGGGCAGGAAGAGAGATTCTTGGACACTCCAGCGAAATTATAAGGGGAACAGAACTGGAAAAGAGATTTATGAGTGCAGTAAAGGATGCAAGCGTTCTTTCTCAACTGCAGGTTATTCTTGACGCCAGTATGTATGAATTCCTTAACAAGCCCATCTCATCCGACTCGGATATGATTGCACTGCGCAAGATAATCCGCCTTACAATAGATGCAAAAAATCTCATTAATATCATGCGTTTGAAAAAACATAATGTCACTGATGAAGAAACGCTTAGAAAATATATAATAAGGGGAGGAACATTCAATAATAAAATGATACATGATATGATTACTGCAGAAGGGCTTGAGAATACCTTCAAGGTTGTGAAGAGAATATTCCCTGTAGAATTCAGCAAGGACGAGGTCCTTTCAGACCTTGAGTCCAAGCTTGATAAGGTTATTGCAAGAAAAAGAATTACATTTTTCTACAGAAGCAACCTTTCGCTCGGAACCCTCGTGGGTTTCCTTTTTGTAAAGGAAGAGGAAATGAATAATTTAAGAAAGATTGCAAGGGCAAGGGAAGGCAACCTCTCCGAAGAGGAGGTAAAAAAGATGCTTATAGTCTAGGTGGGAAAGATTATGGACGAGAGGATAGCAGTTATCGGCGATGCAAGCCTTTGTTTCGGTTTTAGGATTATCGGTCTTGAAAGGACATTTATAGTTGAAAAAGGCAGGGAATTCGAGAGTACAATAGAGAAAATAATCTCTGAACAAGAATACGGCATAGTTGTAGTAAACCAGCTTTACCTCCAGGATATAGACTGGAGATTAAAGAAAAAACTTGACAACCTCGCTCATCCAGTAGTAATCCCTGTTCCGGACTCTTCAGGAGCCAAGGAAACAGGAGAGGACCTGAATGCCCTTATAAAGAGGGCTTTAGGTTTTGATATTAGTAAAAAGAAATAATGGTGATATAGAATGAAGGGAAAACTTTCAAGAATCTCAGGACCTGTTGTTGTTGCAAAAGGTATTGAAGATGCAAAGCTTTACGATGTCGTAAGGGTAGGAGAGGAAAAACTCGTCGGTGAAATAATCAAGATTGTCGGAAACGAATCTGTTATTCAGGTTTACGAGGATACAAGCGGTCTTCAGCCCGGAGAAAGGGTTGTTTCCACAGGAGAGCCCCTTTCGGTTGAGCTCGGACCAGGCATTCTCAAGAGCTTTTACGATGGTGTCCAAAGACCTCTGCAGGGAATAGAAAAGGTAGCAGGCTCATTCATCACAAGAGGAATAGATGTACCTGCACTTGACAGGAAGAAGAAATGGGAGTTCAAACCCTTAGTGAAAAAAGGTCAGAAGATAAAACATGGGGATGTTCTTGGAGAAGTCCAGGAAACAGAGATCATTACCCACAGGATTCTCTCTCCTTATTCAGGAACCCTGAAGAGCATAAAAGCAGGAAAATACACTGTTGAGGATGTTATAGGAACCCTTGACACAGGAAGAGGAAAGAAACACGACCTTAAACTATACCACAGGTGGTTCGTTCGGAAGCCCCGTCCGTATTCAGAGAAATTCCCTCCAGTTATTCCCCTGCTCACCGGAATGAGAATTATTGATACATTTGCACCAATCGCAAAGGGAGGAACAGCTTCTATTCCAGGCCCCTTCGGGAGCGGAAAGACGGTCACCCAGCAGTCCCTTGCAAAGTGGTCTGATGCCCAGATTGTTGTTTACATCGGCTGCGGGGAAAGAGGAAACGAGATGACAGAGGTGCTTAAGGAGTTTCCCAAATTAATAGACCCAAAATCCGGAAAGCCTTTGATGGAAAGAACGGTTCTTATTGCAAATACTTCAAATATGCCTGTTGCTGCAAGGGAGGCAAGCATCTACACAGGTATTACTCTTGCAGAATATTACCGCGACATGGGATATGATGTTTCCCTTATGGCAGATTCTACTTCAAGGTGGGCAGAAGCCCTCAGAGAGATTTCAGGAAGGCTTGAGGAGATGCCAGGAGAAGAGGGCTACCCAGCCTACCTTGCAAGAAAGCTCGCAGAATTTTACGAGAGAGCAGGAAGAGTAAAAACCCTGGGCACAAACCCAAGAGAAGGAAGCATAACCGTTATAGGAGCCATCTCACCTCCAGGAGGAGACATCTCAGAACCGGTTTCGCAGAACACCCTGCGTGTTACAAAGGTTTTCCTTGGACTTGATGCTTCTCTTGCGCATAGAAGACACTTCCCTGCAATCCACTGGCTCAAGAGCTATTCTCTTTATATAGAAGCGCTTGACCCGTATTATAAAGAAAAAATCTCTGCAGAATGGCCTTCTCTAAGAGATGAGGCAATGAAACTCCTGCAGAAGGAAGCAGAATTACAGGAGATTGTTCAGCTTGTCGGTCCGGATGCCCTTCCGGAGAAGGAGCAGGCAGTTCTTGTTGTAACAAAAATGCTAAGGGAAGACTACCTTCAGCAGTCTGCTTTCCATGAGGTTGACACCTTCTCAAGCATGGAGAAGCAATACCTTATGCTCAAGAATATTATGCATTACTATGAAAGGATAATGGACGCAGTTGAAAAGGGCGTCCAGCTGAGTTTTCTTACTTCTCTTAAGGTTATGGAAAAAATCGCAAGGATGAAGGAGATTCCGGAAACAAAGATGAAGGATATCAAATCAATTTACGAGGAGATAGATGCTCAATTTGAGGAGGCCATTAAAAGGTGATTATTATGAAAGAATATAAAACAGTAAGCCAGATTGCCGGTCCGTTGATTTTTGTTGATGATGTTTCAGGCGTAGGATATAATGAACTTGTGGAGATTATCCTTCCAAGCGGAGAAAGAGGAAAAGGCCAGGTTCTTGACATCAGCGAAAAAACAGCAGTTGTACAGGTATTTGGTTCAACCTCAGGTCTGAGCACAACAGGAACCTCGGTAAAATTCCTTGGAGAGTCTCTGAGACTCGGAGTAAGCGAGGATATGCTCGGAAGGGTATTCACAGGCCTTGGGGAGCCCAGGGATAAAGGTCCAAAGCCCATTGCCGAAGAGCGCCTGGACATTAATGGTGCACCTATCAACCCTTACTCAAGAGATGAGCCAAGGGATTTCATCCAGACAGGTATCTCAACAATTGATGCAATGAACACGCTTGTTAGGGGACAAAAACTCCCAATCTTTTCTGCCTCAGGTTTGCCGCATAACCAGCTTGCGGTTCAAATCGCCCGCCAGTCCAAAACAAAAGACCAAAAGGAGGATTTTGCAGTAATATTTGCAGCCGTAGGTATTACTCACGAAGAGGCATCATTCTTTATGCGTGATTTTGAGAAAACAGGAGCTCTTGAAAGAGCAGTGCTTTTCCTTAATCTTGCAGACGACCCTTCAGTTGAGCGTCTTATTACACCGCGTCTGGCTCTTACTACAGCAGAATACCTTGCTTTTGAAAAGGATATGCACGTCCTCGTTATTATCACAGACATGACCAACTACTGCGAAGCCCTTCGTGAAATCGCTTCAGCACGTCAGGAAGTGCCTGGAAGAAGAGGATATCCCGGCTACATGTACACCGACCTCTCCACCATCTATGAGAGAGCAGGAAGGATAAAAGGAAAGAAAGGAACGATTACACAGTTTCCGATTCTTACAATGCCAGGAGATGATATCACACATCCTATTCCTGACCTTACAGGATATATTACAGAAGGCCAGATTGTACTGAGCAGGGATTTGCACAAAAAGAATATTTCTCCTCCTGTTGACCCGCTTCCTTCTCTTTCCAGGTTAATGAACCTTGGTATAGGAAAGGAAAGAACAAGGGAGGACCATAGAGGATTAGCAGACCAGCTTTATGCAGGCTATGCAACCGGCCGGGACCTGAGAAGCCTGAGCGCTGTCGTTGGAGAGGAATCCCTCAGTAATGTGGACAGGAAATACCTCAAGTTTGCTGATGAATTTGAAAAGAGATTTATTACGCAGGCCTCAAATGAAGACAGGTCTATTGAACAGACTATGGACCTTGGATGGGAATTGCTTTCAGCACTGCCTGAAACAGAACTAAAGAGAATAAAGAAAGAATACATTGAGAAATACGGAAAGAAATTCAGGAAATAGGTGAAAATAATAGGTGAGAATTAATGGCAGAGGAAAACCCAAACCCCACAAGGATGGAACTCCTTAAGATAAAGGCAAGGATAGTGCTTGCTGAAAAAGGGCACAACCTACTTAAGCAGAAGAGGGACGCCCTTATAATGGAGTTCTTCAAAATCCTTGAAAAGGCCAAGGACCTACGTGGAGAACTTAATGAAAAGATGAAGTTTGCCTATGAAAAACTCTATATTGCACAGGCATACCACTCTGCCCATGAGCTTGCCTCTATTTCTGCCTCTCTTAAAAAAGACCTCCACCTTACAGTAAAGGTAAGGAATGTCATGGGTGTGCAGATTCCTGATATAAAATCCGAGCTTGAGGAAAGAAGCTATCTTGAGAAGGGCTACTCTATTATAGGTTCCTCTGCAAGAATAGACTCTGTTGTTGAGGCATTTGAAGATGTTTTCCAGCTGGTTCTTACTCTTGCAGAAACAGAAACCTCAATAAAAAGGCTTATACAGGAAATAGAAAAAACCAAGAGAAGGGTGAATGCGCTTGAATATGTTGTTCTTCCCCGCCTTGAAAGGCAGAAGAAAGACATTATCTTCCGTCTTGAAGAGATGGAAAGGGATGCATTCGTAAGTCTTAAGGTAATTAAAAGAAAGCTTGAGGCCGAAGCCGCAGCTAACTAATCCCTTTTTGATATTCCTGCATAATTATAAATGAGCCGTGTTATTTAGTGATTGAATGGAAAATTATAAAATAAAGGAGCTTGCCGAGAAATTATCGGATAAAGATGGCAGGGTTAGACTTAAAGCGTCCTGGGATTTAATGGTTGCTGCAGACAATGGTGCTGACATCTCCATTGTTTTTCCTGATCTTATAAAAGCATTTTTGGATAGGACTAGCGGCGTGAAAAATAATAGCATCCTGGCTTTAAAGAAAGCCGCCGTTGGAGGAGAGAGCACACTTAATGTTCTTCAGGAGTTTGTAAAAATGCTTTCTAATGCAGATGCAGATTTGAGATATCTGGCTGTTTTTGCTTTGAAAAACACTGCTGACGACGGCGTTGACATCTTTGTTGCAGTCCCAAAATTATTAGAATTGCGCAACGATGCAGACGATAATGTAAGAACGATTGTTCCTTTTGCTTTAAAATCAGCTGCCCGTTTTTTGGAACAAAGAATTTCAGGCACTGAAGATAAAAAAGAGGTTTTATCTATTTTGAGAAAGTTTAGTTTCGTTGGCAAAGAAGAAATGTTAATAATTTACAAGATTTGGTCTGCTGAACAGAATGAGAAAACAGGAGAACTGCAAAAACCCAACCTAAGAAAACCGCAAAAAAACCCAGCAAATAATTTAAGAAAAATCGTCTACTAAGTGTGTCAATTAATTAAAATTGATGGTCTATATTTAAAAACCTTTCCGTGCATAATAATATTGGTGTTTAAATATGGAAGGTAAAGCAATTCTCCCGGATAAGATAAATGGACTCAATAAGAGAGGAGAGATATATGTTTCTTCTCCAGAGGCAATAAAAAATACTCTTGAATCTTACAAGGTGGACTCCGCTGATTTAAGGGGCAAATACAAGGATATTGGAGGTCAAAAAACTACTCTGATTGCATCCCATAAGATGCAGCACCCCGTGCTTATGGTAGGACCTACAGGAACAGCAAAATCCCTTCTTGTGCAAACCTATTCTGCAGAAAAAGAGCTTCCTCTTTTATGGGTTTCAATGAACGAGGATATGACAGATGCAAAATTAAGAGGACATAAAACAATAGCAACCATTCCTTATCAGTTGAATGGAAGGGTTGATGCTCTTGAAATAACTGCGTTCAGTCCTGCCCCCGTTGCACTTGCTGCTCTTTCTTCTGAGCCGGTAATAGTTTACCTTGATGAGCTTCACAAAATGAGAGAAGGAATAAGCTCTCTGCTCCATTCAATAACAAACGAAAGGATTGTTTCTTTTCCTGAATTTGGAGGAGAGCAGATAAGGATACATCCGGAGACATTGGTTGTTGCTGCACTTAATCCTAATTATGGTGCAGGAATAATGGCAATAGACCCCGCCCTTAGAAGAAGATTTGTTCATCTGCTATTTGATTATCCAAATTCAGCAGAAATTGTAAAGGAAATTGTCATGGGAGACCTTGAGGCAAGGAATGAACTGGATAATTCAAACAAGGGAGAAATAGAAAAGATAGTCGGTCAGCTCTCAAAGGTTGTGCACGACCTTATACTAGCATTTAAGCACAAGGATGACAAACATCTTTCTGCAGATGTTACAAAGATATACTCTGAGATTCAGAGAGACAGGATTGAGGCAATGATAGAGGCGCCTTCGCCCTCTCTTGTAACTGCTGCAGTTGAGCTTTACCTTGCAGGACTTCCTTTGAAAGATGCTGTTGACCAGGCTCTTATCTGTCCAATAGTGGATGACTTCGGAAGCGTAAGGAAAGGCCTGACCACGTACGTGAGTAACAAGGTAACGATTTAAGGAGCAAGGAGGAACCGGAATGAAATTTAGGAAGATTGGGGATAAAAACGAAGGAAATAAAAAAGTACTTCAATTCCCATTCAAAAAAAGAAAACTTTCCTCGGACAAGGATTACAAACAGGCTCTTCTTGAGATTGTAAAGGATACCGGAAATATTGCCCTTCTTGCACTGCTTGAAGGCGAAGCGGTGTTTAAGAAGATTGAAGAAGAGGAGGATAAACCGAGCGAAGGAGAGGAGGAGAATAAGAAGCCCGAAAAAAAGGTAAAGCTGATAGAGCTGCCTAAGGTAAACATACAGAAGATTGTAGACGCCAACAAAGACCTTAACCTATTTGAAAGAAAGGTCCTTTACCTTAACGGAATTATTTCTCATCTTATTGATGAAGGGCAAAATGCAGTAGTTGTGGAATTTTTTATTGTAAAGGACAATGAAGGCAGTTTGGTAGGAAATCCCGAAACAATAGAAAAACTACTTACAAGCTCTACATGGAAGGTTGCAAATCTTTACTTCTCCATAGATACTCTTTACGATATGGCCTGCTATAATATGTTTATTGATATTTTAATAGAAAATATGGACCACACCATTTACTGGAAGCCATTTCTTGATGAGATAAAGGACCTGCATCCAAGCGAGCAGTTTGCTGTTCTTATTGGTGCAGATGATGAGGGAAAGCTTGATATATACATAAAGCAATGGATTGAAAATACGGCAGTTCTTTATGCAGAGGCTGTTGAAGGAGGGGGGTTTGAAGTAATAGCAAGGATTCTGAGCCATGGGGCTGAACTTAAGGTGGAGCAGATAGAAGGAGAGGAAGGACCACATACAACAATCAATGGAGATATATTCCTTCCGCCTTACAAGAACAGGTTTGATACCAGAGAACTCAACCTAATCAGCTATGAAACAGACCTTTACCATGAAGCAGGACATCACAGGTATGCTTCCTTTGAAATAAATCTTCATCCGGATGCCCTTGATTATAAGGTGCTTGGACTAGATGCAGAGATAGTTCCAAAAAAGAGAATGTTCAGAAAAGGAGAGCAGATTCGTACTTCTATTGGAGGAAAGGAAGATACCATTGAAGTTGCTGAAGACTGCGAGGGTTTTCTGCTGACCTCAAGAAAAGATGGTTTACAGTCAACCGAGATTCATTTCCCTATAAGGAATTACAATGATGTGGGGAGAATGTTCAAATACCCTCAGCTTTTTTACTTTCTTCATAATATTTATGATGACAGAAGGGTTGACCACTGCACGGTTACAGAGAATCCAGGCCTTAGCAAGAAATACGTAGAGGATAAGCTTGCCTCGCTCAAAAAAAGGCCCGAGTTAAAATCCCTAATGGAGCAGACAGAAGGAGACATGGAAGAAAGGCAGAACGAATTTCAGATTGTTCTTGAGCTTGCACTCCAGAAGATAATAACAGGAAAAACAAAAGAAGAAATTCCCCCTGAATACAAGGATAATGTTAATGAACTCTACTTTCTTGCCCTTGAGATGGATTCAGTAATAGCATCTCTTGAAGATACATTCCATGATATTAAAGGCAATCCGCTCACAGACGGTACAGATTCATTCAATGTTTCTGCAAAGGCATACTATGTTCTTGAGCCCCTTGTTGATGAGATAGCAAAAAAGATGGGCAGGGAGCTTAAGAAGGAGGACATTCCCGAGGACATGAGGGGTTCCAGTACAGACCTAAGCAACCCCAGTTCAAGTCCACAGGTAAAAAATAAGAAGCCGTCCAGAAAGAAAGGTTTCAATCCCCTTGGGAATCCATATGATGATTCTCAACAGCAGGATTCGGAAGAAGGAGAAGACCCCAATGGAAAGGAGGGAGAAAAAGACCCGTTCCAGCCAAAGAGAGAAAAGAAACCTGGAGAAGGCAAGGATAAAGAACCCAAAGAAGGAGACAAGAGAAAAGAAGGAAAGGAAAATAGTGAAAAAAATGACAAAAAAGGAGAAGGAGAAGAAAACGACAAGAAAGCCAAAGGAGAAGAAAATGATGGGAAAGAGCAGGATAAGAAGGAAAACCAGTCCTCTGAAGATAAATCCTCAAAGGATTCTGGACCTGTTGAAAAGCCCCAGCCATACACAAAAGGAAAAAAGGAACACCATTATGATGAATGGGTGGAAAAGGATAATGAAAAAGGATACAAAAAAGCCACAGCAAAGGTAACCGAAAGATTCAGCAGAGAAAAGGAGAAAACAAATCCGAGTAAGACACTTGCTGACAGGATTTCAAGGATGTTTCTTCCGCATGCTCCGAAAGAAGGAAAATTAATAAGACCTATGGATTCAGGAGATATAGATATAGAACTTTATAACGAATGGAGGACTGCAAAAAAAACAGGAACGATTCTTCCTCCGGATTATTATTCAACAGTAGAGCACAGAAAGAGAAGCGTTAGGGTTCTCATACTTATAGATGGAAGCCAGTCCATGGAAGAAGGCCAGAAACTGCAGACAGCCTTTGATTCAGCAGCGCTTGTAGGAACTGCAGCAAATATCCTTAAGGATAAATTAGAGGTTTATGTAATGGCAGGAGGCAGGGATGTGGATTTCGTAGTCTGTAAAAAAGAAGAAGAAAAAGATGTTTTTCTTCCAAAGGACAGGCCCAGCGGTGCAACACCTCTTGCAGCTTCCATAAGGCACGTAAATGCAAGGGCCCAGTACCTTAATAAAAAGAATCCAAAGAAGTTTACCCATGTTATAGTAATTACAGACGGTCAGCCAAATTGCTCTGAAACCCCTGTGCAGAATACAATGAGAGCTGTTGAGGAGATAAGAAAATCAGGGATTGGAAAGATTCCGCCTTCAGTATTCGGAATAACTGTTGCAGGGAGTGATTCAGAAAAAGAGAGTTTTACAAATACTTACAGGGAAATATTCGGACCCCGCGACTTCAGGTGCATAAGAAGCATAAACCAGCTTCCAAAGATTCTTATTGATTATTACAAAAGAAGGATTTTTCCGTTTGCAAAGTAATGCTATTTAGATAAGGTCTTAATCTCTTACATATTTTAACATTAAGACATACATTTAAAAACATTTCCATACACTTAATATATTAGGTGATCAAAGATGACAAGTAAATTAGGAAATAAGGAGTTAAGAAATAAGGTAAGAGAAAGAAAAAAGCATATGTCTCTAGCTGAACTAGCTGAAAGGGGCACAATTAAGTTAAAACCACACACAGCCAAAGAAATCGAGCTTTTAAATATTGTTAGGAGCACCAGAAATACACCTTTGTTTGAATTGATGGCGAATATGGATAGTTCTGATATGAAGCAGATAGTAAAAACGAATAAGAATACTGCCGTTTTTGAGAAAAAAATTAAATGGATTAATGCTATTACTATGGAATTAGTAAATAGAGAATGGTTTTCTTCGATTACTAATTTATTTGCTGGAAAAACAACAGAAGAGAAACTGGTTGGCAACCCAGCCTCAGTCAAGAAATTGCTCGTATCCGATATAAAAAACATCAAGAATGTCTATTATGCGCTGGACTTTTTCAAGGATGATGGTTCACTCTACTCTGTTTTCGTTGATAATGTAATTAAGTATACAAAGCTTTCTCCTGACTGGAAGCCATTACTGGATAAGATAAAAAATATGGAACCCGCCGAGCAATTCTCGGTTCTTCTTGGAACTCATGATAACTCTGGGTTTGTTAAGAAGTTTGTAGAAAACAATACTAAGCAATAAATATATTGCAGAATATAGGAATTAATCACAAAACTATATTCTGTTTTTTCCCGCATTTAGGACACTTTGCTTCTTTTAATTTATTTTCAATCACCCCAAACCCTCTTCTTTCAATTAACAGTTCCCCGCAGTTATAACAATAGGTGCTTTCGGTTTCCACATCCCCCCTGTTCCCGGTGTAAGCATATCTTACCCCCTCCTCCATTGCAATACTTCTTGCCTTCTTCAATGTCTCCAATTTCGTGGGCGGTGTATCCATCATCCTGAACGCAGGATAAAATGCAGTAAAATGCAATGGAATATCCTTATCCAGCTCAGCAACCCATTTGCTCAATGCTCTTATATCCTCTTCCCCATCATTGTACCCGGGAATTATCAGATTAATCAATTCTATATGCATCACTTTATGCAGTTCTTTTATATCCTGCAGTACATACTCCAGCTCAACATTGTAGCACAATTCCTTATAGGTTTTTTCATCAAATCCTTTCAAATCTATCCTTGAGGCATCTATCAATCCTTTCATCTCTTTTATTGCAGCAGGAGTCATGTATCCATTCGTTACAAATACATTGAATATCCCTTCTTTTTTTGCAATCCTTGCCGTGTCCAGTGCATACTCCATAAAAATAGTCGGTTCTGTATACGTATATGCAATCCCAGGAAGATTCTTCTCTTTTGTTATCTCCACTATCCTTTCAGGAGAAAGCTCTTCCCCATGTATCTCTTTAAACGCATTGCTTATATCCCAATTCTGACAGAATTCACATCTAAAATTGCACCCCACAGTTGCAAAGGAAAAAACCTCTGCCCCAGGCTTAAAATGATAAAATGGCTTTTTTTCTATTGCATCTATATTTGTAGCAACAGCTTTCCCATAATTCAGGGAATATAATTTTCCATCTCTATTCTCCCTTACTCTGCAGAAACCCCTTGCTCCATCCTCTATCCTGCACATCCTGTGGCATAAATAGCACAATATTTCTTTATTCTCCAATTTTTTATACAGAATTGCCTCTTTCATATTCTCCCTCATATAGGATGTTTTCTTTCGTAATGCCAGTTAAAGTGCAGATGTTTTACTGCTTCTGCACTTCCTGCTTCTCCGAGCCATTCCTTATATATCCTTTGCACTATCGGATTTTCAGAAGGAACCCTGCTTTCTTTTGCATCAGCAGCCCCCCGCATTCCTTTTCCTCTTTTTTTTATTTTTTCCAGTTCAAAAGGCAGAGTCTGGCCAGGTCCTCCAACACAACCCATTGGACAGGCCATAACTTCAATAAACTGCAGGTTTTTTCCTTGTTTTAATTCTTTCATAATATTTTCAAAGTGGGAAAGTCCGTATACAATAGCAGTATTTAATTTCATTTTCCCTATTTCAACTGTTTTTTCCCTTATACTTTCATTCTTCCTGAACGCTTCGTCCGGCTCTTCCTTAAGCAAAACAGACAATTGATTTAGAAATGCTTCTGTAAGCCCTCCGGTAACACCAAATATTGTTCCGCTCCTGCTTCCGCAGGGTAAATACTCAGAGAATTTTCCAGGTTCCATATCCTTTATATCCAATTCTTCTTTTCTTGCCCAATCCCCTAATTCACTGGTAGTTATTACATAATCCACATATTTTATCCCGTCTGAATTTCTAAATAATGTTTCATATTTTTTCAATGAACACGGCATTATTCCAACAACTATAATTTCTTCGGGTTTTTTCCCTATTTTCTTTCCCATATAATATTTTACCACACTTCCTATTGCCATCATTGGAGAAACAATCAGTCCAAGTTGGTTATAAATCTCAGGATACCTCTGTTTGCAATATCTCCTCCACCCAACACAACAGGAATTAAAATGAGGGTGTGAAAATTTCTTTCCTTTTTTAATCATCTCTGCAAATTGACTGGCTTCTTCATAGATAAGCAAATCAGCTCCAAGAGGAGTATCCACCACTTCATAGAACCCAAGTTTTTTTAATAGAGAAATTGTTTTTCCGGTTAAATCCAGCCCGACTTCCAGTCCGAATTCCTCTCCAATAGAAACCCTCACCGCAGGAGCCAGTTGTGCAACAACTGTTTTTCCGTTTTTGATTTCTTCCTTTATCTTAAGAATAAGCTCTTTTGTTTTACCCATGTAGATTTCTTCCATATTCTTCTTTTTTCTCACCTATTTTTATAAACCTTTAGTGAAATAGATTTGTTGTTATCAATTTTACTGCTGAAGCTCCCCGAAACCTTTAAAAAACATTCCCTTAGAACTATAATAACTTTTTTCTATTGAAGAGGTATGAGGTGAAATGTATGGCAGAAAAGGAACATATGAACTTAGTGTTCATTGGACACGTTGATGCAGGCAAGTCTACCGCAGTTGGTAGGGTACTTTATGATACAGGGGCGCTTCCTGAGCAGGCTTTAAGAAAGTTGAAAGAGGAGGCAGAAAAGCTCGGTAAGGCAACATTTGAGTTCGCATTTACAATGGACACCCTCAAAGAAGAACGAGAGAGAGGAGTTACCATAGATGTTGCTCACAAAGACTTCCAGTCAGCTAAGTATTACTTCACTATTATTGATGCACCCGGACACAGAGACTTCATTAAGAACATGATTACAGGTGCTTCACAGGCTGATGCTGCAGTTCTTGTTGTTTCAGCAAAAGATGGTGTGCAGCCGCAGACCAAGGAGCATGCATTTCTTGCAAAGGTTCTTGGTATCAAACAATTTGTAATTCTCCTTAATAAGATGGATGCTGTGGATTATTCCGAGGATAAATATAAGGAAGTAGAAAAACAGGTTCAGGAGCTTCTTACAAGCATGGGTTACAAGATGGAGGATGTGAAATTTATTCCAGTTTCTGCTTATTATGGAGACAACCTTGCAAAGAAATCCGAAAAGATGGCTTGGTTCAAAGGACCAACCCTTCTTGAGGTTCTTGATATGTTTAAGGTGCCTCCAAGGCCTACGGATAAACCTCTAAGACTTCCAATTCAGGATGTATTCACTATAACCGGTCATGGAACCGTTCCTGTAGGAAGGGTTGAAACTG
>JAGMCT010000004.1 GCA_023129075.1 Microcaldota archaeon
ACAGTACTGAAGGGAAAAACAGGAGAGAAAGATTAAAAAATTTGTTAACAGTTCTAAAAATATTTGGGATGTAATAGTCGTAGGAGCAGGTCCTGCGGGTACAAGTGCAGCATTTGTTCTGGCAAAGGCGGGTATTAGAACGCTCATTCTCGAAAAAAAGAGAGAGGTTGGTGTTCCAAGCCATTGCGGTGAGGGGATAAGCCATCATGTTCTGGATTTACTGGATGCAGATGAAAATAGAGAATGGATTGTAAAAAGAATGAAAGGGGTAAAAGTATTTTTCCCAAATCAAGGTTTTTTTTATTATCCCGAGAGAAGCTATTGCATAAATAGGACATTATTTGATCAGGAATGTGCCGAGAATGCCACAAAAGCCGACGCTACATTATTACTAAATAGCAAGGTTGTTGAAATAAGTAAGACCTATTCGAGCTGGAAATTAACTACACAGAACGGAGAAGTATTAAGAAGTAAATACCTAATTGCCGCAGATGGAGCAACATCCACAGTTAGAAGATTGCTCGGTTTTAGAGAGAAGTTTACCACAGCAATTCAATATAAATTCAAACCAATTAAAAGATTTGAAGAAGATTATTTTATTTTTTATAACAATGAAATGTTCCCTCATGGATATGCTTGGATTTTTAATAGAGGAGTTGAGACATCTATTGGTGTTTTAGGGATTGGAAATATAAAAAAGAAATTAGAGGAATTTATTCGGTCTTTCAATATAAAAGCCAACCAGAAAAAATCAGTACAGTATGGTGCCATTCCTAATTCGATGAGACCGATGCCAACTGTTCTTCCTGGAGTTTTATTTTCAGGAGATGCTGGGGGTTTCACATTTCCTTTGACAAAAGGAGGAGTGATAGGCGCATTATTCAGCGGGAGAGAGGCAGGTGAAGTTGTCAGAGATGCACTTATTGAGGATAACCCCGAAATTCTCTCGACATATTCTGATAGGATAAAACCACATCCATCAAGATCGAGGGTTGCACTATTTTATTCGCATAAATTTCTTTTGCTCAATAATAATTCACTCAATGCAGTTGGTGAGATTATAAACAAGCGGTTATATTCAGAAATACCAGTTATTAATGCTATTTGTTATCTATCAAAAAAACCTAATCTGGAAACTGCAAATGGTTTTTTGGTAGGTTTTGCTGCCCAGCAGGTTTTAGGTCATTTTAGAAAGTACGTTTTTTGAAGGGGTGGTATCGTGACAAGCAGGACAATGAAGTCGATGCGTTGCATTGCCCTGATATTATCTCTGATTTGGGCATGTTGGTGGACATTCTTTGGCCTTGTCTCAGGTGCTGGTGGGGGATTCAGGGTTGTTATAATGAATACACCAAACGCATTGCATGGGTTTGTCTTTCTAATCAGTGTTTTCATTGCGTGGGAATGGGGAACTGTTAATGACATTGCCTCCTCTCGTAGCAGGTTTTCTATTTCTTGGAAGCTCGCGAAAATCAGGAACTACTATTGCTCCAGTGAGAAAGAGATGTTCGCGTGAGGATTATATGAATCTATCAAACGAAGAGAAAAAACAGTTAGTTAGTGATTTCCTTTCGTTCATTAAGAATAAATTCCCAGATTCAGAATTCGACTATGACTTATTCCATGGTTTAGAATACGACCAGATGGTTCTATCAACAATCTTCACTGCACTGAAGGAAGCGGGACATATTCGGAGTGCGGGTTACATGAAATTTCGTCTAACAAAGTAAAAAGAAAGGAATTCTATATCGTAAGGGGGACTTGTTAGAGGGGTGAAAAACAGGAGGGAAAAATGATGA
>JAGMCT010000005.1 GCA_023129075.1 Microcaldota archaeon
CTGCATTAACCGCTGCCTCAACCTTTGCACTTACACCGCCCACAGGGAGCACCTCCCCGCGAACACTCAATGAGCCGGTCATCCCATAGGATTGTTTTACTTTTATTTGTTCAAGGTCTGAGATTACTGCAAGCGCAATAGAGATGGAAGCAGAATCCCCTTCAACTCCTTCATAAGTCTGCAAAAATTGTATGTGTATATCTTTATTGGAAAGAGAAACTCCTCCGTATTTCTTGAAGATTGCTGAGACATTCTCAACTGCTTCCTTTGCTATCTTTCCGAGTTTTCCTGTTGCGATTATCTTGCCTCCTCCTTTAGAAGAAGAGGGCGTCACTTCTGCAACTATTGGTAGAACTATGCCCGCAGTTCCTTCTCCGAGAACCGCAAGGCCGTTAACCTTGCCAATCTTACCGCCGGTAGTAGAAAATACTTTGTATTCCTTTTTGCGCTCCACAATCTTTTGAACCAACTGGCTTTCTATTGTAAGGAATATCTTTTTTGCTGCTTTTATATCTTTAGGCTCAACAATTTTCTTTTTATTCTCAACAGCAACATCTCCTGCAGCACGTATAAGACCCCCAAGCTCTCTGAGCTTAACTGTAAGTTTCCCTTTTCTTCCTGCCATAATCCTTGCTTGCTTTATCATATCTTGAACTGCAGCGTAGGTGAAGGGTGGGATCTTTTTATCCTTTGCAATCTCCTGGGCAATAAACTGCACAATCTTCTCCTCATTCTGAGGAGTGTCATCCATTACATCTTCAACATAAACCTCATATCCATTGCCCCGTATCCTTGACCTGAAAGCAGGGTGCAGACTACTTATATCCTGGAGATTTCCGGCCCCTACAAGAACAAAATCGCAGGGTACTGGATTAGTTTTTACAAGAGCTCCGGAACTCATCTCACTCTGCCCTGTAATCGCATACTTCTTTTCCTGCATCGCAGTAAGGAGCTCCTGCTGCCAGTTCATCTTGAGAGAAGCAATCTCATCTATAAAAAGAACACCGTTGTTGGCTCTGTGGACTGCTCCTCCTTCAACCCTTAAATGAGCAGGGGTTCCAAGTCCTCCGCTTTGGAGCGGATCATGTTTTACATCTCCGAGAAGAGCTCCGGCTTTTGAGCCTGTTGCATCAACAAAAGGTGCATGGGTCTTCTCTGAATTATCCACAATAAGTTTCATGTTTGAATGTTCTGCAGGACCCATCCTCTTAGTAAGCCCCATCATACCTGAGGAAACAAAATAAAGAAGGCCAAGACCGAAAATGGTTGCAAGTATGAACCACTTCTGGTCCTCAGAAAGGTCAGAAACAAAAACAAGGCCTATTGCAACGATTGCAAGAAGCAGAAGTATAAACGTCGGCGAGATTCCTTTTTTCTTTTCTTCAATCTTTCTGGTTATCCTCCTTCCAAGGCTGTTTTTGAGAACAATAGGAAGAAGATTGGTTTTTTTTTCTTCAGTATGAGTCTTTATTAGGAGCAGTTCCCTTGGAGTATAATATCTTAAGTATTCTTTATGTTTGGTAAGATAATTATAATCAGGAAATGAGGGAAAGCTCTTTATAATCGGGTTGTTTTCTCCGTTGACGTTGTGCAGGGCAACCACATCACTGAGCTGTTCTTTAGGAAGAAGCTCTGCCATCGCCTGTGCAAGCATACTCTTTCCAGTACCGGGAGGCCCTACAAGAAGAACATGTCTCTTCTGTAATGCTGCCTTCCTTACTATCTTAACTGCTTTATCCTGACCAATAACCTGATTTATAATACTTTTTGGAACAGGAATATCTTTGGTTGTTTCAGATTTTTTCATTGTTCCATCTCTCCCTCTTGCTTATTTGAATTTTTTGAAGGGATGTTATACTCTCCCTCAATCATCTCAAATTGCAATACTTTTATTTCCAATTCAACCTCTTTATCCAAGCGGGAGCTTAAAGCATTTTCTATTTCCCCTACCCTTTCACTGTCCAGCTCAACAGGAGAAAGAAGAATGACGGATACGTGAATTATCCCCCCTTCATGATGATAAGTAAGCTCAGAAAAGGAGTGATTTGGTATTCCCTCAAGCTGATTGGTTAATACCTCTTGTATTGTACTTTCCACATTTCTTTCACTTATACTTGTCCACATAATCCACGCAAGCGGAATAGCTATAAGAATAAGCAGGGCTATTGATGTCTTCATCTTTTTCATTGTTTCTTTTTCTTCCCAGTACCACTTGGGGCTGAAACTAAATATCCAGAATATCATGAATGCCGCGAGGTTTATTGCAATTACATTAGAGATGAAAAGAAGCAGTGCACCTATTGTTATCTCCAGGGGAAGTTTCATCCCCAGCCCTATGCCGACAACACAAAGCGGAGGAAGTATGGAAACCGAAATTGCTATTCCAGGAAGTGTTTTGTTTAGTTTTCTTACAAATGCATAAGCAGCTACAAGTCCGCTGGCAAATGCTATTGCCAAATCCAGAAGGGTTGGTTTTGTTCTTAAAAGGATTTCTGCTGTGAGTTCAGATATTGGCATGAAGTACGCAATGATGAATGCAATCGCAATAACAAGAAGGGCTCCCTTGAATTCTGCAAAAAGAGAAATTCTAAACAATCTGATATCTCCCTTTACACTGGCCAGGGCAAATGAGATTAGCGGGCCCATAAGAGGTGCAATAACCATTGCTCCAATCACAGAAACTGCATTGTCTGTGAGTATTCCTATTGCGGCTATGACAGCTGCCATGGCAACCAGAATATAATAATCAATGTTGGGGTGGGCGCCTTCCTCAACCTCAGCATGAACAGTTTGTTTGTCTTCCTCGCTTAGTTCTGAGAAATACTTTCTTACAAATGATTCAATCATACAAGGGTGGTTTTGGATGATTAGATTTAAAAGGATAGTGTCGGCTATCAGTTTATGAAAAGAAAGATGCTGAATAAAAGAGAGATAAAGGAATTAAAGCTAAAAGGAATAGAGGAAATCTCTCCAAAGGAAAGGGTTGAGATTATTGAGAACGAATTTCTTTCTGTTGATGGAAAATTTGTTGGTTTTCTTTATGAGGAAAAATGGTATCCTACCCTAAAGAATCCTTCTCTTGATTTCAAGAAAATTGCTGTGGATATGGGGGCGGTGAAATTTGTCGGGAACGGTGCTGATATAATGAGGCCCGGAATAGTAAAAATAGAGGAAGGGATTGAAAAGGAAGAGCTTGTGCTTATTGTTGATGAGAAGTACGGGAAGAATTTAGCGTTGGGGATTGCTCTTTTTGATTTTGGGGAAATGAGAGAAAAGAAAGAAGGGAAGGTTGTGAAGAATATTCATTATGTAGGGGACAAAATCTGGGAGTTTGAAAAATAAAAAAAATTATTTGAACCTTGCAAGGGTTTTGGACATATCTATATTCTCTATCTCATGGTTTATGAGTTCCTTTTCCTTTATCTGCGGAAGTTCATCTCCATAGGTTGCCCTTTCCTCCTTGTAGAATATCCCGATAGGGACCTTCTCATAATTGGTGTTAACATCCTCAAGGGCCTTTTCAAATGCCTTCTTCTTATCGCTTGTGTCATGGCCTGCTTCATTAATATCATAAAGGCGGTCCTTGAACCATTCAGCAGTATTCACCTTGTTCCAGGATGGACAGAGCTGGAATATATCTATAAGTGAAAATCCCTTGTGTTCTATTGCCTCTGCAACTATCTTTGTAAGGTGGGGCATATTACTGGAATAACCTCTTGCAACAAAAGTTGCATCAGATGCAATGGCCAAGGCAAGAGGGTGGATTGGCTGTTCTATAACTCCGTGGGGGGTGGATTTAGTTTTCATTCCCTTCATGCTTGTTGGGGAAACCTGCCCAGTAGTAAGGCCGTATATTTCATTATTGTGCACTATGTAAGTAATGTCCAGGTTCCTCCTGCATGCATGAATGAAATGGTTCAAACCAATGCCGTAAGCATCACCGTCTCCGCCCATGCCCAATACAGTAAGTTTTCTGTTGGAGAGCTTTACCCCTGTTGCAACAGGCAGAACCCTTCCGTGAATTCCCTCAAATCCATATGTTCGGAAAAAATGGGAGTCCTTTCCTGAACAGCCGATTCCTGAAACCACTACTGTATTGTGCGTTTCTAAATTAAGCTGGGAAAGAGCGCTTTTTACTGCAGCAAGAATAATAAAATTCCCGCATCCAGGGCACCATTGAGGAACCTCCTTTGTTGTAAACTCCTGTATGTTTGTCATAATAACCACCTATTCAACAAGGGCTGCGGAATAATAATCCACAGGGTCCTTATCGTATACCACTACGTCTTTTTCCCTTCCCTCAAGAATATTCTTTGCATGCTCGTATACCTCCTCAGGGAACAAGGGTCTTCCATCATATCTCAGGATGCTGCCGTTGAATCTGGCATCTGCGTGCTCCTTGAGATAACCGCCGAATTGTGCAGTGCTGTTATTCTCTACTATTACAAGCTTGCTGCATTTGGAAAGGATTTCCTTTGTTTTGGGGTGGATAGGATGTATATAGGAAAAATGCAGGGCGTTCACTTTTACTCCTTCTGCATTCAGCCTGTCAACCGCTTCAAAAACAATGGGTTTATGAGAGCCCCAGCAAACCAGAGTCAATTCTGCATCCTCCGGGCCGTGGAGCATGGGGGGTTCCAGGTCCTCTACCAGCTTGCGAATCTTTCCTGCACGCTTATCCGCCTGTTTTACGCGCATCTCAAAATTCTCTGTGCTAAAGGAATTCTCAAAGTGTTCATAAGAGGTGCCAACGTGCTCCCCACCCAAAACTCCTGGAATAGGTCTTGGAGAAACCCCATCTTCTATAAGCTCATAGCGCTTGAATTTTTCTCCCTGGGAAAGAGATTCCATGTCCTTTGTAATGAATTTTCCTCTTTCTATTGGAAGTGATTTAAGTTCCTCTTCCATAACTGAAGCTGCACTCTCTGAAAGGAATTTATCGGTCATTATAATCACGGGAATCTGATATTTATCAGCAAGATTGAATGCCTTTTGGATTAGGTTGTATGCATCTGCAACATCTCCTGGTGCAAGCACAACCCTTAGAAAATCACCCTGCGAAGCATGGATTGCAAACCTTAAATCCGCCTGCTCTGTCCAAGTGGGCATACCAGTGCTCGGGCCTGTGCGCTGAGCCAATGCTATTACTATTGGGGTTTCTGAAAGCGCGGCCAGACCTATTGCCTCTGTCATCAGGGCAAAACCCCCTCCGGAGGTTGCGGTCATTGCCCTTACTCCTGCATAGGAAGCACCTATTACCATATTTATAGCTGCAATCTCGTCTTCCGTATGTTTTACAACGATGTTATGGTCATATTCCTTACTTGCAATATAGTGCAGTACTGAAGAGGCAGGAGTCATTGGATAAGCGCAATAGAATTTGAGCCCTGCTTTTATGGCCCCTGCACCAATTGCTTCATTTCCTGTAAACACTATCTTGCTTTCCCCTTCTTTTGGGGAAAGAGAAAATGGATATTTTGAAGTGTCATAATTCTCCTTTATATAATCATAACCTCCTTTTGCAACATCCAGATTCATATTCACTATTTCTTCTCCTTTTCTTCCGAAGGTTTCCTTTAATATATTTTCAAGGTATTCCAAAGGATAATCAAGAAGCGCAAGGGTCGCCCCAATTGCAACAGTATTTCGCATAAGAATTTTTCCTTTGAATTTATTTGTAATTTCAAGTAAAGGAACATTATAGGTGTTTATATCCTCTCTTATTTTTATGTCTGAAATGTCCATCTCCTTCCCATCATAGATGATTCCCCCGTTCTTTGAAATGGTGTGCATATGCGCCTGGATTGAGAATTTATCCATCGCAACAAGAAGGTCGCAGTGCTTCTCAGGACAGTCTCTTTTTTTATCAGAAATCCTTACCTGGGAAACGTTATGGCCTCCGCGAATAAGGGAAGCATATTCAGAATAAGAATGTGCATAATAACCCGAACGTGTAAATATTTTAGAGAACATAAGACCGGAACCCATGATTCCAAAACCAGCTTCCCCTCCAATCTTCCATATAAATTCTGACATAGATTAAACACCTCTCTAAACGAATTAAAAGAAAAGAAATAAAAAGGAATAAGAAATTAGATGAGTTCTGAAGGTTCAAAGAGACGTTCGCAGTATTTGCACCTGTATCTTTCTCCTTCTTTTGTGAAAAGCATCTTGGAATATTCATGATTTGTTATACAAATAGGGTTCGGGCATTTTCCAAAATTCTCAAGTTTTGTAGGAAGTTCAACCTTTCTCTTCTCTGCAACCTTTCCATTCTTTATCAGATTTATGGTGGCATTAGGAGAAACAAGCGAAACAACATTTATCTTCTCCTCATCAAGAAACATTCCTTCTATTTTTACGATGTCTTTCTTTTCCCTTCTTTTACTTATAACCCTCATCACCAAAGCAACACGGTTATCAAAATCCTTATCAATTCCAAGCAGTTCAAGCACCCTGCTTCCCATACCTGCTTTTATATGGTCTATTACTGTTCCATTCTCAATAATATCTACCTGCATTTTATCCCTCCAGCACCTTCTTTATGAGACCCATCCTCATTGGAATGCCATTTCTTGCCTGCTCAAAATACCTTGCATATTTAGTATCATCTATTTCAGGAGGAATCTCATCTATCTTAGGAAGAGGATGCATTATTGCAAAATTGTCCTTTACTCCTGTTAAATATTCTGGGTTTATTCTAAATTTCTTCTTTACGCTCATTGCTTCATATTTATCTGCAAATCGTTCTTCCTGTATCCTGCAGACATATGCAATATCTGCATTTGAGAAATCAATATTCTGAAGATATTCTATTTTCGCGGACGGAAAGTTCTTTTTTATCTGTTCAACCATCTCAAGATCCATTTCAAGACCTTTTGGAGCAACGAGTTTTACTGCAGCACCGAACATTGCCAGTCCATAAGCAAGTGAACGCATCGTTCTAGCATGCTTTAAATCGCCAACAAGATGGACCTCATTTCCTGCAATCTTTCCTTTGAGTTTCTTTATTGTGTATAGGTCCAAAAGAGTCTGGGTTGGGTGCTGGTTCCCTCCATCCCCGCCGTTTATAACGGGGTTTTCCGCCACTTCTGCAGCCCTTCTTGCAGAACCCTCAAGTTTGTGCCTTACTACAATAACATCAGAATAACCATCAACCATCCGTACAGTATCAGAAAATGACTCTCCTTTTTTAAGAGAACTCAGGGATGCTATAAAATCCACAA
Organism: Microcaldota archaeon; assembly: GCA_023129075.1. Taxonomy (GTDB): domain Archaea; phylum Micrarchaeota; class Micrarchaeia; order Anstonellales; family Bilamarchaeaceae; genus JAGMCT01. The sequence continues at coordinate 7,227 of JAGMCT010000005.1, forward strand.
CCTTTAAACCAAGCCTTTCGGCCGCAGACTGGAAAGAGAGTTTTGTTCTGGTAGACGGTTCAAAAAACAGGGTTGAAATGATTCCATCTATTTTTTTTACCGAATTATTCTGCAGGTCTTTTTCCATTTTTTCAGCAAGAGAGAGGTAATCTTCTATATTTTCTTTAGACATATCTCTAATAGATATAACATCCATCAAAACACCATGAAAATATGAAGCAATACAATTTAAAAGATATCTGAAAAAGAATTTAAAAATAAGAATAAGAACTATTATTTTCTTTTTGTGTTTTTGTACAATACCTGAATTGTATTTCCTGCAGTATCCGCAGGTTTTTTTCTGAACTTACGAATATTGTTTTGAGGAAGAGAATTAAACTCAACAGCATTCTTGATGATATAAATTGTTTTTCCATGGTTATTTGCATTTGCATAGTAATAAGCCGTTCTTCCCTGTAAATCCCGCTCCTGAATATCACAACCCTCTTTTATAAGGAAATCAATGGTTAGATAATGGCCGTTTTTGGCAGCGTACATAAGAGCAGTTCTTCCTTTGGAATCCTTTGCATTCAAGTCAAGGCCTTTCCGGGCAAGGAATTCAAGAGTAAGAAAAAACCCTCCCTCTGCAGCCTTTATAACTAGCGTTTTTGTGTCTGAATAGCAGACATTCAAATCTGCACCCCATTCTGCGAGCACTTTTACTGTATTAAGGTGGCCGTTACTTACTGCAAGCATTACTGGGGTTGAACCGTCTTTTAGTTTATGGTTTGGATTGGCACCTCTAGCTAAAAGCTCTTTAACAGTTGCTGTAAATCCTCCCTTTGAAGCATAGGCAAGGGCAGTGAAACCATCTTCTCTCAAGAGGTTCGGGTCTGCACCATTAATTAATAGAAGTTTTACCATACTATAATATCCTTTCATTGAAGCAAGCATCAAAGGAGTGAAACCTTCATTGTTGAAGATATTTATCTCTGGGTTTTTCTGAAGTACTCTGTAAACCTCGTGAATATCATCTGAATTAACAGCAAGGAACAATGAATTAGTTGAATCTGTATCACTTTCCATTTTATATCACTATAATAAAGAATAGTAATGTTTTTAAACCACGCGTTGACAGAGAAAAACACCCATCACCTAGTATTTAAAAAACCATTTCTTCATTCTTGATTTGTATGATAATTGTACTGGAAGGAATAGACGGCTGCGGGAAGGATACGCAGATAGAACTGCTTAAAAAAGAGGAGAATTTTGAGTTTTTTAAATATCCTACAAAAAGATTCGGCCTTCTCAGAGACTATCTTGAGAAAAAAGTAGAATTAGAACCAAGAGCTTCATTTCTTCTTTTTTTGGCGGATATTGCAAACGAGCAGAAGGAAGTTGAAAGAGCAGAGAATGCAATACTGGATAGATATGTGTACTCTACTATAGCATATAAACTTGATGAAATTTCATTTGAAAAGGCAAAAGAAACCGTGGAAAAAGTAGGATTTATAAAACCGGATTTGGTAATTCTTCTGGATTTGGAGCCGGAAATTGCCCTTGAAAGAAAAGCAAAACAGAAAACCCTGGACAGGAATGAAGAAAACCTGAAATACCAAAAGGGTGTAAGGGAAAACTTCCTCAGGATGTATAAAGAGAATTTCCATGCAAAGAGATGGGAGCTTATTGATGCCTCAAAACCGGTTGGGGAAGTGTATGAACAGATAAAAAAGGCATTTCTTTGAATTTTATTTATTCAGAAGTTGTGCATTGTTTTGAAAATGGCAAACGCAAGCCTTTTTTAATGATGTGATTTTTAATAGAGGTATGGCAGTCAAAAAGATAAAAAAAGTAAAGAAGGAAGGGGTTAAAAAAGAGAAGAAAATCACGAAGAAACCTACGAGGGCAAAAAAAGAAGTGAAAAAAAATCCTATGCAGAGCCTTGCAAAAGAAATTGACAAAAACCTCTTCAAAATAATGCTTTATCCTGTTGCATCAAAACACGAGGAAGTAGAGGAAGCAAAAAAACAAATAAAAAAAATATACAAAAAAGGAAAGGATTCTATAAAACAGCTGATCCTTTACATGATTCATGAAAAACTAAGCCAGGCAAACGAATTAAAAATAATACATAATTTTCAAACCATGAAAAAGAAATATCCAAACCTTGATGCCAACCAGGCAAGAATACAGGTTTATAGAACAATATTCAACAACAATTATTCTATTGAAGGGATGGTCAGAATGCTGGAATTTCTCGGGGAATTGGGGGACAATCCTGCAACCAAGATGATAACCTACCATCTTTCATTCTATATGAGCATAGAAAACCCTGCAATGCATATACTGAGGCATGCAGCTCTTGGAGCCCTTTCTGAATCAGACTCGGAATATGCTTTGGAAACGCTTCTTTCCTATGCTACTTATCTAGATAGGAGAGAGGAGATAATTCCTCCCCTCAAAGAATGGAAGGAAAAACTTGACAAAAGTAAAATTCCTGCAAAAAGAAAAAAGAGATATAAAGAAGATATTGCAGAATTTTTTGAGTTTGCAGAAACAGAAGAAATAATGCATTACAGGTGAGAATATTCTAACTGTGTTTTACAATATTCATCCTCAGAAAAGAAACCTGAAATGAACAGCTTGAGGTAACCTACATAAGGAATCCTTAGCAGGACCTTTCCTTTGTATTTTTCCATTGAAATGGGGAGATTTCCCAACTCCAGAGGATAATTATAAACCTGAACATCAAGCACCGGATTGTTGTCTCCTTTTGTAAGATGATATTTTACCCCATCAACATCTAAAGTAAAGTATACCCTGTGAATTATATCTCCTGTAAGGTAATAGTACTCTCCTTTTTCCGGAGCATAAACCAGAGTATCGTGTGAAAAATCAGGGTAATATTCATCTCCATCATATGTAATTGAAACAAGGCAGGATTCGGGGGAATAGATGTTTTCCGAGGAATAATAGCGTTTACATTCACCATAATTAAGAGTTACCGGCCCTCTTTTTTCCCTGAACCTTTCAGGATTACTGGAGAATTCATCGCACAATATATCAGTATTATACATACAATAGGAAAAAATAGAACCCTTTATCTCTGCTGACTGGTTTTCATAAAGCAGGACCGGATTAAGAAAATCCTGGAATTCCTGTTCAGTAAGTTGAAACTCATAGGAGTTTATTTCCTGCATTCCGTATAAAACAATCATATCTCCCCTTTCAAGGTTGGGCAGCATACTGCATGAAACAACGGCATTCAAAGGAGAAGAAGTCTGAAGAATAAATGAAAGTGCAAACCAAAAAACAACAACAGATATAAGTGCAATGATTGTATCCTTTATTTCATTTTTTATTCCTTTTTTCTTTACCCCAAGAGCAACCTCTATTATTACTATTCCGAATATCTCTATAAAAACAAGAAAACCAAAGAACGGGTGTTTTGTAAAAATGTAAAACAAGAGGGTTACTACAATAATGGAAAACTGAAGAAGAACATTCTTGGAAATCTCTTCAAGGATTTTTTCCCTGTCCATAGATTCACTTCTTTGATAGGAGTTTACTGAAGTTTTCTATCTCCGAAGAAATCTCTTTTGTTGCCTTCAAAAGAAGGGCTTTGGGCTCTTTTAATTTAGATTTGATGTAAATTTTTGGGCCGTTTATTAATGGATGCTCTATTTTATAGGCTGCAAACTCAACCTCTTTATAAGTATTAAGCTTATCTATAATTATTTCGGCGATTGTTGAGTCCCAATCAACTACCTCAAACTCCAATTCATTCTTATTATCCTCAAAAATTTTTATCTCCATCTGCTCACCTACAAATCAACCAAACCAACATTTCCATAATTATTAGAAACCGACCTCATTTCCGGTTTTTTGCATTCCTCGCAGAATAGTTTTTCTCCCTTTTTTACCAAAGGAAGCCTGCAAACAGAGCAGAATGCCTTTACAACTCCAAGGTCATCTCCATGAAAACTTAGCACTGGTTCATCCCTATAATCAGAAACCTTGGCCTTTACTATGTCTCCAACCCTGACTGCATCTTTCATTGATTTTAAATAAACGCCTCCCTTCTTTGCAGACATTACCTTTATCACTCCATCAGTGGGGGAAAGAATACTCTTATTCTCTGGGTAAATAGTGATGACAGCAAAGGATTCAAATACTATCTTTACGATGCCATAAACTATGTCGCCTATGTCTAACAGCTTTCTTTCTTTGAAAGGTTTTATTTTTCCTTCCTTTTCAGTGAGATTTCCAACGACCGCTGAATAGATCTCATCTTCTTCTGCAACCTTTGTCTCGTCTTCCTGGTACATCTCTCCCGGGCCTATATGGGTTCCAGGGAATACTAATTTTTCTTTTTCCATAAAAATCACTTCTAATAAGCAAAGAAGCATATTAAATAGAGAGGTTTAAAAAGGTTGTTTTGCAAATTTCGTTGCACTATTGCTCCCATCGTCTAGTCCGGTCCAGGATATTGCCCTCTCGAGGCAGCGACCCGGGTTCAAATCCCGGTGGGAGCGATTATTTTTTCAATTTCTTTGGTTTGTTTTCTCTCTTTCTTAGTACAGGTCCCTAATTTTCCATAGGAAAATTGGGCATCATTTTCGTCTTGCGAAAATGCTTGTCTTTGGCAACCCAAAAGAAAGTGCAGGGGACGAGATTCGAACTCGCGTAGACAATAAGCCACTAGGCCCTCAACCTAGCGCGTTTGACCAGCTCCGCCACCCCTGCTTTTACGCACACAGAGCGACCCCAGTAAAACACTGAGCTCCGAATTGCCGAAGGCAATTTGGCGGGCTATCGCCGTAAGGCGATTCAACCGCCACCCCTGCGAGTGTTAAGGAGAATATCTGTTTATACCGAAAGATTAAAAAGATTACTCAGCCCATTCAGAAAATATGATTGACTTGAGATTACTAAGGGAAAAACCGGATTATGTAAAGGAAAAGCTCTCAAAACGGGGATTTGAAACGGAAATATTAGATAAAATCATCTCAAAAGACGAAAAATGGAGAGAATTAAAAGGAAAGGCTGATTCCCTGAGGGCTGAAAAAAATAAGATAAGCCAGAACATAAACGAAGCAAAAAAACAGGGAAAGGATATCAAACCAATAATTGCTGAAGGGGAACGGATTGCAAAGGAAATGGAAAATATTGGAAAAAAAGAAGAGGAGATGAAGAAGGAAATAGACAAAATACTCATGGAAATCCCGAATCTTCCGCATGAAAGTGTTCCGGAAGGAAAGGATGAAACAGAAAACAAGGAAGTAAGGAAATGGGGGGAGCCAAAGAAATTCTCAAAGGATGTAATTGCACATCATGAGATAGGGGAAAAATTCATTGATTTTGAAAGGGGAAGCAAACTAGGAGGGCACAGGTTTACGGTTCTTAAAGGAAAAATTGCAAAGCTTGAAAGAGCGCTTGCAAACTTCATGCTTGACGTGCAGGTAAGCAACGGGTTCTCAGAAATAAGTGTCCCTTATTTAGTTAAAACCAAAATACTGGAGGGAACAGGACAACTGCCTAAATTTGCAGAGGATTTATACAAAACAGATGAAGACTTGTGGCTTATTCCAACTGCAGAAGTGCCTTTGACAAACCTGCACAGGAATGAGATTCTTAAGGAGGAAGAACTTCCTTTGAGGTATGCTGCGCTTACACCCTGCTTTAGAAGGGAGGCGGGTGCTTATGGGAAGGACATAAAGGGGCTTATGAGACAGCACCAGTTTCAGAAGGTTGAGCTTGCTTCATTTACAACAAAAGAGGAGAGCTATAAGGAGCTTGAATTGATTACAAAAAATGCTGAGAGAATACTGCAGTTATTGGAGATTCCTTACAGAATTGTGGAGCTGTGCACAGGGGACTTGGGATTTGCAGCAGCAAAAACCTATGACATAGAGATATGGATTCCCTCCCAGGATAAGTACAGGGAAGTAAGCTCCTGTTCAAATTGTGAGGATTTCCAGGCAAGAAGGGCAAATATAAAAATAAGAAGAAAGGAGATGGAGTTTGCACATACCCTAAATGGAAGCGGACTTGCAGTAGGGAGAACGCTTATTGCAGTAATAGAGAACTTCCAGGATAATGAGGGAATAAATATTCCTAAGGTATTAAGAGATTACATAAAAACAGAAAAGATAATGTGGAAAGAATAATCAGAAGGAAATTCTTACATTTTTTATTTCTAAATTAAGCGGTAAATTTCCTGAAGTGGCTAAGTTTATATCCCATTTTGCAGCCCCATTCTTAATTTGCATTATCTTGTTTTCATCTGTTGCTGTTATCTCTGCTGTTATAAAACTTTCAGCTTTTCTGTCCATTCTCTTTGAGCTTTTATTTATCGTTTCAAGCATTCCTTTGAAGTTTGGCCCCCTGAAATGGATGTTTACCTTACCCGCCTTTTTTGCCATTCTATAGTGATTTGAAGGCACCCTCATTTATATATTTATTCCGCCCATTAAATTCACCTTTTGTTAGGGTTATTTGAAAGTGTTTAAAAAGGTTTTGGAGTGTATAAATAAATATGCAAAAAAACAAAAATAGCAGAAATAGGCAAGCGCCATTCAAAGGTTATAGAGAACTCAACAAAAAAATAGATAGGATAAAGAACCAATACAGATTAACTACGGACCGCAATACAAAAAAAGAAACAAATTTCTACATCCTTCTAACCTTAGTTAAAGATTTTAATCTTGAACTGAAAGAATCTGGAACCGGAAAACATATAGATATAGAAAAGGAAGATATTGTTCTTAAGGAAAACAACGGAAAAAGAATTAAAAGAATTGGAAGATTGAAAACAAACGGAGGAATAACATACTCTTCAAAGCTTTTTGGAATTCCTTCGGACCTAACAAGGGAAACGTTTTGTGAACAGGATAACACGGATTATGACAGATTTTTTCAAATTGAGGAAATAGACGGAACAATCAGGATGGTGCCTCTGAAATTTAACGAAATCATAATAAGATACTCGGAGAATGGAACGGTTGTGGAAACTACCTTAAAATATATGGGAAGGGTAAACTTTTACGAGAACTCGAAAAAAATAATGGATGTTATGAAAACGCCGGCATTCAACCATGTAGACATGGAAGGATTGGGTGAATGGAGGGGAACGGCCTGATATATCTTACCAAGCAGATTCTTGAAGAAATAAAAAAAGGAAAGAAAACAACTCCTGACCTGGGGTTGACAAAAAGAACCATAGAAAAGAAAGAGATAGAAGGTTTGCCTGAGGGAAAAATAAGGGAAAAATTTGTGTATGTCTGGAATGGAAAGGAGCTTTATGAACTTGCACTGTTTGAAGACGGATTTTATAAACTCAGGTTGATGAAACACGGACCTATTCTTGAAATAAACGGGCTAAGGATGCATCTGAGGGATTTCAAGGATGTAAGAGATTACTCAAAATTAATTGTAAAAAAACTAAAGATTGGAAATAGGGATACTGTATTGGACATCTGTACTGGATTGGGCTACACGGCAATAGAAGCTTCAAAAAAAGCAAAAAGAGTTATAACAATAGAAAAAAGCAGTGCTGTGATAAAACTGGCTGAGTGGAACCCATGGAGCACTGAGTTGAAAAACAAAAATATTGAAATAATACATGGAGATGCTCTTCAGGAAATTGAGAAACTTAGGGGGATTGACATTATAATTCATGACCCTCCAAGAATAAGTACAGCAGGAGAGCTCTATTCCAAGGAATTTTATGAAAAATTATACAAAATAAGCAATCCGAATGCAATGATGTTTCATTATGCCGGGTCGCTGAAAAAAGGAAGGTATTCAGAAGGAATAAAAAAACGGCTTGAAAAAGCAGGCTGGAAAATCTTATCGTTTCATCAAATGCTCCAGGGGTTTTTTTGCAGGAAATCTTAAAGGTTTCTTCATTCTTCTTTTCTCCGGCTTCCCATAGAGCACTTCTTCTATGTAATCCTTAATCCAGAGTATCTTTTCCTTTTTCATTTGTTTTCCCAGTGCTTCTCTTACCGCAGGGTCATGAATATGTCTTCTTAGTTTTGAAACTGCAATGGACCTAAGGAACTCAAAATCCCCAGACAAAAATGAAATAAGTTCTGCTCTCGGAGTTTTCATTTTTCTAAGTACTGTTGTGGCTCCAATACGGGCACTTGTATCTATTGAGGAATTCTCAGCAATGTTTACCATGTATGCTCTTGCAACTTTTGGACTAATCCTTCTAATTACATTCAACCCTATATCCTCTCCGGCTACTGCAAGGATAAGGGCCTTTGAATAGATTGCCTTCGCCTCCTCGGATTCCAACTCAGAGAAAAGCAGGATGTTATTATTTATAAAAACCTCATGTTCTACAGTTCCCTTCTTGAAACCATATTCTTTGGCACACAAAGGAAAATCAATGGCTGGAGAAAAATCTTCTCTTAAATGTACTAAGGTGTATAAAGGAATATTACTCTTCTTAGTTGTTACTTTAGGCATATATATGTAATTGCACAAACATGTTTTAAAACTTGCTGGAAACCTGTTTTAAATCCTTTTTATTTTAAAATATCTTATGGAAGTTATAGACTTCAAGGAAGGGGTGTTGAGAGTGCTTGACCAGCGTCTTTTGCCTGAGAAGGAGGAGCATGTAGTTTCCCTGAATGCAGAGGAAACAATTAGATTAATAAAAACAATGGCAGTGAGGGGGGCTCCGCTCATAGGAATTGCAGGGGCATATGCAATGGTTCAGAATCCTGAAATGCAGAAGGAGATACGGACTGCAAGGCCCACTGCTGTTGACCTGCAGAACTCGGTTGACTTTATGAGCGAATGGATAAATTCAGGAAAGGATGCTAAAGAGGGAGCGGAAAAATGGTCTAACAGGGTGTGGGCAGAGTGCAAAAGAATCACTGAATATGGAGAAAAATTAATACTGGATGGATACAATGTGCTCACTCACTGCAATGCAGGCGAGGTTGCAGTAGGAAAATACGGAACTGCATTAGGAATAATAAAAAGGGCAGCAGAAAAGAAGAATGTGTTTGTTTATGTAGATGAGACAAGACCGAGATTTCAAGGGGCAATAACAGCATGGGAATTGAGTAAAGAAAATATTCCGCACAGGGTGATAGTAGACAATGCAGCCGGGTATTTTATGAAAAGGGGAGAAGTAGATGCAGTATTTGTAGGTGCCGACAGGATATTAAAAAACGGAGATATAGCAAATAAGATAGGCACATATATGCTTGCGGTCCTGGCAAGGGAGAATAAAATTCCGTTTTATGTTGCTGCGCCCTCTTCAACATTTGACAGGAAAACAGAAAATATTCCTATAGAATATCGAAATGAAAAAGAGATTTTAGAAGTAAAGGGAATAAAAATTTACAATAATGAAAAGGTGTTGAATCCTGCCTTTGATGTGACTCCTGCTGAATACATAACTGCATATATAACGGAGAAAGGAGCATTTGGAGATAGTGAAGAGCTATGGAAAAATATAAGGGAGTAAAATTCAAAATAAAAGAGGTGGAAGCTAAATTTAATAGCAGGCCTTTGGTTGAGCTGGATAAAGAAATTGCAGGGTATTTCCAAAAACCTGTTGGAAATGAGGGGAATCTCAGCATCAGAAAGAATAAGGGATTCCTGATAAAGAAAGCAGGAATAAGAATGGGCGAAATAACTGAGCAGGATGTTTCGCTTGTGTTTGAGGCAAATAGTAGTGAAGTGGTCTGCTCAAATCCTGTTCCTTCCTCTGAATCAATAATGCATTACAATATTTACAGGGAAAGACCGGAGATAAAAATAATTCTGCATTTCCATGATGATGAACTGCTGAAGAGGATTGAAAGGATTCCGAATTATGGATATGGTACAAAGAAGCAGGCGGAGGCAGTTTCAAGAGCACTGCAGAAAAAGAATGTTGTAGGAATAGAAAAGCATGGAATTGTAATTATTGGGAAGAATAAAAAAGAAATAATTGAAGGGCTGAAAAAAGTTTATTCTAAAACCTGAGAAGAAAGGTCGTTCTGTATAATCTTTTTCCTGCTTTCTGCCCATGCAATTTTCTGGTAATCTTTGGTTTAAGGTTCATGTCCCTTAAAAGAGAAATGGCTGGTTTACTCTCTCCTACATAAAGGTCTATTCCCTCTTTGAGGTCTTCCTCCTTCGCAATGAATGTAGTCTTTGAGAGTTGTTTTTTTAGAAATCTTGCATAATATTTTATTTTTCCTTTTTTTCCTCTTAGCTGAATTATTCCTTCAAAATAACCTCCTGCCCTTCTTGAGCAGGTTGTGCAGATTGATTTTTTGAATTCAAGCGGGATTTCTTTTTCAATCCTTACAAGTGCATCCTTAGTTCCCACCATAAAATATGCTGTTTCCTTTCTCCAGTTATAGGTTGCGGATTCAAATTCTCCCTTGCATTTGGAGGAAACAAAATCATTTACTGTTTCATCAGAAAAAGGAACCCACCCTCCTTTTAACTTTATATTGCCGCAGCGGTTGCACCTCTCAATCATTATCTTCTTTGGAAGTTTAATATTGGACGGTCTGCATTCAATGCAAAAGGTTTCCACAAACGGTTTCTCACTGCTTTTGGCACCGCAGATAGGGCATATTTTATCCATCTTTTCACCTGGTAATCTTTGCTTCCTCTATTTCCTTTATCATTTCTTCATGTGATGAGAAGAATTTTCTTACGGGTTCAAGTATTCCAATGATGTGTTCTCCTACCGCATTCTTCAAATCCATTGGATGGAGCTTTCCTTCTGAATAATAAGATGATAACTCTTTAAAAGAGACAAATTCCACTTCCCCTCCATATTTCTCTGGTCTTGAGACCTTTAGAGGGCTGTCTCTTAGTACGAGATTCTCTGCCATCTCCATAACAGGATTTCCTTCAACTACTTTCTCAGGGCAGTATGCTTTTTTCATCTTTCTCCTTATCTCTTCCTCGGAATCATGAACGAATATTGCTGAATCAGGCCTGCTCTTGCTCATCTTTGCTTCTATTCTTTCCTCAACCGTTGAATTCATTCTTGTTCCTCCTGAGAGCCCGGACAACAGAGAGGTGTGCAAAGCAATAACCTTCCTATAGTCTATTTTATCTGCTACCTCTCTTTGGAGCATGTGCACCTTTCTCTGGTCCATTCCACTGTGTGCAATATCCACTTCAAGTTTTTTTATGTCTGCAATCTGCATCGCAGGATATAAAATTGCTGAAGAAGAAAGGGTTTCTGATTCCTTTCTTCCCATAATTGTTGTACATCTAAGCATCCTTTTTATACTTGTGTTTCTTGCAACATCAAGAACATCTTTCCAGTAATCTTCATCATACATCTCGCTCGCAAGAACGAACTCAACTTCCTGCAATCCTAATGAAGTAAAAACATGCTCAAAATACCCTCTTGCAATCCTCCTTATTCTTGGCAGGTCCCCCCCAAGTTTTCCGTTTATCCATGTATGGTAATCTGCAAACAGTATAGTGGACTTCATTCCTGCTTTGATGAAATCTTTTATTTTCAACGCGGTCATCAAGCCCGTTCCCAAATGGGCATAACCAGAAATCTCAAATCCTATATAATGTTTTGGGTGTTCGTTTGTTTCGAAGAGATTCCTTAGTTCTTCCTCTGTAACCACTTCCAGTGTGGGTTTTCTAAGCACCAGCTCCATTCTTTTTTCCACATCCATTTTTATTCACCTATATCTTAGTAAGCAGCCAGAGCGCTGCAGCAGTACCTCCCAGCAATATAATGGGGCCTGCAATCCTTGCAACAGCAACTATGGCGCTTATTGTTGAAACAATCTCTATTGCCTGTTTGGCTCCAAAAACATTTATTCTTATCTTTTCCTTTTTTCCAAGGACCTTTGCAGGACGCATATCCTTTATAGACTCTGAAATCAGTTTTTGCACCCTAACTTCTAATCCACCGGAATATCTTAAAGGGTTAAGGACCCCCCTCACTGTATTTACCTTATGAGTATCTGTAGTGCAGAGTATGATTTTTCTCCTGAATTTTTTTTCAAGTTTTGTTCTAAGGTTTTTTTCTGAATCCGGATCTATTCCATTTGAATCAAATACAATTATAGTAATACCTGGAAAAGAGAGTATTTTTATTCCTGCATCCCCCATCACCTCGCTTTCTATTCTGCACTTTGAGAACCCTACTTTTAATGGGATATTTTTAACCTTCTTTCCAAATAATTCTTCAATCGCATCCATATACCTGAATGCTTCGGGGCTATGCGGCTCAACATAGGTTACCTCTCCTGTTTCTGCATTATGCTGGTCTATTATTGTTGCATTTTTTACAAACTGTTCTGCTTTATTAATAAGAAACATTCCTGTTCCAAAAGGAATATCCTCAGTTGTGTAAGGAGCCCTTGTAAGAAACAACATGGAAGAATCATTAAAGGAAAGAGAAGAAACATGGCATTCAGCTTTTTTGGAAGAGGAAAAAGAAAATGAAGAATTTCTGTAGGGATTAGAAAGGATGTTTCTGCATGCAGTTATTATTTTTTTTATTTCATCTGAGGTTACAGGGTTCATATCATGGGTTACTGTACCATGGAACACAACGGTTTCTCCCTTAAGTAATCGAGGGATGTCTGCACTGAAATTGCTTCCTCCCAATGTTCCAAAAGGGCCGAAGTGTACGTAAGGAACCACCATATTTATTATTCTGTCTTTTCTCTTGAAAGAAACAAGAGAAACATATGTTTCGGCTTCCTCTCCTATATCCTTGAATGTTTTTTCTATTGCTTTTTCTTCATAGAACCATTGTGCAAAAAACATTGAAACTGCATCAACACTGCTTACTCCAAACCTTCTTTTCATAGGTGCATTCACAAGAAGAAAGAAACCATACAATAAAGCAAGAAGTATAAAAGCAGCAAGATAGAACTTAAAGAATATCTTTTCCAGAGGCTCGGCAAGGGGGAAGAGACCCCACCACAAAAGAGATAGTATATGGAAAAAGAGTTGGATTGTTGCAAATATCAAAGAACGCCACTGGAGTACAAATACTATTCTTGCTATCAAATACCAGAGTATGAAAACTACTGCAGCGCCAAGAAAGAGTATGTTGACACCGAGGCTCGTACCCAGAGAAAGAGTAAGAAAATAGGTTAAAGCATATATAAATTCGCCGAAAAAAACTGTTGCTGCTATCCTCTTTACAGGAACTTTCCTCATAAGAACCTTGGCAGTAACAATAGAAAGAAACGCCGGAAAGAGAATCATTCCGAAACCAAATAAAAATGACTCAAGAATGGAATAGGAAAAAAGATAGAAAAGGGAAAAAGAGAATACGGCAAATAGGATAACGATGAAAAGAAGGATTGTTTTTAATGGAGGAAGTTCAACAAAGTAATCAGTCAGTTTTACGGATTTTTCCAGGCTATTCATAAGAACTCTTTTTTTCTTTTGTCTTTAAAAGCCTTTCAGCAGGACTATTCTCTATTAACGTTTGCAAAAGAAATACGTTCTCTACATATTCTTGTGAAATCTGCTTAAATGTCCTGTTCTCCTTTACTGCCAGTTTCATGAGTTCCAGTGTAAGGTAACGGAGTTCGGAATTAGCGGATGAAGAATCGTCCTCTATATCTATCTGCATAAGAAAGAAAGAGTAATAGGATAAATTTTTAAACCATGCCGGCCCATAGAATAATATGAGAACCGAGGTGTTCATACTTGGCCTGCTTATTCTTTCACTAATATTGATATTCTCTATATCTTTTTATGAAATAGGAACACTGGAGGAAGATGCAAAAAAATATGTGATGGAGGATGCACGGATAAAGTATCCTGCTGCTGATATAATAGAAATAATAAATATGGAAAAGAGTTTCAACGAAGAAGAGGCGGAATATTATAAAATAACGATTAGGATTAGCGAGAATTTGGAGAGCCCGTGCCCAACGAGAATACATCTTTATTATAATTATCCTGAACAGAATTTTGTAATAGACCCTCCTGAGAAAATAACAAAAGGATGTATCACCTGTGAAGGGGAGGGATGTGTAATTGCTTTTGAAGAGGAGGCAATAATCGCTTCGCATACCAATAAAGGAAGTGAATTAGTTGCTGAATTTCTAAAGGAAGAACCCACCGCAATGCCTCTTGTTGTGAAGACTGGGGACGGGTGGATGGTAAGCTGGATTGGAGAGGAAAGGGAATATGATGTTTATATAAATATAGGTGGGGAAATCAGTAAGGTTGAAATGAGTCAGTAATAATACTTTCCTTCTTTTCTCTGCTCCCTATCCAATACGCTGTCAGGTTTGTTTATTCTTGGTCTTTTTGAATCCTTATCCCTTCGCATAGTGATATTCGCAAGAGAAAGAAATTTGTTCATTCCTTCTGTTTTATCATATGGTTTAGAAGATTTTCCATAAACAGAACTCTCACCCTCAAATACCATCAAGCGGTTTGCAACAGAATCCAGAAATACAACATCGTGGTCTACAATAAATGCGGATTTATTGCTGTCGGTCATTGTATGCCTGAGTAAATCCCCGAATCTTAATCTCTGCTCTATATCCAAGTATGCTGTAGGTTCATCAAAGAGATAGAGGTCTGCCTTTCTTGAGAGGGCAAGGGAAACTGCAATTCTCTGGAGTTCTCCACCGCTAAGAGATGTCAGCTGCTTTTCAAGCAAAGGTATAAGTTTGAGCTCTCTTTTTGCATTATTGAAAACCAATTCATCTATTTCATCTGGATTAAAAAGGTCTTTTACAAAGACCCCCTCTTCTGCTCTTATGTATTGGGGTTTGTAGGATACCTTGAATTGGCCGGCAGGTTCTCCCTTATCCGGCTTTTCCACTCCTGCAAGCATCTTTACAAATATTGATTTTCCAAGGGCGTTTTTTCCAACGATTCCTATAGTTTCTCCCTTCATTATCTCTCCGGCAGATGAGTGAAATGTAAAACCAGGATAGGATTTCTGCATCTTTCCGTATTTGAATTTGGTTTCTGTGTAAATCTCTCTCTCGCTGTAGGTAGAGAACCTGATTTCCCTGTTTCTGAACCTTATATTCTCTTCTTTGAGAAAACCATCAAGGTATTCATTTATACCGTTTCTTGTGCCTTTTACAGAGGAGCTTACTCCATAAGTATTCTCTTCTCCGAAAAAGATGTATATGTAATCGCTCATATAATCCAGCAGGGCAAGGTCATGCTCCACAACCATAAGCTTTCTTCCCTCTGAAAAGGACTTGAGCGCAACGGCTGTCCTTAACCTTTCCTCTATATCCAGGTAATTGGAAGGCTCATCAAAATAGTAAATATCCGCTTCTTTCAAAAACCCTACTGCAATAGAAACCTTTTGAAGTTCTCCTCCGCTCAATTGATCTATTTTTCTGCTAAGAATATTTGAAAGGTTGAATTTTTCTACTGCCTCTTTGAATGAACTTCTCTCGTCCATCTTCTTTAGGAGCTCTTCAACAGTGCCTTTGAAAATTCTTCTTATTTTTTCCACCATCTGGGGTTTATAGCTCAATTTAGTATCCTCTTTAAGAGTAAGAAGATATCTCTTTAGAGAAAGAGGGATCTCTTCCAGCATTTCCTCATAGGTTAATTTCTTTTTCCCGTCCATATTGGGAATTATTTTTCCTGCAAGAATATTCAATGCAGTGGTCTTCCCTATTCCGTTCTTTCCTATTATTCCGCTTACTCCTTCTTGGGGAATGGGAAGCGAATAAATCCTAAACTGGTTTATTCCATACTGGTAAATAGGTTTTCCAACTTCTTTTGCAAGATTTATGATGGTTATTGCATTTACAGGGCATTTCTTCGGGCATATTCCGCACCCTACGCAGAGCTGTTCGGAAATTATCGGGAATCCTTCCTCATCCTTTGTTATGCATTCCTGGCCCATTCTATTCACTGGGCATATCTTCATGCACATATATCCGCATTTATCCTTTGTACAGAGGTCTCTATCTATTACTGCAATCCTTTGCATAGGAGAGTTTATTCAGGAAAGGGTTTAAAATCCTATTCGGTTTTCTTCAGAGGATTGAATATAAGAAACACTATTATCAGCAATAGGATAACGCCTCCGCCTATCAGGAATTCCTGTGGAAGTTTGTATTCCTCATCTTCCTCAGGTTTTTCTTCCTCAATGGATTCTATATATCCTTTTGTGCTTATGCTTTCCTCAAGCTGGATTGTGGTTCCTATCACTACAACCTCAAGAAGGTAATCATCCTGCTCAGTAAGAAGTATGTTTCCCTTGTAGCCTTGGTTGAAGTCTATTCGATCGCTGTAAATCTGCTCTCCGTCAACTGAAAGAAATACATATACGGTTGCATTTGTAAGATTCTCATCAAAAAGAGTGTAACTGAGCATTTTTCCGTCTTCAGTTAACTGGGTCTGCAATTCCATTGCATTAAGGAGAAACAAGAATGCCAGGATAAACAAGAGTTTTTTCATAAGAAGAATAAAGAAAGGGGAAAATATAAAAAACTGACTGAAAGAATTATTTTCACTTTTCTAATGTATTTAGTACTTCTTTTGCATTTTTTCTAACATCTGTGTTTTTGTCATTTTTGAATAAATCTTTTAGTTTGCTGATTGTTTTTTTAGGTAAAATGACCGGCGGGACACTTTCTTTTGAAACATATATGAATAAAACAGTAGTAGAGAAAAATCTTACCTTCCAATCTTCATCTGAAAGTTGCCCGGAGATTGCATTCACTACCTTTTTCTTTGTTTTTTCATTTTTTAAGGCAGATTCAAAAACGCTAAGGACCTTCGCAGTCATTTCATAATCCCCTAAATCAGAGTACTGGCCTCCAACCGTCCTTGCACCTGCCCTTATAATATCAGGAACGGCCTTAGAGATGTCTGTTCCCGCTCTGGCAGCATTTTCTAAAGCCAAAAGAGAAAGAATTACAGTACTCCTCCTAATCCAACGTGTATTAAAGTATTTTCCAAGCTCAGAAACAGCAGGAGAAATATCAACTCCATCATGGGCAATACTCCCCAAAATCTTGGTAACCTCTTCTCTCACTTTCGGGTCCTCTTCTAAAAGTTTCTTAGAAAGCAAAAATAAAACCAGTTTTCTTGTTTTTTCATTTACGGCGGCGCTTTTTAGAGCCTGCCTAACACCATGCCTCACTTCCTTATTCTTATCAGAAATCATATTCATAAAAATGGGAACAGCAAAAGAGATATTAATTGCATTCTCAGCAGCCGAACTTAAATCCCAAACAGCAGATTCTCTTACCTCACAATCCTTATCAATAAGGGCTTTTACAAAAGCAGGGATATTTATTCTCTTTTTAGGTACTTTTTGGAGATGTTGTTTCTTTGGAACCTGAATTAATCTTTTATTAGTCTTCTTCCTTGGTTTTCTCCTACTCCTTTTTGGTCTTCTCCTAGTTTTGGAACCCATAAATATATTTAAGGCCATTCTAATTAAAAATCTTCCATTCTTAGTTTTCAGCATAACAAACTTAGGCGGGATATTAAATGGATATATGGAAAAAATACAAGAAAAAAAAGCTTGAAGGGCTTGAGGAAGCGATAAGAGAAAAGAAAGCAGATTCAATAGTAATTCCTTTGCTGAACAAAATAAATGAAAAAGAAGGATGGGTTACAACCTCTTCCTGTGCAGGCAGGATTTCTCTGCTTTCCATGGAAGAGAGCAAAAAAGATGCTGAATTTTATAAGAAATGGCACAGGGAAATTGAACTGAATGAGTTTGAAGAAGCATTAAAGGAATATAAATGGAAAAAACCTCTGTGGTTCAGGGTTGAATCCCTTATACTGCATGTAATATGCAGGGACCTTTCGTCTGCAGAAGAATTCTTTAGGATTGGAAGAAAAGCAGGGGTTAAGCATGGGGGGATTATTCCTGTGAAAGAGAAAAGGTATATGGTGGAGCTTATGGGAACGCCGGGGATGATTATTCCTATAAAAGAATGTGAGAATGCAGAATGGGAAAGAATAATTGGGATGGGAAATAAAATTTTGAAAAGAAATTATGAAAGATTGGAAAAACTAGGAAGCCTTATTTAGCTTCCCTGGATTTTTTCTGTCTTCGTGGCAATTAAAAGCTCTTCATTCAAATTAACCATAATAATACATTTATACAAACAATTTAAAAAGATATGGATTAATATAGAAAAAAGAATTCAGAAAAATAAGTCTTGCCGAACTCAGAAGAGCCCAGCACACAACTCTGGAGGGAGATTGTGTTTTACCGAATAAATCGATAAAAAGACTAGAAAACATTTTTTATGGATTTACACTTCAAGATTAACTGATGGATAGGCTAAAATTCGCTTGCTCCTTTTGTCTCCAATTTAAATATTTGGAGGTGATCTATCCGCAGGTTCCCCTACGGATACCTTGTTACGACTTAGCCCCCCTCACAAAGCATAGATTCGAATCTGGCATAACCAAAGCCTCACCTACACCTCATTTGGGTGACTTGACGGGCGGTGTGTGCAAGGAGCGGGGACGTATTCACCGCAAGATGTTGACTTGCGATTACTAGGGATTCCAGCTTCACGAGGGTGAGTTGCAACCCTCGATCCGAACCTGGGATGAATTTAGGGGATTAGCGTCTCCTCTCGGAGTTGCAGCCCATTGTTTCACCCAATGTATGCCGCGTGTAGCCCTGGGGATTCAGGCCATACTGACCTACCGTCGCCCACTTCTTCCTCCCACTTAACGCGGGCAGTCCCGTTAGAGTGCCTCTTCCTAAAGGGAAAAGTAGCAACTAACGGCATGGGTCTCGCTCGTTACAGGACTTAACCTGACAATTCACACCACGAGCTGACGATGGCCATGCAACACCTCTCGGCTTGTCAAGTAAGATCTTTAGTCTGACCTTCATTCTGCCGTCGCCCCAGGTGAAGTTCCCGGCGTTGTATCCAATTAAACCGTAGCATCCACCCCTTGTGGTGCTCCCCCGCCAATTCCTTTAAGTTTCAGTCTTGCGACCGTACTCCCCAGGCGGCCGACTTAACACTTGCGCCACATTCCATCGCCAGTCTCATCGGCGTTGTTATGTGTCTACGCTACAGCACTGCAATAGAACGAATCTATTGCAACACCACAGTCGGCATGATTTACGGCTGGGACTACCGGGGTATCTAATCCCGTTCGCTCCCCCAGCTTTCGTCCCTCACCGTCGGATATGTTTTGGTCAGGCGCTTTCGCCACTGGCGGTCCACCTAGGCTCAACGGATTTTACCCCTACCCTAGGTGTACCCCTGACCTCCCCCATTCCCAAGTCTAGCAGTATCTCCTGCACGCAGTAGGGTTAAGCCCTACTATTTCACAAAAGACTTACTAAACCGGCTACGGACGCTTTAGGCCCAGTATTCGTGGATACCACTCGAGGCGCTGGTGTTACCGCGGCGGCTGCCACCAGTCTTGCCCACACCCTTATTCTCCAAGCTGTTTACACTTGGCAAAAGATACTAGCTAAGCTAGCACCACTCGGAGTTCCCCTATCACACTTTCGTGCATTGTAGAGGTTTCGCGCCTGCTGCACCCCGTAGGGCTAGGGCCAGTATCTCAGTGCCCTTCTCGGGGCTACCTCTCTCAAG
>JAGMCT010000006.1 GCA_023129075.1 Microcaldota archaeon
TGGTAGGCCATTACCCTACCAACAACCGTAATCCCCCGCAGTCCCATCCTATGGCGGACGCATTACAATTCATACGCCTTTTGGACCATCAAGCATTCCAGCAGAGATGATCTATTGGGAATTGCTCTCAGTTTCCCGAGAATGTTCCCATCCACAGGGTAGGTTGACCACGTGTTACTCAGCCTTTCGCCACCCCTGGAAGTCCAAGAGTAGACTTGCATGGCTTAATCGAACTCCGATAGCAGTATCCTCCAGCAGGATCAACTGGAGTTGGAGTACTTTTGGAATTGATGTTGCGGGTTCGCAACTTCTTCACCTATCCAATTTTCAGCTCTTGAAGCGTAAGTCGAACTTACAAATAGCAAGTTCCCATAAAAAATGGTAAAACACATTTAAGGGAAGTAGGGTTTTTAAAGCTATCTTCCTTCCGTCTGAGAGCTTGTAGCTTCTTTTCGTTCTTTCTTCTCTCTAAATATATTCTATTATATATTATTGTACGAATAGGTTTAAATATGTACGTGTCAATAAATATGTGGAAGTGTAAAGAAGGGATTGGAATGGATGAAAAAAAGATACTGGAACTTGCGAAGAAACTTTCTGATGAAAATCCAAATGTAAGATTGGATGCAGCCAGGGATTTGGAAAAAGCCGCCAAAAAAGGAGAGGATATTTCCATAGCAATTCCTGCACTGGGCGAAGCAATTGGTGATAAGAAAAAACATGTAAGATCTCATGTTACTTGGGCTCTTAGAAGAGCAGCTGAAAACGGAACAGATATTTCTATGGTAATTCCTGCATTTGTAAAAGTAGTCTTCGGAGACACAAATTTGGAAGTAAAGTGGACAGTTACTATCGCTTTGGAGAAAGCTGTAGGAAATGAGAAAATAAGGAAACGGGCATTAGATTTACTCATGAAAGTACTAGGAGATGAGAATGATAAAGTAGAATTTGGTAATGCTCTCCATGTTTTGGGAATTATTGCTAGAAGCTGCAAGAACAAGAATGGGTTATTGCAAGTGTTGAGAAATATAAAAGGTTTTCCTGAAGCTAAAGAAGTAGCAAAGGAACTCTATGAGAAATGGATGGGGAAGGAAAACAGGAAAACCGGGGAGATACAGAAAATGGAAATGAGAAAACCTGAGAAACCAGATAAAAACAAATTAAGAAGAATGGTGAACTAATGGACGAGAAAGAGATACTTGAACTTGCAGAAAAACTTTCTGATGAAAATGTTAAGGTTAGAATGGATGCTGGTAGAGCCATATGGGTGGCAGCCAATAAAGGAGCCGATATCTCTCCGGTTATGCAGGCACTTATAAATGCACTTGATGATGAAAACAGGAAAGTGAGGGCTGAGGCTTCCGGGGCTTTGGAAGCCGCCGCAGGAATGGAAGCGGATATCGCTTCTGCTATGCCTGCACTTATAAGAAAAATTGAAGATGAATACTACCTTGTTAGAGAACGTTCCACCGGGGCTATAAGAAAGTTTGCTTGGCTGAAAGCGGAGAAAAAAGATATCCTTCCTGCAATTCCGACACTTATAGAAGTAATTGGAGAAGAAGAGATTATGGAGCAGGATGCTTCCTGCACTGTGACTGGTTCTTCAAATGTTGGGAAAAATGCTTTCGCCACCTTGGTGACTTTTGCAAGATTCTGGTGTGAAAACAAGGAGGAATGCCTGGAATTCTTAAGAGAAATAAAAGATTGTCCTAAAGCTAAAGAATTAGAAATAAAGATATATAAAAAATGGATTGAGGATGGAATGGAAGAGGAAATTGTTAGAGACTGTGAAAATAAACAAGAACTTCTGGAGTTCTTAAGAGAGATAAAAGGCTCTCCTGAAGCAAGGGAATTAGCAATGGACATATACAAAGAATGGATGAAAGAAAAGAATAAGAAAACTGGAGAACTGCAGAGAATGGAACTGAGAAAACCACCGAAGACACCAGACGGAAATAATCTGAAAAGAGCCAATAGAGTGATGTAATGGATTTGAATGGAAAACTGATTGTAGCTGCCAGGAGGGGATATACAAAAAAAATTGAACGGCTAATTCAAGAAGGAGCAGACATAGAGGCAAAAGATAAATATGGTTGGACAGCACTACTACTAGCTGCTTCGAACGGACATATAGATGTAATTGAATTCTTAATAGAAAAAGGAGCAGACGTAAATGCAAAGAATAGGTGTGGTGAAACAGCATTAGTGTATGCTGCCATGAATGGTCGTACAAAAATGGCAGAGCTTTTACTAGAACATGGTGCGGATATAGAGGCAAGAGAGGTAGGGGGTTGGACAGCCTTCATGAAAGCTACTACGAATGCACATAAAAAGATAGCAGAACTATTATTAATAGGGAAAAGGGTGGATGTTGTTTATGCTTTTGTCAGTGGGTATGGTTATACAAGAAGGACAATAGACAAAATGGTAAAAGAAAAACCAGAGCTATTTACAGAAAAACAGAGAATTATGATCAATTTATTTTCCAATCCAGAGAAGATTCCTCAAGATAAAAAGAAAGAAGTAATTGAAGTATTAAGAGAATTCCAAAAGAAAGGCTCAATAACAAAAGAAGAATCATTGAAATTATTCAGAAATCTTCAGAAAATATGGAATGAACAAACAGAACTTAGAATAGAAAAGAGAATAAGAAAACCAGAAAAAGGAGGGAGTAAAGGGAAATTAAACAGAATGGTGAACTAATCCTTTTCTTAGATTTTTTCAAGTATTTTGTAAAACTCTTTTTTACTTATTTCCATATCGTCAATCATTGTTCTCAATAATCCCCTCCCTATCTCCTTTGTATGAATTGGAACAACAACCATTTTTGAATTCTTGGTAAAAATCAAATGTGAACCCTTCTGCCTTACGGCAGTAAAGCCCAAATAATTCAATACTCTAATCAATTTTCTGTGAGAAATCGGTTTAAGCATCCTATCACTGAACACTTACTCTTTTAACAGAAATGAATTTAGATGCGCCCTCAATTTTTTCTTTCTTTTCCCTCAAAACTTCCAAATAAAGAGAAATTGCTTCTTTCATATTTTTCATTAATTCTTCTACTGTTTTTCCTTGTGAATAACAACCAGGCAACTCAGGAACAACGCCGAAATAGTAGTTGTCTTCATCTTTTTCCACTATAACATCAAATTTTCTTTTCATTTTCTCCCTAATGATATTTCTACAGCATTATTTTTAATCCTTCCATTTTCAAATGTAACCATTATTCCGAAAAAAACTCAATCAGTTTGCTAATCTTTTCACGGTTCTTTTCCATTACTCCTAAAACCTCTTCGTGGGTTAAAGAGTGTTTTGAAATACCTGCAGCATAATTAGTTCCAACTGCTAGTGAAGTAATATGAATTCCGAGTTCATTGGCAAGAATTATTTCATAAGAAGCAGTCATGTTGACTAAATTCGCACCAAAGGACTTCAAAACCTTTACCTCTGTTTTAGATTCAAAGCGCGGACCGGGCATGGTTGCGATTATTCCCCCTTTCTTAACCCCAAAAAATCTTACGAATTTTTCTCCTGCCTTTTTATCAAAAGGATTGCTCAAATCCTGATAATGCATGCCGTCTTTGAAAGAATCAAAAAAGGTTGGAGTTATGTTAAGAGAAATAAAATCCTTTAAAAGAATAAAATCCCCCGGCTCATAATCCGAAATAATGCCGGATGCATGAAAGGTTAGAAGATTCGTTACTCCTGCCTGCTTAAGCGCCCATAGATTTGCCTTATAATTTATCATGTGCGGAGGAACAGAATGTTTTTTTCCATGTCTGGGAATAAAAACCATTTTATCTGTCAAATAAAGAACTGCCTCACCATAAGGTGTTTTTACTGTTTTTTCTTTTGCACCATTCACACAGCAGATACCGCTTCCGCCTATAATACCGAACATAAGAATAATAATAAAAAAGGAATAGTTTAAAAAATTAGAGTTTTATTCCGTTGACTACGCCGTCCTGTCCTACTCTGTTTGTAACTTTAACCTTTCCAAGGTCAGTGTTAAGGATGGCGCCTTTGGTAATGATATTCATACGGGCGTAGTTCGGGTCGTGGGATTCCACAACACCAAGAATCTTCACCCTCTGCATCTTTCCTTCTGAAAGAACATTGATAAGATCTATTTTTCTGGGAACTACTCTTCTGCTTCCGCCCCTCATTCTTTTTACTTTCTTTTCCTTGCTCTCTCCTACTCTTACTGAAGCAAATGTACCACCTACGTGGGCCAGCTTTTTATCTCTGCTTTTTCTTTTGGAACCTCCTGTTCCTGAAGAAACCTTCTTGTTCTTTCCTCTATGATATTGGTCCATTTTATTACCTCTGTAAAATTCAATGTGTTTTAAGGAAAATAGTACAAAAGGTTTAAAAAACAGCAGGGACTGCTGGAAATTTACTTGGCCAAAAAATAGGTTATAAGTAAAACTGAGGAGATAAGCAGGGTATAAAATATTATCTCTTCAACCATGCTTCTGGTATGAATAAAGAAATTTAATAATCTTTCGCTCGAAATATCCCTGAGAATATGAAAATTGCCATCATCTCAGATACACACCTTGGATATATGAGGTTTTACGAGGATAGTTTTAAGCAGGCTGAAAAAGCATTTATGGTGGCCCAGGAAAGGGCTGATGTGATAATCTTTGCAGGAGATATGTTTGACAGCAAGATACCCTCTCTGGACACAATGGAGAGGGCTGTAAGAATTTTGAGAGAGATTAAGGTTCCTATCTATGGAATAAGCGGAAACCATGAAAGAAGAATGCATTCTACCGATGTACTTAAGGTATTTGAGAGTGCAAGGATGTTCAAAAAGATGAGGAGAAAAGGAAGTATGATAGAAAAAAATGGGGAGGAAATATTCGTGGTTGGAATGAACAGCCTTCCAGAAGACCTTGCGGAAAAAGGGCTTGAAAAATTAATGGGAGAACTTGTCCTTCCGAAAGGAATCCACAGCATACTTGTGCTTCATCAGACGCTGGGAATGGGGGGCACACTACTCCCTGAAAAACTGGACGGGCTTCCTTTTGAATTGATAGTAAACGGCCACATGCACGAACATAGTATACGGGGAAAGATACTCCAACCAGGGAGCACTGTAATAACACAGCTAAAAAAAGAGGAAACAAAACCAAAGGGATTTTGTATATATGATACAAAAACAAAAGAGATTGAATTCAAGGAAATAGATTCAAGAAAATTCATCATGGAAACCCTGGAATTTGAGGATGCAGGAATACATGAGGTAAAGGAAAGAACACAGAAACAGATAGAGGAAATAGATTCAATGCACAATAGACCAATAATACGGATTGACTTGAAAGGAACGCTGAAGCAGGGATTAAAACCCCAGGATATCATTATAGAACATAATAAAGATGTATTCCTTGAGAACATGTTAAATGAAACTATGATTGCCGAGAAAATAAAGGAGATAAGAAAACAAAGAAAGGACCGTACGACAAAGGAGATTGCAGAACAGAAATTAAGAGAGAAACTAAAGGATAGGCTTGAATTTGATGCTTATGGTTTCTTTGAGGCAGTAGCCGAAAGCGTGGAGAAGGGGGAGGGGTTCCTTCTAGAGGGAAAAAATGGTTGATATCAGTATAGTTATTCCAACACTGGATGAAGAAGGATATATAGAAAACACATTAAAGAGTATAAAAAAACAGAAAACAAGCATGGATTTTGAAATCATAATCGCTGATGGATACAGTAAAGATAAAACAGTTGAAATTGCTGAAAAATATGCTGATAAGATTGTATTTGAAAAGAAAAAAACTATTTCTGCAGGGAGAGTAAAAGGAATGAAGAGCGCAGGGGGGAAACTTCTTGTGAGTACAGATGCAGATGTTTGGGTGAATGAGAACTGGCTGGAGAAGCTCGTAAAACCGCTGGGGGAATACTCTGCATGTATTGGAAAGTTTTGCCCGCTTGATGGAAACATTGCAGAAAATCTCTTTTCTGAAGCAATACTAACCCCAAGTAGTTATATTCTATCAAAAACAGGAATGTATCTAGCAGGGGCAAATAACCTTGCATTTACAAAAGAAGTATATATGAAAGTAGGGGGATTTAACCCGGAACTCGTAACTGCAGAGGATACGGACTTGATAAAAAGGATTTCCAAATTTGGAAAAATCAAGTACAATAAAGATGCTGTAGTATATGTTTCTATGAGAAGAATACGGGAATGGGGATATAGAAAATATGCATTATTTCATGCCAATAATTTCGTTTTATTTCATTTGAAAAATGAAGCAAATGGAAACTACGAGCCCATCAGATAAAAGAGAATTCCTTTCCATAATGCTTTTTCATATCAACAACATAGGTTTCAGAATCATTTGAAAAGAATAACAATGAGGCTTTTCCATCCAGTATTTTTCCATTAACTGCAGAAGTAAGAATTGGATTCTTAGGGATTTTGTATTTTATTTTATTAATATCTGTAGAATGGATATAAGAAGAAAAAATCTTTTCTTCTTTTACCTTTTGTATTGCATCATAGATATTGTTTTTTCCATCTATTCCCAACATCTTTAACTTTGTTTTTGCCCAGACCGCATTCCTGAAACCGAAAGTCCGCTGAAGAAGCGATTCCATTTCATATGCATCATCCATTCCTTCCAGTCTCATTATTTCAGTCCAATAATCTGCACCCTGCTCCCTTAATCTTTTTTGTATTCTTTTGGATTGGGTTACCCCGCATTTTACTATATCCCCGAACGAAGCAAGATATACTGAATAGGGTGTTGATGCAAGCTCCTCGGCCATCTCTTCATAACCTCTAAAATCCCTTCTTGTATAAACCTTTGAAATATCTCTGCTTCTGCAAAAACCGCATTGATGAATACCTTCAGAGGAAAGAAAACAGGGATGCCTTTTTTCTGCTGTTTTGTATCCTGTACATCTTTTTTTATCCGAGAATGAAAAGCAGACCTCCCCGCCTAAACTCATCTCTTTGTGTTCATCCTCACTCCAATAAACAAGATTGGGTTTCTCATGCGAATAAAAGGAAATCAAGTGCATAGAAATACTTAGAATGAAAGAATTAAAAAGAAATGTTCATGCCTTGATATAAGTCATCTTCTTTATTCCTCTTTTTGTTGAGAGAGATGCCCCAAGAGCAACAAGCCCCTTGCCCATATCATGATAAAGTTCGTGCTTGCCCCTGCTTGCTTCCTGGATATATTTTTTTATTTCGGTTTTCCCTTTATCAACAACTTCTGGAGGAACTCTAATATAATAAGTATATCTATCCTTATCTTTGAATTCAACATTTAATTTATAAATAGAAGCAGTCCTTTTCTCCCTGGGTTTTTTCACAATCGGTCTCCCCCCATCATCCAACTTCGGAAGCTTATTCCATTCTTTATAAAATTTTGCAAGTTCTGGACTTATTTTTGGTTCCTTCTTTCTCTTTAGTTCAGGAGCTTTTTTACTTGCAAGCCGGTATTTTCTCATTGATTCGGCAAACTGCCACAAACTGTCCTTGCCAAGAGAAAAAGAACCGTCTTTTTTTTCTGAAAGGTTTTCCTCCATCTTTGCAAACTCGTAATTTTCCTTTCTTTCACCAACTGAAGCGGCCAGATAGTTCACGAACCTTCCAAATTTTTCTTCTCCCCACATTTTGACAAGTTTTTCTTTTGCTCCTGGAGTGAAATTGGCAAAACCGCTGGCACGGTAAGCCTCTATATCCCCCTTATCAAGATAATTGTGGCCTTTGGAATTAGTGCCGTGGCCTTCATCCTTAAGCATATAAGAAGCAAGGAACTCAAATTGCATATCCTTTACATCAGTTAGTTTTCCTGATTCCCTGCAAGAAAGATACTCCCTGAATTGCTCAAATCTTTTTGGACTGAGTTCTTTCCTTAGCCATTCTCCGGTTCTCATGGTAAATTGAACCTGTTTAACCTTTTCCTTGGGCTCTTGTTTGAATGTTTCAACAGCCATAAACACACCTATTTAATTTATATAGCAAAGAATTTAAAAAAAGATATGAGAGGTATGGGTATGAAACTGGCTCATATGCGGATGTTTTTTGATTTTGCACAACAGGCGCCCCTTATGGAACAACAGCTTCTTATGCATCATACAACCCAGAACCTTATAATGGTCCGTGAACTAATGGAAAAACAAAGGCATATATTGGGGGCTGAATTGGAAAGGCAGTACCAGGGGGGGATTTCACAGCAGCTTGCAGAGAAAGCGGATGAGAAAGAACAGGGAATAGTGCACTCGAAACAGAATAAGACAATTACTGCAGAAGGCAGTACCACCGAAGTCGTGAAAACAAGTTCTTTTTCTATAATGTATTATAATCCTGTAACAAAAAAAACAGAAATAATACATAAGAAAAAGGAGATAAGATTTAATACTGCTCCTGAAAAAGCAGTTGAAAAATCCCTTGGAGAAAAATCAACCTACGGAGTGTATTCTTATATCGCAGAACCAATATTAACTACAAAAGTAAATTATGAATTGCTGAAAGAAATAAGAAAAAGAATAGAAATAAAGGGGCCTGATAAATTCGGGGGTTCTGCCATAGTTAAGCATGAACCCTTAAAAACGATTGAAAGGCAGATAGAACGAGAAGTGAAAGCAAGAAGAGCAGAGATAATCGCGAATGTAAAAATGGTGAGTATTGCAGATATAAGAAAGAAGGAGATTGAGAAACAGCTTACAACGGAGATCATTGTAGTTGAAAGGGCGATTGAAGAATTGAAAAAAGGGAAGAAAATGGAGGCAGTAATAGAAAGGCTTCCGGCGCTTTCAAAGGCAAGGAGTCAGGCTCTGATTATTAGAGAGAAGAAAAAAACAAGGAAAAAGAAGGAAGAGAAGGAAGAAAAAGAAGAGAAGGAAGAAAAAAAGATTGTTAAGAAAATACTGCTGGAAATGTTTGAGATGGACCTTGGATTTCTCAAAGCAGTAAAAAGAAAATTAAAAAAATTTTCCCTAAAAGAACTGCTGGAAATTGGGGGAAAATTAAAAAGAATGTTTAAGTAATTACTTCTTTGCTCTTATTTCCTTTCTCTTGGGTCTAAGATATTTCGAACCGCATTTTCTGCATTTCTTTACTCCTGCCTTGTTTCTTACCTTGCATCTACTGCAGATCCAGATTCTTGCTATCTCGGCATCCGCTTCTGGAAACTTACCCATACATCTCACCCATAAGGTTCTTCATTTGAAGACAACGCTTTAAAAAACTACCTTTTCTTATGGTGGAAGAAAATAAACTTTATCAGAAGCGCGATTATTGCGATTGGAATGCCGAATCCCACCAGTGCAACAATTATTGTAATCCCTATTCCAAGAGCACCAAAGAATATCGCCCCTAATGCTTCAAGTGAAGGAATAAGCTGGACATCTACAGGGCTTTTTTCTTCTGTAAGAGAAATCCAGATGGTTGACATGGAAATCTTGTTGTCATAATACTCCTTGGTCTGCTTGAACAGTTCCAATTCAACCTCAACCCTGCTCAATTCCCTTTCAACCATTAAAAGCTCTTCAACATTATCTGCCATCTCATACATTTCCTGGAGCCTTCCGAGCTCTATTTCCTTGTTTGCAATCCTTGTCTCGAGGTCTTTATATTCCTGTGTTACATCTTCTACAGAAGTTGAGGCGCTCTTTATCTCGCCTATGTTTTTGATATCCTCAAATAAAGACTCAAAATCTTCAGGAGATATCCTTATAACCAAGCGGTAAACCTTTTCATCATAATAATCATTAAAACCTATCTCTGAAATCTCTGCATTCCTTTCTTCAAGGATGCTAAATAGAGAGCTGAGAGAATCTTCCAATTGCCCTTCTCCCACCTTCAGTGAAATGGAGCCTTCTTTTATGAGATACTGGTCAGAACGATCTTCTGAGTATGTAGATTCTTTCATTAAACTGCCCATTGCACTTGGAGCAAGAGCCTCCTCATAATCACCATACTCGTCATAACCCGCATCATATCCATTAATGTAACTATCATCCGAGATGCATCCAAAAAGCAGCAACCCCAAAACCAGGAATAATATTGAGTAATTCTTCATAAGAATAAAGATTAAAAAGAAAATTTATAAACCTTAGGGCTGTTGGAAGGAGAGAAGAAACTCCATATGATCCTTCAGGGGGCCGTGGCAGTCCTGCATGATGAATTCAATGGATTCCTCTCCCTGGTCATTCAGAAGAGCAATCTGTTCATCTGAAAGCATGCAAACCATGGAAGAACCCTCTATTCCAAGAAAACCTATTGCAACAGCAAGCTCTTTTGGAATCTCTGATTTATCTATTGATTGGAGCTGTATAAAAATCTCGCAGTCATTACCGCTTTTTCCTCTGCTTTCTATATATAATGTAAAACCATCTCCTTCCTGGATTGCCTTGAATTCCTCGCATTTTGCAATTGCCTGGTTTAACCCTTCAGAATCTCCTGAATAATCAGGGGCGTCCTCTCCAACAAGCGGATGCTGAACATAGGATGAACTATCTTCCCCGTCGGTTGTACCGCAAAGACCGCAGAATAAAAAGAACGGAATAAATAAGGTAAGAACGGCCAATCGGTTCATAAAGAATGAAAGATTGGAAACATTTAAAATATTAAGCAGAAAGAGGATAAAGCGCAGTGGTTCTTTCATTACAATGATATATACATAATATTTTTTGATAAGATAACGGCCAATTATTCCTAGTGTAATTATCATATAATTTTGTGCTTTTGTATCTTATAATTTTCCCAATATATTCTATTTTTTAAGTTACTATAACAATTTCATTTAGAATAAAGATAGATTTATAACAGTTATTGTAAATGTAATTATACTTAACAAATATTGTTGTTATAACAAATATTGTTGTTATAACAAATAAATGTGGTTGTGTTGTGGATGATTAGTAAAACGAGCAGTATTAAGGTATTTTCCATATTGATGTTACTCGTTTCCCTAACCTTTTCTTCAACATTCATAGATTCTTCTCAGGCAGATTTTGACAATGGAAATTACTCAAATGTTTTTTACAATGCAATTGGTTTTGTTCAATTGAACGCAACCTTTTCCAATGGAGATTACACCAGTCAAATTTTTGATGCAGATAATAATGCAAGCTGGATCACTATTTCTTGGACGCAGGGAGGTTATTATCAACAGGAACTCCCGAATAATTGTGGGATTGAAAGCGGAGATGAAGGAGTGGACATGACTGGAAATGTGCTTCTGATGCATATGGATGAAGCGAGCGGAACCATTGTTGATTACAGCAGGGAAGGAAACAATGGAACGCCTACAGGTTTTGAAGGAGATGAATACGGGGCAGCAGGGGTGTTTAACACCTCTTTGGATTTTGATGGTATAGATGACATAGTAATCGGCCCTTCCTCAAACGATATCACTGGAGACAATATTCAAACAATCACATTTTCTGCCTGGGTGAAGCATACGCATGCAGGCGACAACGGGTACATTGCTGCGATAAAAAGAAGCGCAGTCCACAGCACACTGATATCCTTGGATGCTGGAAACGCAGGTCCGGGAAATTTAGGGTTTTTAACAAGAAATCATGCCGACACTACCCACGTTTGGCTGAATCATGATGGAGGTTACAATGATGGGGAGTGGCATCACTTGGTAGCAGTTGTTGACGGGTTAAACAGATTGCTGTATATTGACGGGGTTGAGAGAAACTCAGATAATCAAGGCATGCAATCTGTCAACGGCAATACTGCGGAAATGTGTGTAGGAGGCTTCTCTGTATCAAGCATACTTTTTGACGGCAGTATTGATGAGGTGGCCATCTGGAACAGAAGCCTCTCAGCAGACGAAATCCTAAACATCTACAAAAGAGGAGCATTAAGACTAAATCTAAAAGTAAAAAGCTGTGATGATGAGAACTGTTCTGGAGAAACATTCAC
>JAGMCT010000007.1 GCA_023129075.1 Microcaldota archaeon
TCAACCTGCCCTAATCTATAGAAAGCGTAGCCCACAACAAAAATAAAAAAGGAAACTCCAAAAGAATATATTACCAGGTTCCAGTCAAAGAATATTATATTCATTAGTATTGCTATTCCTAAGAAACCATAAACCAGCATATCCGGAACATTTCTCCTGTTGAATATATCGTAATAAGAAACCACGGCAAGCCCTATAAAAGCAACAATCAGTCTATAGAATTCTCCAATAAGAGGGATGTTTGAAAACAAAAGTTTTTCTATGATAGTTTCACCTTAACAGATATTTATAATATTCTTTAAAAAGTTATCCCAATACCTCAACAACAATCCTTCTTTTTCTTGGGCCGTCCAAATCAATCAAAAGAATGCTCTGCCAGGTTCCGAGCACAAGGTTTCCATCTTCCATGGGAACCACCAGAGATGGTTTTATCAATGCAGAAAGAATGTGAGCTTCGGCATTGTTATCTATTGCATTATGCCTGTAATTTAATTTAGGCACTATTTCCTCGTATGCTTTTTCATAATCCTCTTTTATGTTCAGCTCGTATTCTCCTATTGTTATTGCTGCTGTTGCATGTGGGGCAAATATCAAGCAGGCCTTTCCTTTCTTTCCTTTTATCTTTTCCCTTACCTCTTCAGTAATATCAACTACTTCTATTCTTTTTCCGGTTTCAACAGTAAAATCCATGATTCTCACCTAAATATTATCTATTTTATTTTTAAAACAATCCTAAAAGGATGAAGAAACACATATAAATATTTCCTGACATAACTAAAAGTATGAATAAAAAAATAGAGAAAGAGAAAATTCCGGAATCTGGTGAAAAAAAGAGAGTTTTCGGCAAACCAGATGAGCAGACAGTAGAAAGAAAGATTACAAAAGAACAGATAAGAAAACAGATTGAAAAAGACTTGGAAGGCGGATGGTATATGAAAGAAACGGGTAGAAAAATAATCAGGAAGGCACTGGAAAAAAATGATTTCAAAACTCTGAATGTAAACTTCTTTAACAATTTTCACCTGCGTTTTAACAAAGAATATAGAGAAATGATGGGAGAAGTAGATAAAATGTATCAAAATCCAAAGGAGAAACCTGGTGACAAGGAAAAAAGTGCTCTGAGAAATAAACAAACAAATGCCGAATTCCATGAAGTTTTGGATAAGACGGCAGAAGAATGCGGATTTGAGTCTGAATATGTAAAAAAGCTTGCGGAGGATTATTATCATAGATACGGAGAAAACAAGAAACATGAAGAGGTCTGGAATGTTCTGATTAGGATTTACATGAAAATGAGGGAAAGGGGTTACAATAATCAGGATATGGTAAAATAAATCAAACGTACCTTGCTCTTGAAAGAATCTCTTTCATCTTCCTTATAACTTTGGAGTATTCTTTGTATTTTGAATAACCTTTCAGGAAAGCGTTTTTGTTTTCTATTCCTTTGAGCATTACAATAATATCATCAGCTTTGTCCTCTATTCTCTTTGAAAAAAACCCAAGTCCAAAATCAATAATATATATTTTTCCCTTTGACACAAGAGCATTATTTGGAGTAAAATCTCCGTGTATTATATCATTGAGATGCAATAGAGCAAGAATCTCCCCTGCTTTCTTTAATTCTTTCTTATCATCTTTAAGTCTCCTACCGTAAATTCTTGTGATATATAGGGAATATTTATCAACCTTGTAAACAACAGGAGCAGAAACACCTGCCTGCTTTGCTTTATGAAGCAGTCTTGCTTCCCTTCTTGTTCTCTCCGTCCTGATTTTTTCGTCCAATTCCTTTATACGGTAACCTTTGCTTATTCTTTCCTTTACTACTATTTTTCTTCCAAGAAAATTCTCGTACCTAAGAACAGCCTCAGCACCCCTCATCAAAATCCACCCATGAAAAGGAAAAGGGCCCCTGTTATTAATCCAAATGCCAGCCATATCCAGAAATTCCATGCTATTACCTTGCTCCCGTCAAGAGGATAGATGGGAATTACGTTGAATAATGCAAGAAAAAGGTTTATTCTAGCTCCCCAGATAAAAACACTAATTGAGAGAGGTGAAGTAAACAAACCTGTAAAAAATAAACTTAGGAAAGCCAATGCAATTATGACATTTACTATCGGGCCTGCCAATGAGATTATTCCATTTTCTCTTTTTGAGATGTGGTTGGCGTATATATAAACAGCTCCTGGAGCAGCAAAAACAAATCCCAGAAGGGAAACAAAAAACATGAATATTAATCCCTGGGTCCACATCCTAAATTCTGCAGCAGCTCCAAAGTGTATGGCCACGAACTTGTGGGCCATTTCATGCGCTATAAAACCTATTCCAACAGTTATAAGAAAGAACGAAACAGAAGGAATAAGCGTTGAAATATCCAAAAGAACCCCAAGACCCTGGGTTGCTATGGATAATGCTAAGGATATTGAAAGTACGGATATCAATATTTCTGTTGCTTCTCTTTCACTAATGCTTATCATTCAACCAACCTTTCCTCATAAAGTAACTTTACCTTTGGAGGAGAAAACCACCCTTCGTAGCTCTCAACATTTCCCAACGCCTCCCTTCCATCAAAAAACTCAACCCTTATCTCCTGGTTTAACCTTGCATTAGTCTTTGCCCTTCCATCCCTTCCGAAAATAAACGGAACATTCGGAGAAGTAAGTA
Source organism: Microcaldota archaeon (assembly GCA_023129075.1). Taxonomy (GTDB): domain Archaea; phylum Micrarchaeota; class Micrarchaeia; order Anstonellales; family Bilamarchaeaceae; genus JAGMCT01. The sequence continues at coordinate 2,665 of JAGMCT010000007.1, forward strand.
CAACCTTATCTCCTTTTCTTATTCCTTTTATATGAGGATAAAGGATTGTTGCAAGCATTGAAAGACCTATGGAAAGTGCGATAAATTTAAGAAGTCCCATCAACCCCATTCCTGGAGAAACAGCAAAATAAATAAGAGAAAGGGAAAATAAAACCGCTGTTAGTTTCAAAAGCAACCAGAAAAGCATACTATTACCTGTACATATCATCCACTTTTTTGAACTCGTTCACCTTTTCAACATCTACTCTTCTTAATGAAGGAGATATTGATTTGAGAGCATCAAGAAAATCGTTCATTATGACCTCTTTCTTATCCTTCCTTATTGCTATCATTCCTGCTTCCCTGCATATATTCTCCAGATCCGCTCCTGTATAATTGATAGTAATCTTTGCAAGCTCCTTCAAATCCACTCCTTTAAGGGGCATTTTCTTTGTATGTATCCTAAGTATCTCAAGCCTTGCTTTCTCATCAGGTACTGGAATCTCAACAAGCTTATCAAATCTTCCCGCCCTAAGAAGAGCCTTATCCAAAATATCTGGTCTGTTTGTTGCCCCCATAACAACAACATTTTTCAGACCTTTGAGTCCATCCATCTCAGCCAAAAGAGTATCAACTATCCTTTCGGTTGTCATTGAATCACCCCCTGTTCCTCTGCGCGGTGCAATAGAATCAATCTCATCAAAAAATAGTATACATGGAGCAGACTGCCTTGCCTTTCTGAACATTTCTCTGAGTACCTTTTCACTTTCTCCAACCCACTTGCTGACTACCTCAGGGCCGTTAATGGCAATGAAATTTGAATCGGTTTCTGTTGCAGCAGCCTTCGCCAATAAGGTTTTACCTGTTCCTGGGGGGCCGTAAAGCAGTATTCCCTTTATCGGTCTTATCCCCATTTTTTCAAATACCTCAGGCTTTTTCAAAGGAAGCTCAACTGCTTCTTTCAGCTCCTCCTTAACCTTGTCCATTCCTCCTATATCCTCCCATTTTACATCAGGCCTCTCAACAAAAACCTCTCTTAAAGCAGAGGGCTGTATTTCCCTCAGAGCATCCATAAAATCTGATTTTGTAACCTTTAGCTTTTCCAATATTTCTGGAGGTATAAACTCATCTTCTACGTTTATTTCAGGAAGAATCCTTCTAAGAGCCTTTATTGCAGCCTCCTTTGTAAGCAGGGATATGTCAGCTCCAGTGTAACCATAACTCACCCTGGCTATCTTATCAAGATTAACATCCTTCTCAAGAGGCATATTTCTAACATGTATCTGCAAAATTTCTTTTCTTCCTTCAAAATCAGGAACACCGATTTCTATCTCCCTGTCAAACCTTCCCGGCCTTCGCAATGCAGGGTCAACAGAATCAGGCCTGTTTGTTGCTCCAACAACGATTACATGCCCTCTTGATTTAAGCCCGTCCATTGTAGTCAACAGCTGGCTCACCATCCTGCGCTCAACCTCGCCGGTAACCTCCTCCCTTTTCGGAGCAATCGCATCAATCTCATCTATGAATATTATTGAGGGTGCATTCTCTTCAGCATCCGTAAAAATCTTCCTTAATCTCTCTTCACTTTCGCCGACGTATTTGCTTACTATCTCAGGCCCTCCTATATAGAAAAAATTTGCATCGCTCTCATTGGCAACGGCTTTTGCCAATAAGGTTTTGCCTGTTCCTGGGGGGCCGTAAAGCATCACTCCTTTTGGTGGCTCAATACCCAGTCTTTCAAAAATCTCCGGATGCCTCATAGGCAACTCAACCATTTCTCTTATTTTTTGTATAGAATCCCTTAAACCTCCAATGTCATCATAAGTAACATTAGGGACATTCTCCAGTTCCTTCACAGGCTCTGACCTTATGGTTACTTCGGTTTCTTCATTAATTATCACGTTGCCTGCAGGCGAAACCTGCGAAACGATCAAGGGAATTGCAGTGCCGAAAACCCCAACAGGAAGAAGGTTTCCTTTCAAAACAGGTTTTCCTATCAGTTTTTTCTTTACATATTGGTCAAAACCAGGACTGTACCTTATTTTTTCCTTAGGTGCAAGCACAATCTTCTTTGCTTCCTTTAATTCTGCTTTTTCCAAAAGAACCTTATCTCCTAATCCTAATCCTACATTCTGCCTTATAATGCCGTCAACTCGCACTATGCCCAAACCTTCATCCTGCGGATATGCCTGCCATACTATTGCCAGCGCTGATTTCTTTCCGCTTAATTTTACAATATCCCCTGTAGAAACTTCTAGTTTATCCTTTAGTTTTGAATCTATTCTTGCAATCCCCCTCCCAACATCATTCTGAAGTGATTCTGCAACCTTTAAATGGATTTTTTCCATAAAATTTCACCCTAATAATACACCTGCTATTTTCCCTCCTTTCATATGGATTTCAACATTCTCTCCTTCCACTGATTTCTTTTTTAATTCCAGTATAGTTGAGGGATTAATATCCTCATTTAAGTTTTTTATATTTAAAAACCTAATCATTTTTTGGTTTTCTATCTCGTACTCTTTTCCGGAAATATAGAGTCTTGTTTTCTCATCATCATGCTCCATTCTCTCAAGTTTTCCCTTTATTATTTTTAAGTTTTTTTTTAACAGCAACCTTGTTGAATTCTTTATTATTAATTTTCCGTTTGAGAACCATGCCCCTTCAAGGGCTATTCTCTGCCCCTCCTTAAAATGCTGAAGCAGATTTGGATTTTCAACTACTGCTTCCATTTCAATACCATCTTCCAGAAGCAGAAGGTCAGGTCTGGCAACCTTGACTGTTGCAACTGTGTTCTGAACCCCTTCCTTTAATTCGGATAATTTCACAAAATTAGCTTTTTGGCTTATCGTTACTGTTCCCTTGTAGCCCAAGGAAAGCTGGTTATTTTTCAGGTATGCATCCCTTATCTCAATTTTATCCCCTAAATGAAATGGTTTTTCGGCATCCTCATTCCATAACTTAAGTTCTGCTTCTCCTGTTTCGTCCTTTATTCTCAAGACACGCATCTTTTTCCCGCTTGGATATTTGTTTATTGGATTCATTCTGGAGATAACGGCCTCAATATGTATGTTATTGGAATTTGAAGCCATTTCATTTATCTTTATTGTTTTTTCTTTTATCAGGTTTTTTTCCTTTGCAATCAGTTTAGCTGCTGTTTCTTTATTCAGGAGGCCGTTGTATTCCTTTATCTTTTCATCTATTAATTTGTCGGTTTCCTCACCGAAATTATCCTTAAGAAGAGAGATGTAATCCATTAGAACCACTCTAGGTGTGTAATATTAAAAGAGTTACTATTAGAAAAAGGAATAGAATACTACCTAATACACTTGAGTTATTTTTGGTAAACTTATTGCACTGTTATTCTTCTTATTTTTCCTTTTTCCCTTCCCTTCTTTGGTTTTCTCATTTCCTTGTCATCAATCCCAAATTTTGTTTTCTCATTTTGCAGGGCAAGCCATTTTTTGTACATGTTATAAGCAAGGAGTTTGCCTATCCTGAACCTTCCTATTTTCCTTAGTATTGGGAGTAGCTTTTTCTTATCCTGGGGTTTACCAGAAAGGTTGAATAATATGGATTTTGTAGATTGAGAGTAGAGTTGATGAAAAAAATTGTTGATGTTGTGATGCAGGGTTGTATATTTTTTTTCATCCTTTTCATTATCCAGGGAACTCTGTAAACAGAAAAAAACCTTTTCAATCAATTCAGGGGTGCAAAGCTGTGAAAGCGACAGAACCAGAGATGTAGTTCCATGCTCAGGCTTCTCTGTCATTAACCTAACCAAGGGGATTATGGCTCTTTCATCGCGCATATTTCCAAGGGTTGAAATGCACCAATCTCTTATTGAACGGTTGTCGCTTTCCAGGCCTTTCAAGACCTCTTCAAATGCCTCATCTTTCAAATCACATAGGCAAAAACTGATAAGATTGTGCATCTTATTCATCGTGCTTTTTCTTCCGAGCAGAGTTATGAAAGGGGTAACTGCATCCCTGCCAAACTTAACAATCTCCTGCCTTTCTTCAACAGAAAACATATCTTTTATAAGAATAAGCAGGGCAAAAACTCTGTTTTCCATATTTACTCCCTTAAAATCTATTTCTCTGAGCGCCCAGGCAGTGCTCTTTCTAATGTCATATTTCCATATTACATTGGCTTCATCTTTCTCCAAGAGTTTAACAAGATAGGGTACGGCCCTTTCATCCTTTATCTTTCCAAGCGCCTCAATGGCACTCACCTTTACTTCCCCACAATTGCCTTCCAATGCATTAAGCAGAAAAGGAACAGCACGTTTATCCTTTAACCGGCCTAAATTCAGAGCTGCTAAAACCCTTTCATTCACTTTTCCGGACATCAAGTGCTGAACAGATTTTTTTATTTCATCTGTTCTGATTTTCCGCGTGAATGTGGGCCCAAAACCCAGAGATGTAACGGCCATGTTCCTAACATCATGGTCCTCATCATCCAGTGCATTTGTTACTGCTAAAAATGCCTTATTATCCTTAAGGTTTGCAATATTCTTTACAGCTTCCAATCTGGCAGAGACGTCTCCGTGCTTTAAATCAAAAAGGAGTTCTTCCAGTGTTTTCATCTTTTATGCACCATTTTCCTTACTCTTCCCTTCTCTGGCTTGATTTTAGGTAGTTTTAATTTCTGTTCTTGCAGGGGTGGTGTCATTTCATCCCTTAAATACTGCCAGTTGCGAAAAAAACCAACAGCTGCTTTTCTTGAACTGGATGACCCTTTGAACAATCTTAAAACAGAAATAAATTCCTTTCTTTCGTATTTCATAACTGTTTCCTGGGAAAGAAATCCGAACTGCAAAGAGATAGTAGCCATATTCCGAACATCATGGTCTTCATCATCCAGTGCTTTTATTACTGCTAAAAATGCTTTATTATCCTCAATCCTTCCAGAGTGCTTCTTTCCAAGTTGCTCCACAGCGGTGAACCTGGCATCTGCATCTCCGTGCTTTAAATCAAACAAGAGTTCTTCCAGTGTTTTTGTGTTATTCATGCAAAAGAAATTCCACATATTAATATTTAAATGTACTCAAATTTCGGGGGAGGGTCAGGATTACCCTAAAACTGGGGAGGGGGTGTCCCCCTCCGCGGGTTGGGCCCGATGAGATTTGAACTCACGACCTTTCGATGACCGAGACCTTTTTCACGAGGTTTTGGTTTCACCCCGAAAAGAGTCGTATCAGTCGAACGCTCCAACCAGACTGAGCTACGGGCCCGCAAGAGTATAAGAGATAAAGAAAGAATTTAAAAAATTAAAGGTTTACCTTCAAGCCGAGTTCTTTCTTTAGCTCCCTGTACCTGTTCCTTATTGTAACCTCTGTTACACCTGCAACATCCGCAACCTCTTTCTGTGTTCTTTTCTCTCCAACCATTGCAGAAGCAATATAAAGAGCAGCAGCAGCAACACCTGTAGGTCCTCTCCCTGAAATAAGGCCCTTTTTAACTGCCTTTTTAATTAGAGCAATGGCCTTTTTCTGCACATCACCGCTCAAGTTAAGGGAAGTGGCAAACTTCTGCACATAATAAGAGGGGTTTGTAAGAGGAACCTTCAGATTCAGTTCTGCCTTTATGAACCTGTATGCTCTTCCTATCTCTTTCTTTTCAATTCCTGATGATTTTGAAATCTCATCAAGAGTTCTTGGGATGCCGTTTATCCTGCAAATTGCGTAAATGACCGCAGCAACAATGCTCTCAATTACTCTTCCCCTAATCAATTCCTCTTTCACTGCTCTTCTATAAAGCAAAGCAGCAGATTCCTTAATATCATCAGGAAGTCCAAGGTAAGAAGCAACCCTATCCAACTCTGCAAGTGCTATTGCAAGATTCCTCTCCATAGAAGTTGCAATGGAAACCCTTTTGTGCCATTTTCTCATTCTATAAAGCTGTGCTTGTTTTTTTGAGGAAATCTTTGCACCTCTTATATCTCTATTATATTTATCTATCTCAGTTACCAGACCTTTATTCGGCCTCATGAATTTTATTGGTGCTCCTCCTCTTGCCCTCTTCTCTTTCTGCTCTGCATCAAAAGCTCTCCATTCAGGACCCATGTCTTCTATCCCTTCAGAAATAATCAAACCGCAGCTCCCACAGATTAACTCTCCTTTCTCATAATCCCTAATTAATTTTTTACTTTTACATTCAGGACATTCAGTTGTAGCCATTTTTTTGCCTCCTTTAGGATAAGGTTTTTAATACTTACTAACAGAAAGATTTAAAAATCTATGCTCTTTCTTCCTGCAGGTACGAAATTAGCAAACAAATATTTAAATAACTAACCACCCAAAAGGCACAAAACATGCAACTAAAAGAAGTAAAAGAGCAACAGAAAAGGATGGAACTACATCCAAAAGAAGACAGGCTAAAGGAGGATATGCCTGAACTTACTTCAATAAAGAGAGGAGAAAAAACAGTATTTATAGAGTATAAATGGAAACACGGCCTTGACGAGAACATAAGGATAGAATTCATAGAATACTCAGACGATAATCTCCAATATCTTGACAGGATACATGATCCTGATGGAATTGACAGCACTGCATTTACTAAAAAGGATATCACATATATCTTAAGAAAAACAACTGAAGAATTCGGAAGAAATATTCTGAAAAACGCTGATTTCCTCAAAACAATAGACAAGATAGTTGCGTGTATCTACTGTAAACGAACCTGTATGGAGTACGAATGATTATATGTGCCGGGGGAGAATACTTCCGCTTGACCTGAACAACCTTGGGAAATCAAAAATGCACAGACTGATGGAATTAATTATTGAGGAGGTTGCGAGGCTTCATCAAAATAATATAGTAATAAAAAATTTTGAACTATCTCATATTCTGGTAAACTCAAAAAAGGTCAGCATAAGCGATATAAGATGCTTAAAAAATGCAAAAAACAAGGGGGAGGTAGTGGACAACTTGATAGAAATAATTGGATGTCTAAAAAAATACGGAATAGATGACGGAGAACTATTTTACCTTGTTTCTCTTTACACCAATCATCTTGAAGAGGAATGTCTTCAATGGTATGTTGAAAAAACAGGCAGGGAAGCAGACATCATGGAAATAGCTACTGAGATTGAGACAAGATGTCTCTAATCTTTGTTGTCATATTTTCTTTTTCAAAATTATAGGTGTGTGCAAACTCTGAACTGCTAAGATTTTCTTCATGGGTTATAACAAATATCTGCTCAACTATCCTCGGGATATCCTCCTGCAGTGCATTTGAAAGCAGCTGAACACCATTTCTGTCTATATTATGAGTGGGCTCATCCAGAATAAGCCAGCTCATATTTGGGGTTAGAATGGAGGCAAGAGCAATCCTGAAAACAAGGGAAATGGTTGCCTTTTCTCCTCCAGAAGCCACGCTCTCAAGTTTCCTCCATTTACCGTCATAAACCTCAAACCAGTAATCCTTTTCACTGACCTGTATCCTTATTCCCTTGTAATTTGAGTAGGGATAAACAACGGACCAGATTTCATTAAGCGCCCTGGCTATAGAAAGGGTAAGTTCTTCTCTGAGTTCCTTCTGAGTTTCCTCAAGAACGGAACGGTATAATGCCAACTGTTCGGACAAAGAAAAATAATACTCTGCTTTTTTCTTAAGTTCTTCCGTCTCTTTAAGCTCCTTCTCCAACATCGCAATAATCTCCTCTGCAGAATCCTCCTGCTTTTTCAGAAAAACAAATTCAGATTTGGTTTTTTCATAAGCTGAATAAAGAGAATTGTATTCCTCCCATACATTGTTACGCTCCTCCTTATTATAAGAGAGAGAATCCAGTTTTTTCCTTGTTTCCTCAAATTCTTTCTTTATTTCTTCTTTTCTTTTCTCAAGGGATTGTTTTCTTTTTATGTCCCTGAGAACAAGCGAAGTTGACGAGAGCTCCTTTTCCTGTTTTTCCTTTTTATCTTCCTTTTCCTTTATCTCTTTTTGCAGAAAAACCAGTTCATTCTTAAAAGCTTCAGGGTTTTCCTCTTTGATTCCAGCAATTCTGGAAGAAAAAAATTCTTTTTTCTGAAGCAGGGAAACTGAAACCGAAAGATTCTTTTCTATTAATTTCAGTTCATCCTCTATTTTGGACTTTGATTCCAAAAGAATAGTTGTTCTGTTTTCGAGTTCTTTTGCTTCCTTTTCCTTTTCCTGTTTTATGTGTTCAACACTTTCCTCAGTTAAGGAAGAACTGCACAGCGGGCAGGAAGAAAGACCTTTTTTCAAACTGGGAGAAAGCCTTTCTAACTCCTGAACTCTGTTTTTTATTGAAGAGATTGAAGAAAGAATCTTGGTTAGCTCGTTTCTTTTTAAATCGGTGTTTTTTCTGCAGTCATCAATTGTATTTCCTTCAAGAATAGAAGAAAGCTGTTTTTCAATATTTTTGATTGAAGAGGTCGCTTTTTCTTTTTCCTCCATTTTTTCTCTTAATAAAACTATTTTTGAAGAAACCTGCTGCGCCCTTTCCTTGAGTGAAAAAAGGCTTTCCTTTAATTCAGAAACTGTTTTATTCAAAGAGAATTGTTTTTCATTTAGTTCCTTTTCATTCGGCAAGGAATCAAAAGATAAGAGCTCTTTTTCCATTGAGGAAATCTGGGTGGAGTGAACTGTCAGCCTATTGCTTAATCTCTCGTTTTCCTTTTCCATTTCTTCAAATTTCTTTTTCTTTTCCCTTATCTCTTTTAATTTCCCTACAAGGCTGGAGCCTTCTTTCTTTATTCTCAATATCTTTTCTTTAAGAGAATCTGCCTCTTTTTTCTTTTCATCAAGTTTTTTTGAGATTTCCTTTATGGATTTTCCTTTGTATAATGAAGAAAGCTCTCCTGCCTTCTTTTTGAACCTGTTAAGAAGTGTGTGTGTATTGGCTCTTGCACTTTCAAACCTATCAAAACCCAGCAGTCTATCTATTTCTCTTTTTCTTTTAGAAGGCTCAAGGTCCAGGAAATATTCAAGATTATTCTGTTCTGAGTAAATGGCCCGCGTAAAAAGGTCATAATCCATTGCAAGCAATAAAGAAAGATATTCTGTTACATTTCTCTGCCCTTTCTCCTTTAGAGAATCATTTTCATATATTTTTGCATCAGAAATCATTCGTTTTCCTTTTTTCACAACTGTTCTTTCAATCCTATAATTGCTTCTTTTAAATGAAAATTCAAGTATAATTTTTGCCTCGTCTGAACCGTGGCTGAGTACATCAGATAAAGATATACTTCTTCTTTCCAAAGCAGGAAAAGAGCCAAAAAGGGAAAAGGAAATGCCGTCCAGAACAGAACTCTTACCGCTACCCATCGGACCAAGTATCATGTTAGTTCCTTTTCCAAATTTGAGTTTGGTATCAATATGGGTTTTCCAATTGAACAGATGGATGGATTTAATCATCGTTCATTATTTTGTCGGAAGGATTTAAATTGATTAGTGGGTCTTCCAAACTAGGTGATTTAGGAAGAGGGGAATTGGTTTTTAAACTCTTTTGTTCAATATATGCTCCCATGTCATCATCAAAAAGAAAATATATTGTGGTGCTTGGGTCTATAATGTCCGGCCTTGGAAAAGGTATTGTTACTTCTTCTCTTCTTCGCATGATAAAAATAAGGGGATATGATGTAGTTCCTATAAAATTTGATGGATATCTGAATGTTGACTGCGGAACAATGAATCCATTCCGGCACGGAGAGGTATTTGTATTGGATGACGGTGCCGAAGTTGATATGGACTTTGGAACCTATGAAAGATTCCTGAATAAATCCCTTTCTTCAATATGTAGTATTACCGGCGGAAAACTATTCAAAACAATACTAGAAAAAGAAAGGAGGGGGGAATATCTTGGAAGAGATGTGCAGTTCATTCCGCATCTTACAGATGAAATCAAGAAGCGGGTTCTTGAAGCAGGAGAACAAACAAAAGCAGATATACTAATAATAGAGGTTGGAGGAACTGTTGGTGATTTAGAGAATGGATATTTTTTAGAGGCGATGAGACAGCTTTCGCATGATGAAGAGGTGCTCTTTTTACAATTAACCTATGTTCACAGTCTTTCAAAAGGAGAACCGAAAACAAAGCCGACCCAGCATGCAAACCGTCTTATACAAAGTTTGGGGATAAAACCTGAAATAATTTTGTGCAGGGAAGATGAACCGCTTATAAAAGAGGCAAAGGAAAAGATTGGTTTGTATTGTAATATTAATCAGGAATCTATTTATGATGACCCCTATGTAAACAGCGTATATAAACTACCGGCAACCCTGGAAAAACAAGGGCTTTATGATGATATTGCAAAAAGGTTAAGGCTGAGGAAAAAAGAAGTGAAGGTTGGGAAATGGAGAAAATATGTAAAAAATATAGACCGTGCAAAAAAAGAAGTGAACATCGCACTGATAGGAAAATATACTTCTGTAAAAGACGCTTATGTTTCTGTTGAAGAGGCGCTTGTTCACTCTGGTGCAACCCTGAACTTAAAACCAAAATTAACCTTTGTTGAAGCAAATGAAATAGAAAAAAATGGTGCAGAGATATTGAAGGATTGTCATGGAATAATAGTTCCAGGGGGATTCGGAAAAAGAGGAATTGAAGGAAAGATAAGCGCAATAGAATATGCAAGAAAGAACAATAAGGCATTCCTGGGTTTGTGTCTTGGTATGCAAATGATGGTTGTTGAATACGCAAGAAATGTTCTGGGGTGGAAATCTGCAAACTCCACGGAATTTGATAAGAATACTCCTTATCCTGTGATAGATTTACTGCCGGAACAGCAAAGAATCGTAGAAAAGGGAGGGACTATGCGTCTTGGAGCATATCCTGCAGTCATAAAAAAGGAAACATATGCTTATGAGTGCTATGGAAAAGAACAAATAGAAGAAAGGCACAGGCACAGATATGAAGTAACTCCAAGATATACTGAAAAATTGGAAAAAGAAGGATTGATTTTCTCAGGAAGGTCTCCAAAAAAACAAATAGTTGAGATGGCAGAATGGAAAAACAGGCTTGGGATAGCAACACAGGCTCACCCGGAACTTAAAAGCAGGCTGGAGGAACCGGCTCCTTTATTCGTAGGATTCCTCAGGAATGTTGTGAGGGTTAAAAAACTGTCTCGCTGAGATAAATGTTACATACGGATGAATGTTTCTTCCATCAGTTCTCATTTCATATGCTACATTCTCAATTACAAACATATTTCCATAAACATCTATTATTTCTCCTTTTCTTAAAGGAACAGCATGGCCTATTGTAAGCATAAGGGACCTTTGGTCTTCATGAGGGTTAAAGAACTGCATTGAAAGGGAAGAAAAAGGCTGCCAAACCTCATTTTCTTTAAGATATGCCAATTCATAAAAACCGAATTCGTTCCCAACCTCCACCCTCACAATTTCTCCAAGATGTTCAACCGAAACCCTGTAATTGGTTCCATCTACTATAAAAGATTTTGTTTTGTAGGAACCGAAATACTCAAGCTGGGCGTCCTCAAAGAAGTATAATTTTGAGTTTACACTATCAAAAACCAACTGTTTGTAATTGCCAATATAAATTCTTGGAGCCCCCTGAACCACAGGAAAACCATCAGGAAAATAAACCTCAAAATAGATTACATTGCTGTTGCAGTCATGGAGAGTAGTAAAATTCTCCTCAATTTTCAAAGGTCCGAAAAAGAGATTGGTCTTACCGCTTACTTCATAATTATCTTTAGGCTCACAGTTATTATCTTCTCCAATCCTTGCGTTTTTTTCGGTTGTTACTTTTATTATGGATTCATCATCTATCTCAATATAAATTTTTGAAGAGATGCCTGCTTCATTTGTGATATCAATCCAGGTATTTTCAGGAAAGGTTTTTCTTTTCAGCTTCAAACCCTCATATACATTCAAACATATGTCCCAATCATCTGTAATCTCCCTAAAAGAAAGGGAAACACCATTAGGAAGAATAATTTTTCTGCCTGCGTAAAGTGAAAATGTTTTTGTATTGTCGGTCTTTTTCTCCTGAACCTTTGAAAACTCTGCATTAAGAAGCAGATGAGGTTCAAGCATAAGCTCTTCAAAATCCTCTTTTTTCTTTACTTCAATTATTTTGGGTTTCTCTGGAATTTGTATTGGTTTCTTTATTAAGTTATAGGTCAACAGGGCAGCTGCAGTCGCAAACCCGGCAATTAATAGGTTTCTTTTTGTGAGTATTCTCTTTTTTACAATTTTCTGCATGAATATAATAGGTGGGCTTAAATTTAAAAAGATGTGGCAAGCGATGGGTTTTTATTTATATACGAACATAAAATAATGTATGAGGAGTAAACTGCACCATAACAAAATCTGGAAAGTATTCGTAAGCATATGCTTCTGGTCGCTAATACTTGTGATGGGATTGGAGATACTTTCGCATGAAATGAACTGGGAGCTCCTGCCTCAAATGTCCTTTGATATCCTGGATTTCGGGCTTGGTACTATTGTACTTTTTGATATATGGCTTGGATATAAAGAAGCGGCAGATAAATGGAAATACCTCAGAAAGAATATAATAAAGATAGTTGCTGTTTTTCCTTTGGGTGTTTTCTTCAAATTCTTAAGATTTGAAAGAGTCGTGGAACTGATTCCGCTCCTCTCTGAACTGCCTGTTCTTGAGGGATTCTTTGGTGCTGAGAAAGGGGTAAGAAGCCTGGCAAAACTAAAGGAGATACTTGAGTAATGTTGAATCCTATAAAAACCTGATTATTTAAAAGCATAACCCAAAGAATACAAAACAGGGATAACATGCAGTTAAATGAGATAGAGAGGAAATGGCAGAAAAAATGGAGCGAAGAAAAGGCCTATGAATTTGAAAAAGAAGAGGGAAAAGGCCTTATCATAAGCCCTGCGTTTCCTTACCCTAATTCGCCTCAGCATATAGGGCATGCAAGAACCTATACTATTGCGGACATACATGCAAGATATCTGCGCCTTATTGGAAAGAAAGTTCTCTTTCCTATGGGATTCCACGTCACTGGAACTCCTATACTGGCAATGGCAAAGAAGATTGCTAAAAAAGACCCTGAATTAATGAGAATATTTACTGAGATATATGGAATGGAAAGGAAGGTTGCTGAAGGACTCGCCGACCCTGAACAGCTTGTGATGTATTTCTCAGATGAGATAGAAAAGGGAATGAAGGAAATGGGTTTCTCAATAGACTGGAGAAGGAAATTTTACACCTTTGATAAACATTTCAACAAATTTATTATATGGCAATTCCATAAATTAAAGGAAAACGGATATATTGTAAAGGGAGAACATCCGGTTGCATGGTGCCCGGAATGCAATAATGCAGTAAGTTCCCACGATACAAAGGAGGATAAGGACCCTGAGATAGAAGAGGTAACAGCAATAAAATACAAATATGCTGACGGGTTCATCCTGACCGGAACCTACAGGCCTGAAACCATTTACGGGGTAACCAACCTATGGATAAATCCAAATACAAATTACTTAAAGGTAAAGGCTCGAAATGAATATTATTACATCTCAGAGGAAGCCTATCCTAATCTTTCGCTTCAGATGGAAATGGAGAGGGTAGAGGAGATAAAAGGAAGGGAATTTATCGGGAAGACCGTAAAAGAGCCGTTTGGAAGGGAGATTCCAATTCTGGAAGCAGAGTTTGTAAAAGAGGGAGAAGGAACAGGTGCAGTTATGAGTGTACCTGCCCACGCACCTATGGATTTCCTTGCATTAAGAGACCTTG
>JAGMCT010000008.1 GCA_023129075.1 Microcaldota archaeon
GTGGTTTCAGGTTTTATTACCCGAAGAGGGGTCGACATTACGGAATGAGCAATCACTACATTTTGGTCATTTCCTTCTGCTGTTACCTTGTGTATTATATCCCTTTGAGTGATTATTCCTTCTGCTTTCTTATTCTCTGCAACTATTACAGAACCAACATCATATTCTTTCATGAGTTTTGCTGCCTCTACGACGCTTTTTTTGCCTTCGATAGAGATAACATTCTTACTCATAATATCTCCTACTTTAATATCTGAACTCATACTCAAATAGTGCATAAAAGGGTTTAAAACCTTATCTGCATTCTTTCCCCTTCGTGGCTCCGTCACTTTTTTAAATTAGTTTCTACATTATTATATAATGGAATTAAAGGAAAAGAAGAGACCTATTTTCCCTAAGATTACTAATTCCGATGCCAATTTTCTTTTAGAAAGAACACCCTCTCCAGGCGCAATGAAAAACCTCAACCTCTATAAAAGATTAACCTCTCTCAAAGTAAGAGCCATTATTCTTAATTACTCCTTAAATAAGAAAAAGAGCCTTACTCTTCTTGAAAAATACGAACCATTATACAAATGCCTTCCAGAACAAAAGCAAAAAGAAATCAAGCAATCCATAAAAACACTGAGAACGAAAGAACTCAACAAAGATGCAGCCCAAAAATTTATCCTCTCCCTTAAAGCAATCACAGGCTATGAAAAGGTTTTCTTCAAAGAACATCCAGAGTATTCAAGAAGATATTCCACTATCTTGGGCTCCCAGTTTCTTGCTGTTTTCGGTGCCCCTGCATTTCTTTTTATGGATGAGAGCGACCCTTCCTGGAAGAATGTTTTCACAAGAGGGATATATCTGGAAGAAAACAGGAAATATGCATACGGTGCACTTAAGAAGAGAGTTCAGGTTTTCCATAATGTAACCAACAAATATCTAAGGTTCCTGGAAGATTATGCCTCTGCAGCAGCAAAAAATACAAAGGAGCCTTCCATGCCACCTAAGATATTGGAAGAACTTGCAAATGCCTCCTCCTCTCTAATCTCTGTTGAAAAAAGAACAAAGAAGCTAGGTGCAGATAAGGAAGCATTATTCTTTACACGCACTACGCACGAGATAGCAATAGGCGCTCTTGCCTCTTCTATCAGCGTTATTGTTGCCCCTGTTGGCCTGGGCCTGCTTACAGGCGCCGCCATAGGAATAGGAGGAGCCAGGATTGCAGAATCAGAACCAAAGAAATCCGACTTTGGAAGGGCACTTACTACAGTCCCAAAAAAGAAGGAACTCAGAAGAATTGCAAAATATATCCAAAAAAAGAAAATCCCTGAAAAACCTATCCGGGTTGGGAAATACATTTCAGAGAAAGAAAAGATTAAGGAACATAAAAAGGGAGAAAAGGGTCCTTTGAAAGGAATCTTACAGAAAAGGCCAACTAAGGGAAAGGAGATATTGACCTTAAAAGACCAGAAGAAAAAACAAAAAAAAGAATTAAAAATGACAAGAAAGTTGCAAGAGCAACTTGTTAAGAGGAGAATAAGAAGGGTTGCAGGACAAGTCAGCACAGGGAAGGCAAAACAGTTAAAACAAAAGAGGATACTTCCTTCTGTTGAAGCCAAAAGAGCAAAAAGGGCAGGAGATTTGACTTTATATTATAGTTTAAGTAAAGAATCTGCATTTGTTGATTATATCCTTCAGGAATACAAAAAAAACAAGACAGCAGGCAAGTTTACGTTAGGGGAAGCGATTCTCCTTGGAGAAGCATACCTGAAAAAACTTCCAAAGAAAAAACTAAAAAAGATTTTTGAGAAGTATTATTCCCTTATCAATAGATTAAGATATACAAGTAATATTCTTCTTCTGAAAAAGATCGCAGCAGGAGGATATTATAAGAGGGATTCTGCCTCCTTGCTCTCAATGGTTGAAAAAAAAGAAGGGAGTTGTGATGCAAATCTGAAATATGTAATCTCCATTCTTTCAGAAGTTCGTCCTGAATGGGAGTTGGCTCTGCAAACTTTCCAAAAACATGCTGTTCCTTTGATAAAAAACAAAGATGGGAGCTATACAGCTCTTGAAGCTAGTGGAAGCATAATTCTCAACCAAGATATATCCGAAGGAAAGATTATTGAGCCGGCAGGAGCAGAAGTAATAAGGGCATATTTACGTAAGAAGGGTATTGATATTGATAAGCTTGCCGAACCTGAAGTTATTGCTTTGGCTGAAAAAGGAGTTTCAGGGAGAACGGAAAAAGGATGGAAGAGAGAGGAAGGAGTTGTTGAAAAAGAGAAAACAAAAAAAGGACTTGGGAAAGAAGCGAGAAAAGAAGGAAAGCAAGGAAAACAAGGGTTTGGAAAAGGAGGAAAACAAGGGTTTGGAAAAGGAGGAAAACAAGGGCTTGGAAAAGAAGGAAAACAAGGGCTTGGAAAAGGAGGAAAACAAGGGTTTGGAAAAGAAGGAAAACAAGAGGAAGAAAAAGCAAAATCCTCATTTGGTCCAATTCTTGATTTGATAAAACCAGATGGAACTAACTTCATTTATGACAGGAGCGAAGATTCATCCGAAGGGGCCCTACCAGAAAAGACCGAACGTAAGTTACAAATTATTTCACATAAAGCAAAAAAACAGGAAAAGAAAGGAGGCATTAAAACTGGAGGAACTTCTGTAGGGATGGGAAAAAGCGGAACGTCTAGTTTTGCAATGCCATTTGCTTTGAACCTTCTTAAAGCAGAATTAAAGTACCATAAAAGAAAGAAACCACAATATATCCCAAGGTTGGAAGATAAATGGGGATTCGGTAAACCTAAAAAAGCGGAGTTGTCACTTTTACCTTCTTCTGCAATTAAAAAAGAATCTGAGAAGCTTGAGCCAATAAAAGCAAAGAAGACTGCTAAAGAAGTGAAAGTAAACCCTTCTTTTGTTCCTGAATGGGCAAAAGGAAAAATAAAGAATCTTATTGTTACTCCAATGATTTTTCTTGAGCCGCAGTCAGAATTAAGAAAAGGCTCAATTCAGGTAAGGTACGGAAAAAGATATCTAACAAGACCAGCAATTGAAACCAAAAGAGTTGGAAAACTAAAAGACAGAAAAATAAAATATTTATTGAGCGAGTATAATATAAACTTAAATAAACTGCTGGCAACAATGCTTCTTGACAAGGAAAAGCTTATTGTTTCAAAGGAGATTGCATTTCCATCACTCAACGATTTTGTAGAATATTCTGCAAAAAACCAGATGGTAAGAACAACAATATATCTTCTGGATTCCATTAAGAAAAAACATGGATTTGTTGACAAGGATATTTTGCAGAGGATTTCTGAGATTGCTATAGAAAAAGGAAACACCACACTTCTTGCTGTTTCTTTTAGTTATATAAATAAGGAAAACTTCCAAACTTATCTTAAAAACCTTGCAGTCTTTACAATAAAGAATGGAAACAGAGATTCAATGAAGTGGCTGGTTGATAACGGCCTTAATCCAAACATTACTTTTAAGGATAATGTTTCTTTGTTACAGAGTTCTCTCAGGGAAAATCCAGGGATATCGGATTATCTGATTTCCCTTGAAGACACTTCCATTTACACAGTTGATAAAAAAGGAAACTCAACACTTCACTACGCAACTTTAAACCCAGTTCTCTCAGCAAAAACATTCCAGAAAATCCTTGCAGAGGCCGTAAGATTAAATGAAACACTAAAGAAGAACAATGAATCTGAAACAGTGCTGGATTATGCCTTAAAACTCCCAAATTCAAAAGAATCAAGAGAGAAGATGGTTATGCTTATCAAGCAAAAAATATCACTTAGTGAAGTATATGATGGAGAGAAAATAGTTCAGGATGTTTTGAAGGAAAAACCATCTGTTTTCTCTGATGAAGATGCAGTTCTTGTTTCTGCATACAGCGGAAACCAAAAAGAAATGCTGAAAAGATTGAAAGGAAAGAAAAAGCAGAGAGTAATCAATCTTCTCAGCACTTTGAATGCTAAGAAAAAGAATATAATCTCTATTCTGATGCAGGAAAAACATGATGCTCTGCTCCAGGGGCTGGAGGATGAAAAGTTTATTGACCTTGCCTGGAAGGACAACCGTTTTTACAATCTGCTGATGCAGGCCGTTGAAGCAAAAAGACCGGACCTTGCAAAATCATTTATCAAAAAAGGCATAGAAACAAAATATATGGCACCTAATGGTGCAACAGCATCTATGCTTGCTGCAGAAAACGGCCTAATTGAAGTTATGGAAAAACTGATGGTTGATGCACCTGCAGATGAGTTGGCCGAACTGCTCCGCATCTCAGTTGGAAGCAACCAAGAAAAAACAGCAGAGAAAATATTGGATAGGATAGAGGAGAAGATTGATAAGGATGCCCTCTCTCGTTTCTTTGCACGCTCTGTAGGGTTTAGTCCTAGGTGGCAGAGAGAAGAGATAAAAAAAAGAAAAGGAATATCTTTTTCTTATTCTTATCCGTCTCTCCTAGAATTTGCAGCGGTTAATAACAATAAAAAGATAGTAAAAAGAATGTTGAAGAATTCCAGCACCTTAACAAAAAACAACGGGCTTAAGTATTCTGCACCCTTTGCCTCAAAAGAGATGATAGAGATACTTGCAAAAGACACTACCAACGATGCGAAAATAGCCGCGCTAAACAAGGCTGTACTTTTTGAGAAAAAAGAAGCAGTAAAAACATTACTTGAACATGGGGCGGATGCAGCTCCTCTCCTCTCTGGTTATAGAGATGAAAAGGTTCTCACTGAACTATTCAAAGAACACCCAAAATTATTCAGCAATGAAGCAAAACTTCTTATTTCTTCTTATATCGGAGATTTGGATAAGGTTAAGGAGGCTATTGAAAAAGGCACTTCAGTAGAAACAATAAGTGGAGCCAAGTCTCAGCATGTTGAACTTACCGACCATTATTCTCTCATCGCCGAGACTACAGCACTTATGCTTGCTGCAGAAAACGGCCATACCAACGTTATTGAATTCCTCATCAATAAGAACGCAGAGATAAATAAAAAGAATAAATTTGGTAGGACTGCCCTTATGAACGCTGCTTCCAAAGGCCACACTGAAACAGCCAAATTCCTTATTGATAAAGGCGCCCTTGCATACGATGTTGTGCATAGCCATGGAGACAATGCCCTAATAATAGCTGCAGGAAATGGCCATCTCAAAACCGTTAAGTTTTTGAGTAAATACATAGATGTAAATCTCCGAGGAGAAATGGATAAGCCGGCCCTTATAGATGTTGCCATGGCCGGGCAGATAGATGTGGTAAGGTTTCTTTTATCCAAAGGTGTGGATATAAATTCAAAAGATAACAGAGGGGATACCGCCCTTATGGAAGCAGCAAGAGTTGGGCGCTCTGAAATAGTAAAGCTCCTTATAGAAAAAGGAGCAGATGTGAATGCAACAAAGAAGCAGGGATACAGGAGCACTAGAGGAGATACAACAGCACTTATATGGGGTTATTTGCATGGAGAAGTAGTGGAGCTTCTTGCCCCTTATGCAGATATGGAACAAAAGATGGGCGCATTAGATCTTGCTGAGAATGGTAGAACTTTTCTTAGACGTACCTCTAAAAAATCAGTTGAGGTTTTATTGAAATACGGCGCAGATATAACCCCGTTCTTTAGAGCCGAAGGCCCCTCCCTTGAGATTTTCAAAGAAAACCCTCAGCTCTTTACAAAAGAAGCAAAACTCCTTATCTCTTCATATTCCGGAGATATTGAAACAGTAAAAGCTATGCTGGATGAAGGAGTTGACATTAATATGCATAATAATTATGGAAGCACACCTCTGCATTTTGCAGCTTTGGGTAATCATAAGGAGATTGTGAAGCTGTTGGTAGAGAGGGGTGCTGATGTAAATACACTGACCCAAGGCGAAACTCCTTTGCTTTATGCAGTATCTAACGGCAATGTTTCTCTTGCAAAATTTCTCTTAAGGAAAGGCGCGGAAATCGGCACATTGGAGCAGGAAGGTTTTAGTTCCTTTATTGCTGCAGCAGAAAAAGGCCATAGTGAAATGATTGAGTTTTTTTCAACACATGCAGACCAGAAGTTGAAACAGGTTGCCCTGCTTGCAGCTGTTGAAAAACACAAGAAAGAAACGGCGCTGGTTTTACTTAGAAAGAAAACAAATGCAGAAGATATTTTTACAGGGCAAACCCTGCTTGTTGATATTTTCAAAGAAAACCCGCAGCTCTTTACAAAAGAAGCAAAACTCCTCATCTCCTCCTATTCCGGAGATATTGAAACAACAAAAAGAATGTTAAAATATGGAGTGAATCCTGACAAGAGAAACATGTGGGGGGAAAACCCCCTTATGCTCTCAGCAATTAATGGCAATGAAGAAATCGTTGATTTGCTTCTGAAAAATGGAGCAGATATAAATGCAAAAACAAGGAATTCAAAGACAGCTTTGATGTTTGCAATTGAAAAGGACAATACAAAGGCGTTCAAGACCCTCATTTCCAATAATGCTGACATTACTTTGAAAGATCAGAATGAAAAGACTGCTTTGTTCTATGCTGCAGAGCACGGCCGTACGAAAATGGCAGAAAAGCTTCTTGAGCTTGGTGCAAATCCCAATAATATTACAGTATATAAAAGGAGCCCTTTAATTTCTGCTTCTTTAGGGGGATACACAAAAATAGTTGAGCTATTGCTAAGGCATGGTGCAGATGTGAACCATGATGAATATGGAGAGACCGCACTTGTTAAAGCAATAAAGGCTGGTAATCTAGAGACAGTGAAACTTCTTTCAATCCATATTAAAGATAAAGAACTCAGAAGAAAAGCCTGGAAGGCTTTTGAATGGAAAAAACAAAAAAACTCAAAAATGGTGAGTGTTTTTCTTGAAAGCGGTTTTGAGATTCCACCAAATCTAGTATTGTCTTCTGATAAAATTATTTTCCAATTGTTCAAGGAAAACCCAGAACTATTTGAACCAAATTCAAGATTGAGTGTGGCCTCTAAGATTGGAGATATGGAGCAGGTTAGAAAGGCAATGAAGGAAGGAGCTGTTCTTAGAGGAGCTGGCAGGTGGGAATCTCCATTGTTTTTTGCAGCAACTGGAGGAAACCTTAAATTGCTGAAATTTTTTGTTCGGAAATTAGGAAAAATCCCTAAAAATGAAGGAGAAGCACTTCTCATGGGTGCAATATGGGACAACAAACTAGAAATAGTTGACTTCCTTATCAAGAAAGGGATGAACCTAAACAACATTATGTTGTTTGATTCTACTGGTTCATCTAAGGAGGAATTAACCCCCATTATGTTTGCAGCTAAATTCGGCAGGTTCAAAATGGTTAAATTCCTGGTTAACAGAGGTGCAGATATCAAAATTGCAAATGAAGCAGGTTTTACCGCACTCATGTTAGCTTCTTTAAAGGGCCATCCTGAAATAGTAAAATATCTCTTGGAAAAAGGAGCAGATGTTAACAGGGAATCCAATATAGGTCATACACCGCTCCATTCTGCCGTAGTAAACGGCAATCTAGAAACAGTTCTTTTACTTCTAGAAAATGGTGCAAAAATTGATTCCACAGCGCTTGCAGAGGCAGCTGAAGACAATCATACTGCAGTTGTATGGGCGCTCTTAGAAGCAGGCGCCGATATAGATACTGCAATAAAATCTTTGGAGAAGAGAAAGGAAATAAGAGCACCTTCTCAGAAAGAATACGTAGAACGAGCAATAAAAAATCTTGAAAGATTCAAAAGAATTAGGAAACAAAAGAAATAGATGTCTTGCTAAATTCAGTAGAAATAAACTTTATCTACATCTCTTCTTCAATTCCTCAACGCCGACAGCCTTTATGAATCCTCCCAATTTCGGACCCCTTTCCTTCCCTATCAAAGCAAGATAAGCCATTTTAAAAAATTCTCCTCCTAATTCTTTTTCCTTTGCAAACTCAAACGCCTTCCCCTGAATTTCCTCAGCACTCATTTCTTCCTTCAATTTCCCTAAGAATTCACAAACCATTTTATCCTCAATCCTTTCCTTCACTTCAAAAAAGTATTTCTCAGGAATCCAGCTCTTCTGAATCCATTTCTCTATAAAAGGAGCAAGGTATTCCACCCCTTTCTTATCTCCTAATTTCTCACCAGTCTTCCCCCAATTCCTGTAAATAGAATAATACACAAGCATATCCTGAACTCCTGCATTCCATCTTTTCTCCCCAGCCAGTTTCAGAGCCATCCTCTTCTTTCTCAAGGCCCTGCTCATCTCTTCTTCCTTTAATTCTGCAACCTGCTCAAAGTCCACAATTAACGGAAGCAGGCTTCTTTCCTCCAGCACCATTTCCTTATCCCCGCCAATATCCGGCCTGAATAATGCATACCTCAGCACATCCGAAGGCAGAACCTCCATAAGTTCATCCACTGTATGTCCTATCCCTTTTGATTTTGAGTATTTCTTTCCCATGTATTTCAAAAATCCGAATTTATACCAAACAGGATTGTCCTTTCCAAAGAATTCCTTGTGCACCGCCTTAACAGTCTCTATTGTCCCTCCCTTTGTATGGTGGTCAACACTTCCTCCTTCTGCCTTAACATCCAGAAAGTCCTGCCTTGCAGCCCAATCCAGTCTGAATAATATCTTATACTTATGGTCTTCCAATTTCATTTTTCCTTTATACCCGCATCCCTTAGTATACCTTACTTCCTTATCACAAATATATTCAATCTCTCCATTTTCATAACCCAGAACCCTTGTTGTTGCAACCTTCCCGCATTTCTCACATATAGGCAATACCGGGCTCCAGTCCTCAGGCATGCTCTCTCTTCTTGATGTTCTCTGCACAATCTCCTTTATCTTCTCTTTCTCCTCCAGATACCTTTTTGCATATTCATCGTACTTCCCCTGCTCATAAAGTTCATTTGCCTTCAACACTTCAGGTTCAGCCCCAAGTTTCTCCATGGCTTTCTCAGCCTGTGCAAGGAAATGCTCCCCAAATGAATCATGGCACCCCATTGGGTCAGGAGTATGCGCCAGCGGTTTCCCCAGATGCTCCTTTAATTCCCCTTCATATTTTTTCATTGCCAAAGGAACATTATCAAAAGCATCAAGAATGTCCGCAATAAATATGAATTTCTTTTCTCCTTTCATTGCCTTGTAAATTGCATCTGCAAATAAAAATTCACAAAGTGTTCCAGGATGCAAAGAACCGCTT
The DNA here is from genome assembly GCA_023129075.1 of Microcaldota archaeon. GTDB lineage: Archaea > Micrarchaeota > Micrarchaeia > Anstonellales > Bilamarchaeaceae > JAGMCT01. The sequence continues at coordinate 9,161 of JAGMCT010000008.1, forward strand.
GTTGTTATTCCGCTTGCAATTACATAAGGTTCCTCTTTTTTCTCTTCTATTTCTTTTGCAATGATTTCGCTCCAGTGCATATTCTTTTTGTCCATTTTTCCCACTCTTCCCTCTATAAAAAGTTGTTCTTTTAAATTGTTTGTTGCAATAATGTTTTACAAGGTGAGCATAGATGGATTTTTCAAAAATGAGTGACATAGACATTGCAGAAACTCTTGATATGCAGATTCATGGAGAGCGCGATGAGAAAATAATGGAGAATATCATTTATGAGATGCAGAAAAGAAAAAGTTCTCAGTTTTCTGAAGTCCTTCGGGAGGTTCTGCTCGTTCCTTCTCCTGGGTTGCAGGCCGAAGCCCTCCATGCTCTTGCAGATATCCAGAAAGAGGGAGCCTTAGACGTTCTTATGAAGTATTCATGTTATGACGCCTTTTGCTTTTTTTGTATTAATGAGATAGACGAGATTACGCACAAAAATCCCCCAAAGAACGTTCGTGATTTTTTCTTTACCTGTCTAAATTCTTTTGATTATGAGGATGTGATGGCTGCCCTCACCTTCTTCAGAAGGTACCCCTCCCAAGAGGCAGATGAGGCGGTCTTCTTTAATACATACAAAAATGCCTGCATCTATACTCTTGCTTTGGAATACATAAAAGAAAGAGACGACCTCAGCATGGCATTTGCCATTATCACAAAAAAAGATATTAACAGCTTTAGGTCTCTTCGCAATAATCTTAAGAGAATAGTTCTTCCGCACCTCATTGCACACTATATCTCCAGAGAAGAAGATATTCCAGTCTCCCTAAAAGAGGCAGTATTTCTTTTTGAGAATACTGATTCATTGAAAAAACTCGTCTCTGATGCGGTTAAGGGCAGGACCTGCACGCTCTCCAGAAAACAAAAGAATGCAATAAGCAGGATTGTTTTCTCTCTAGATAAAATGAAATCACTAAAAAAACCAAAAATGGACAACGTTCTTCCTTTCAAAAAAAAGAAAAAGACGGCCTAGCTCCCGCACATTCTTCCTTTGTCCATTAGATTTAGTATTATCTTAAGCAATTCTATTCCTTCTATATGTCCCATTCCTCCCCACATACTATTGAACTCATCAAATTTTTCAGTACAATCCTTCCTTACATCCTTTCCCCAAAAAAGCACAGGAACCTCATGCCCTGAATGGTTTCTCCTTTTACATGGGGTTGTATGGTCTCCAGTAACTACAATTACTTCTCCTGTTTTCCTCAGTAAAGGAATCAGCTCCTTATCCACTCTTTCAATCATTTTTTTCTTTCCGTTCCAATCCCCGTCATGCGAAAAGCTGTCTGTTGCCTTTACATGCAAAAACACAAAATCATGGTTTTTCAATGCCTTTACCGCTGCCCTTCCTTTTGCCTTTAAGTCGGTTTTTGCTGTTCCTGTAGCTTCCTTTACATTCACAACATCCATTCCAACATACTTTGCTATTCCTTTATATAGAGCCCCTCCTGCTATACACGCTGTTTTTATTCCATATCTCTTCTCTATCGGCTGAATTTCCTCATATGTTCCAGCTCCCCTCACAATAACGCAGTTCGCTTTCAGCTTTCTTCTTTTATTCACAGCACTCTTCTCCAATCTCTTTATGCTCTCTTTTGTAAATAGATTCAATATTTCAGCCGTCTTCTTTGCTTTTTTACTCCTATCCAAAGCCTTTGATTTCGGCAGAGCCCCAAGCTCGTGCGAATCTGTAGGGCTAATCATTTCACTCAACCCCTTTCCTCTCAAAATAAGCACTCCTCTATGCTCTACCGTTCCTTTATAGATAATCTCAATTCCCTTTATTCTTATTCCCTGCAGTTCCTTTTCCAATTTCTTTGCACTTGCAGTATCAATCCTTCCTGCTCTTCTGTCCACCACTTTACCGTTCCTGCAGGTTGCAAGGTTTGCCCTGAATACAACATCTCCTTTTTTCAGCTTAAGACCTGCTCCAAGAGCTTCTAATGGCCCTCTCCCAGGATATTCACACACATAATTATACCCAAACAACGCAAGGTGTGCTGTATCGCTTCCAGGTATTATTCCCCTGCCAAGCGTACTCATCAGCCCAAGCGCCCCTTCTTTTGTCATTCTGTTCATATTCGGTTTTCCTGCTTCTGATAAAGGAGTTTTTCCTTTTTCATTTGCCAAATCCCCTAATCCATCCAGTACAAGAAGAATGCTCTTCATAATATCTCCTCTCTCCTATCTACAATATGCTCTGTATCCGGCCCTGTCCCTATTAAAGTTACCGGAACATCCAATCTCTTCTCAACAATATTCACATAATCCTTTGCTTCCTGAGTAAGTTTTTTATATTCCTTAATCCCTTCATTTCCCTTAAATCTTATATCTATCTTTGTTATCGCTATCTGCGTGGCACCATTTACCATTACAGCTTTTTTCAGGTCGTCAAAATGCAGTTCCTTTGAGGTCCTTCTTGGTCTTCCTGTTACTGTTCCATATTCCTGAAAACTCAGCCCTTCTGCCTCCTCAACCCCTATTTCTGATGGGAATGGTCCGTTCCCAACCCTGGTTGTATAGGATTTAATTACCAATATTACCTCATCTATCTTTGTAGGTCCTAATCCTACATCTGCTGCAAATGAAGATGCAGTAACATCCTTTGATGTTACAAAAGGATAGGTTCCATAATACAAGGAAAGCATAAATCCCTGGGACCCCTCTATAAATACATCCTTTGCTTCGTTCACCATCTTCACTCCATCTACCAGATAAGGTTTAAGCTCCTCTATTTCGTCAGCCCTTTTTGCTGTTCTCCTTACCCTGTCAACGAGTGAAGGTCCGCACCCTGTTTTTGTTGTTCCGATTTTCTTGCTTGTTTCGGAGGCGCTGTCTTCTTCTATATGTTTTTGCAGTATGGTTCCAGCTCCTCTGTCCACAAAAATCCTTCCTTTTGTGTTTGTTTTTTCCATTTCCTCAAGGAACACAGCAGGATTTACCATAACCCCCGTCCCCACAAGTATCTTGGAATTCTCATTCACAAATCCAGATGGAAGCATCCTGAGTCCATACCACTTTCCCTTGTAAAGCACTCTATGCCCTGCATTAGGCCCTACTCCGGCTCTTGCCACTATCTCAGGATTATCCTTCACCGCAATATAAGAAGAGATTTTTCCCTTTCCTTCATCTCCATACTGTCCTCCCGCAAGAATAGTCTTCATTCATTCACCTGTTTGTTTTTCCTTCTACCTTTAAGTTTTTTAATTCTTTGGAAAAAAAGATTTATTGAAGTATATCCAATTCTTTACAATATTTAATCCAATTTAGAACAAAATATTTCTACGCATTTCTCAAGCATCACTGAAGGCTCAACCTTAGCAGAACCACCGGCAGCCTTGGGATGCCCCCCACCATTCCCCCCAAAGGATTCAGCAGCTTCTCTCATAATATCATTCAAAGGAACATCCAGATGTTTCTTCAACCTGGAAGAAACACGGGTTTCTTTCTCATCAGCAACCCATTTTGCAACAAAAGCAGCATCAGCAACATCAACTAAAGCAGAAGAAACAGAGGATTCGTTGCTCTCACAAACACTGGTGGCAATCAATACACCAGAATACACAATAGTTCTAGCCCTTTTAAACCCATCCATAATCTTCAGTTTCACATCTATTGAAGGTTCATGCTCCCCAAATTCCAAAACCTCAAGATACTCCCTTCCGGCTTTCCTTAAAAGTTGTGCAAGCAGTTCAAATGTTCTTGTTTTTCCATTCTTGAATCTTGCAGTATCTGAAATAAATCCGCATGCCAAAGCAAACGCATCATCAGAGTCCAGATTTTCAACACCAATTAATTCCGCAAGTATCTCAGCAGTAGAAGGGCAGTCAGCATCAACAATTTCGTATATTGCTTCTATTTTATTTTTCTCAGGTCTATGATGGTGGTCTATCAACCCAACAACATTCCAGCCTTTTCCCCCCTCAAGCAGTGTGTAGCTGGTTATATCCACAACTACGAGCCCTTCAAATTCTTCTTTTTTAAGCTCCTCTAGTTTAAACCATTTAAGCCCCAGTTTCTTAGAAAGTTTTTTCCCTCCCTCATCCATTTTCTCAGGAAAGGATATTATAGAATTAGGAAACCTTTTGGAAAGTACATATGCACTGCACACAGCATCTATATCAGCATTCCTGTGTCCTGCAACCACTATCTTCTTATCTTTATACTCTTCAAGGAGTGCAAGAAACCTTTTTTTATTGTCCTGCATTTGCAAGATCCTCTTTCAATTTCTTCTGCAGTCTTGCAAGGTCGTTTTTCAGCTTTTCTTCTGTTTCTGAAAAGCTTTTCTTTCTTGCTTCAAATAGTTTCTTCTTTTCCTCCAAATCCTTTTTTGCTTCTTCTGTTGTTGTTTTGATAAGAAGCCCTCCAACGCTCTTGTAAACATTTTCTTCCTTGGTTTTTCCAAGCTCCTCAAGTGCAAGTCCTATTTCATTCAACTGCAGTTCCATCTGCTGTTTCTGCATCAGCACAGATTGAAACTGTTTCTCCAGGTTTTGCAGATACATAATCTGTCTTTCCATTTCATTATCCATTATTTCACCTTCTCAAATCTCTTCAGCAATCTGCAGCTCCCTAAGATAAGCATTCAATATTGCTCTTAGAGAAGTACTGTCTTTTGCTGAAACCTTTATGATTATATTTTTTTTATCCTTTTCAACAACCGCAGAGGCCCTTTTCCCTATGCTCTTTTTTTCCAGAGCCTCAAAAAGCACTTTTTCAAAAGGAATTTCTATTTTTGTTTTATACACTTTTTCCCTTCCAAAGAATTTCAATTTAATCCGTACTCACTTCCTTTGCAACAGGAGGCCTTGCCTTAAATAATATTTTTGCACCGCTGGAAGGAAACTCAAAGTTCTTCAATTTAGTTATAGTTATCCTTTTTTTGCTTTCAAATTCTATATATTCACTCATTCTTAACCCCTCCCAACATTCTTTTACTTGACTGGCCCGGACCAGTCTCAAATGAATAGGCTCCGCCAGTAAACTTAGCACCGCAGGATCTGCATGTCCATATTGCATAACCTTCTCTTTTTACAGAATTCTTTTTGCATTTAGGACATTCATATCTTGCCCTCCTTTTCTTATCTGCTGAATCTGCCAGCATCCTTAACCTTCTTCCATATCTAGCGGTTCTCATCTTAACACCTTCATATGAGTTTTCTCATCTTCTTTGTGTGTGAAAATGACCTCTCAACCATCTCAAGGACTTCCTCTTTTGTAAAGCTTCCTGCTCCTCCCTTCTGCATTCCGAACAGGTGCTCATTAGAGCCTGCAATGTTCAATCTGCTGTCCATTGCATATTCCTCGTCTTTGGAGGGGTCGCACAATATATGCTCTCCAACCTTTATAAATGTTGTTGACAACGGAGTTTCCAATATTTTTAGCTCTCCGGCATCTTCTCCGCTTATTATTTTTCCATCCTCTATTTTTGGAAACTTAGCATCCAGAAAAGCAGCCATTCCTGCAAGTGCAGCAGTATCAATGAGGTTTCCGCTGTGGTCTAATACATATAGGTCCAGGAATACCCCGAGCACTTTCCCCTCTTCTATAAAGAAGTTGCTCATATCTATTGCTCCTGCACTCCTTATTCCTCTGTCAACTACCCTTGCCAGTTCTATGGCGTTCTCTCTTGGAGGTCCTGATTCAAAATCAGGAGAAGCAAGCGGAAGAAGTTCTGCATTGGTTATGAATACCCCTTCCTCAGGTCTGTCAGGGAAAGGAGTCATTATATCAAATTTCACTGCTGCAAGCACCTTAGTCTCTCCGATATTTGCAAGTGCGGAACCCTCTGCAGTACCTATAACTCCTTTATGCACCTTCATTTCCCGGTATTCGTCCTCTTTTCTTCCATCATATCTTTCTCCTTTCTTAAGAAGATTTGAAAGAGAATCTTTTCTTATTTGTGTCAATATTATATTCTTTATTTCTTCTCCCATGTTTTCACCTACAGTTTGAATTCAACCTCTTTTTTTTCGTATCCTGCTTTTATGGCATCCGTCTGCTTTTTATTTATCATTTCACATGCTTTTTCAGCCATTTCCAGGTTCTTCTTTAGCTCTTCTTTTGTAAGCTTTCCATCCATCTGCAAAAGAAGAATCTCTTTTGTTCTGTGCCTCATTGCAATAGGAACATCAGATTCTCCATAGTTGTCCTCATTCTTTCCAAGGTCAACAACCAATTGGCCGTCAATCTTTCCTGTTGAGATTGCAGAAACCATGTCTCTCATAGGTATTCCTGCATCTGCAAGTGCAACAGCAGCAGCCGTTATTGCAGCGACCCTTGTTCCCCCTTCAGCCTGAAGTATATCAATGTTCAAATCAATCTGGGTTTTTGGAAACCTGTTTACAAGCACAACATTCTCAAAAACCTCTCTTATCACCTTTGAGATTTCAATGCTTCTCCTATTCGGTCCGCTCCTCCCATGGCCTTCTGTTGATGCAAAAGGAGACATCATATATTTGCATTTGATTATTGCTTTGTAGGGATTTGCCATATGCCTTGGAATGCATTCTCTGGGTCCGTAGACCCCTGCAATCACCTTGTTTCCACCCCATTGTACAAATGCAGAACCGACTGCTTCTTTAAGCACCCCGCTCATTATACGTACCTCTCTTGTCTCTTCAAGGGTTCTTCCATCCATTCTTTTTCCATTTTTAAATAATTCAGGTTTTTCCATTTTTTTCACCTGTTCTTTTCTAAGTATTTGGTTATACGGTCTGTAAGTCCTGGGATATGGGCTTCCTTGATTATCTTCTCTATGCTTGCTATGGCCAGCGGAAGGTGCTTGCCTTCCCCTATCCAGATATACCCGTTGTTTCCGACATAAATCTGACACCCAGTTTTATCTTCCACTAAGTCCACCATACTGAACTTTTTTCCTATTATTCTTGGAACCTTTGAAGGCGGGACCTCCATTATCCTCCCTTTCGAGAGCCTTTTGAATTCTCCTATATCCACAGCTCCAAATTCATCCACCCTATCAATCTTCCCGTAAATAAAATCTCCTTCCATAAGCTGTATTCTTGTATTTCTTGCTGAAATAAATCCCCGGGATGCAAGGTTAATATCAATATTGAATCCCTGCCTTTTTTCTTCTATAACAATCCCAATCATATTGTCCCCAAACTTAGGGGAATATGCATTTTCAAGGGGAATGAACCTGTCCCCTCTTTTCATCCCAACCACTGCTGCATAGGTTTCTCCATTCTCTATAAAAGTATTATTTATTCTTATTTCTTTATCCCAGAGTTTCTCTCCGGGAAGTATAATATCCTCCATAGACCTCACCTTTCAATTATTTTTGTTTCTACAGTTCCCCCTGTCATCTTATTCAGCTTATCATAAACCTCTGCCTGTATTCCTGCTGGTATCTCTATCACAACAATCAAATCCCCGCTTTTTGCCCATTCCTCTCTTTTTATTCCGTAATTCTTTACTGTTCCGTAGCATCTCTGTGCATGCTCTGCAGGAATCCTTACCGCAATCATTACTTTCTCAAATTTCATTGGAAGTATCAGCCTCAATGCCTTTACAACCTCAGGAATCTGCTCCTTTGCATCCTTGAACGGGTCAACATGAACCTTCGCCTCTTCAAATGCATTTTCTATCCTGAGCCTTGGAAGCGGAGCCTTTGTTCTTGGGTCTATTGTTTCCCTTGCAAGAATTGTTATAATTTCTTTTCTCTTTTCTTCCAGCTTCTTTTTTCTCTGCTCTGTTGTTAACTGCACATGCCCTTTCTTCAAGATAATCTCCAGTATTTCTATTATATCCGTAGTTTCAAAAGCCTTCTTCAGTATCTCGCTCTTGTGCCTTTCCCCTTTTTTTGCATTCTTGAAAACCTCATCCACAACAAGAATATTCTTCAAATCCTTTTTGCTCCCATCTAGATAAAGATAGGCGTTATTTGGGTCTACATAGAGCTCAAAGTGCTCCCCGCTGTGTTCATAGGTTGCTAAAATAGCTTTATCCAGACTTACCATTACATCACTCAGAATTTGATTCTGATAGTTGAATTTGTATTACTTTCATAACAGTGTTTATAAAGGTTTCTTTTCCTCTGCTCTTTTTTCAGTTAATTACTTTTCTCAGATTTTTCTTATCTGATTTTCCAGGTTTTCTTATTTTTCCATCAATCTTAATACTCATATTCTTATTCCATGTTTTCTGAAGATTGCTGAATAAATCCAATGATTCTTCTTTTGATAGCAAACCTTTCTTCTGGAATTCTCTTAAAACCTTGATAACTTTTTTCTTTTTATCTTGAGGAATATTCTCTGGATTGGAATACATTTCAAATATAAATCTTTGTTCTTCTGTAAATATCTCTGGTTTTTCTCTTGCAAGTTGATTTATTGTTTCTCTCGCGTTATTATTTTTATATACATAAACAACATTTGCTCCTTTTTTTATTAGGAGTTCAACTATATCTATGTTTCCATTTACAGTAGCAAACATTAGAGCTGTCCAGCCAGCATTATCCTTTGCATTAATGTCTGCTCCCTTTTCTATAAGAAATTCTGCTGTTTTCGTATTCCCCCCTTTGGCAGTCCACATTAATGCTGTCCAGCCATAGATATCCTTTGCATTAACATCAGCTCCATTTTCTATGAGAAAGTTTACTGTTTCTGTTTGTCCATCACCAGCAGCTAGAATTAGTGCTGTCAAACCATTTTTATCTCTTGCTTCTACATCTGCTCCTTTCTCTATCAATAATTCAGCTGTTTCTGTATGTCCTCTGTAAACAGCCCAAATTAGTGCAGTCCCCTCATCTCCCTTCTTTTCCTTTTCATTAACATCTACTCCTTTTTCTATTAAGAGTTTTATTTCTTCTGTATCTCCTTTTTGAGAAGCTGCTATCAGTTCTCCATTCCAATCCATCTAAATCATCCGTTCCATTCTTCTCAGTTTTCCACTCTTTTCTTTCTTAGGTTTCCTCATCTTCACTTTCTGCAGTTCTCCTGTTTTTTCATTCTGCTTCTTCATCCATTCGTCGTATCGTTTCTTTGCGAATTCTCTCGCCTCAGCCGAACCCTTTATTTTCTTTAAGAATTCTAAAAGTTCCTGTTTGCTCTCAAAAAATCCATGCTCTTCTTCAAAAATTGTCCCTATTATTCTTGTGTCCATAGGTACGGCTCTATGGTTGTTTAAGTCCCAGCTTCTTTTTTTGTAAAGTTCATAAAGCAATTCCGCATCTTTTTTCGTTTTTGCAAGTGATTTTATTGTTTCTTTGTGGCTGTCTATATGCGCTCCACCCACAGTTTTTGAGTGGTTCATTCTTACTGCTATGCTTAGTGCAGATTCTCCTCTTTCATCCTTTGTATACTTGTCCGCGCCCTTCTCAAGCAGAAATCTAACCGTTTCCTCCCTTCCATGCATAGCGGCATTCATAAGGAGACTTATCCCCCATCCATCCGTTTCATTCACATCTCCACCACACTCCAAAAGGAATTCAACTATATCTGTATTTCCCTTGGATGTTGCAAGATTCAATGCACTAGTATTATCCAAAATTCCGCCCAATCTATTCAAATCTGCTCCATTCATTACTGCAGTTTTTACTTTTGCAAGATTCTCTTCAACAAGAGCCCCGAACAATTCCTGATTCCAATCCACCATCAAACTATTTTCCCCCACAATGTTTAAAAACATTACATACCACAATATATATATATGAATTTCACAGAGAAGAAAAAATCTTTCCTGACCGGGAGAGCAACTACGGAGCTCAGAAAGCTTGATATAGAATCTCAGAGAAAGGTTATTAATTATCTTCTAAAGAAAATAGATATTTCTACTCTTAGTAATGAAGCGCGTTCTTTTGTTGGTAAACTCTCAAAAAACACATTTGGCCAGCACGATTATAATCCATCCAAACAACCCCCAACCCCTCAATCATATTCAGAACCAAAAGTAGAGCCAATAAACAGAGATTTAGAGGAAAGCAAGGAGCCTGTAAGCACAATGCCTTCCCTTGAGGATTTTGATAAAATGGAAGCAGTAGAGCAAAAGGAAATTGAATCAATGAAAAAAGAATGGCTCTCAACTATTGTTATTTTGACGCTTAATGATATTGATTCCCATCTTCCTGCCTTCTCTTATAATATATTCAATTATCTTCTCTGGAAAAAAGAGCCTAAGGGAGACCCCCCAGCACTCACTAAAGACGAATTACATTTTATAGAATCACTCATAATTAACATGGACGGCCAGTATGATTTTAAGACAAGTGTTGTAACGAATCCAAAAACAAAGGATGTGATTCCTGAGCAGAAGAATTTGTCTTCTCCGGTGCCGGCTACAATGGATATGGCTGGTCCTGAAAAAGAACATATTTTAACGGCGGAAAAGGACCAAGGGTGTGAGGAAAAGACCAAGGAAAAGAAAGAATGGAAAGAAGTAATCTCTTTAGAAGTTGCAAACGAACTAATGAAAAGACCAAAAGATTCCAGGGAAAGGATATTCGCCTTCGTTCTATGGAAAGAAGGAATAGAAGAGGAGCGCCCTATGCTTTCCGAGGACGAACTTCGTTTTTTCAATTCTCTTATAAAGAATGCTAACGGCCAGTACGATTTCCCTCCAAAAAACGATGCAATAGCTCTGTCTCTGTCTCTAGAACTAGAAGAAAAAATATATGAATACAAGGACAGCAAAGGAAAGACATATTCATTAATTGTAATTAAACAGGATTTGGAGGATATGGCGAAGCAGATAGCAGAATACACAAAAAAGGAAATGTTATTTGATGATGCCAAGGGTTTTGTAGCAATTCCATATCTTTCAAAGAAAATAGGAGATGCCAATAAAGATATGACGGATTACGATGCACGACTTTTTGCAGCAGATATAATGGACGACATTTTCAAAAGGGACTAGGTTTAAAAACTCTTTGCTAAACTATGTACTTCCACCCATTCGCACTGCTTTCAGCAGGAGGGATCTTATGGATAAGAAAAAATTGAAAATTGCAATTGATAAATTACTGGAAGGGGAAAAGGGAAAAAGAAAGTTTCCGCAATCCTTTGAATTAATCCTCAACTTCAGGGGAATTGATTTCTCAAAACCTGAGAATCGTCTTAATTTAGACATTGTGCTGCCTGCAGGAAGAGGAGGAAAGGAGCACAAGGTTGTTCTCATAGCAGATGAAACAATAAACGCAAAGGATGCTGGTGCTGAGTTGCATATTATTCCTGACAAGATTGGAGAGTTCTCCAAGGAAAAAAATCTAAAAATGATTACAAAGGAATCCATATTTCTTGCACAACCTAATCTAATGGCCCAGGTTGCAAAATCTCTTGGAAAATTTCTTGGTCCGAGGGGAAAAATGCCAAAACCTTTGATAGGAAACCCAAAGGACGCAATTGAAAGGGCAAAGCGTTCTGTAAAGATTGCTTCCAAGGGAAAATACCTTCCTGTTGCACAGGCATTTATCGGAACGGAGAACATGGATGCTGAAAAGATAAGGGAGAATGCTGAGAGCGTTTACGAGAGTGTAAAGGGCAAAGTCGGACAATCAGCAATAAAATCCATTTACATAAAAACCACGATGGGTAAGGCCCTGAGGGTTGCATAGGTGATTTTCATGGAAAGAAAGGCAATAGAATTAAAGAAAAAGCAGGTTGAGGAACTCGGTGCAGAACTAAAAAATTATAAAAATATAGCAATAATTGACCTGAGAAATCTTCCTGATAAGCTTTTGCAGCAGACAAGGAAGGAATTAAGAAACAAAGCAAAAATAAAGGTTGCAAAATCGATTGTTTTAAAGAAGGCGCTTGAATTAGTATCAGCACCTGAAAAGCTTCTGGAACCGTTCGCAAATCCATCTGCTTTAGTATTTTCCAGTATTTCTCCTTATGAACTTTATCAATTCTTCAGCCACAACACAATGAAGATGGCTGCAAAACCAGGTCAAATTGCCCAGGAAGATATTATTGTTCCTGCAGGTGAAACAGATCTTATGCCAGGCCCTGCACTTTCTGAACTTAAATCAGCAGGAATAGCAGTCCAGATAAAAGCAGGAAAGATTGCAATAATGAAAGATTCAGTTGTTGCAAAGAAAGGAGAGGAGATTACCAGTGCAAAAACAAAGGCTCTTCAAACATTAGGAATAAAACCATTTGATGTGGGCGTTTCTCTTATTGTTGCATATGACGGAGAATATTTATACACTCCTGAACTGCTAAGCATAAGTGCAGAAACACTTGCCCCGGAATTCGTATCTGCTTTGCAGGATGCCCTAAACATCTCAATCAATGCGGATTATCCTACATCACAAAATATTTCAATACTCCTTACCCAGGCGTTTGCCGATGCAAGAAACCTGGCTTTGAATGGAGAGATATATTCTTCTCAAGCGATAGAGCAGCTTCTCGCCTCTGCCTTAAGGCAGGGGACGGCCCTGTCAAACATTGAGGAAAAGAAACCCGAAGCCAAGGAAGTTTCTGAGGAACCCAAAGCAGAGGAATCTGCAGAAGAATCCAAGGAAGAACCCAAAGCAGAGGAAAAGGAATCCGAGCCCGAACCTTCTAAAGAGGAACCAAAGAAAGAACCAAAACCTGAAGTAGTGAAGGAAAAACCGGAAGAACCAAAAGAAAAGAAGGAACCAAAAGTGGTGAAGGAAAAACCGGAAGAACCAAAAGAAAAGAAGGAACCGAAAGTAGTGAAGGAAAAACCAGAAGAACCAAAAGAGGAAAAGGAACTTTCAAAGGAACCTAAAAAAGGGAAACCAAAGGCAAAGAAATCCAAAAAAGAATAGGTGATAAAATGACAAAAGTAGACCCATATTTGCATGCTGTGCTTGTTTTGCACGGTGCAGGAAAGGAAGTAACTAAGGATGAACTTGTATCCGTTCTAAAAGCGGCAGGTGTAGAAGCTGACGAGGCAAAAGCCAAGATTCTTTCAGAGGCAGTAAAGGATGTAAATTTTGAAGACCTTTTGAAGGCGGCAGTAGCCCCGGTTGCAGCAGCACCAGCAGCAGCTGAAGAAAAGAAGGAAAAGAAGGAAGAGGAGCAGGAAGAAGAAACCGATGAAAAGAAAGAGGCACAGGCTGCTGAAGGACTTGCAAATCTCTTTGGTTAATTTTTTTTTCTTTTTTTATTTTT
>JAGMCT010000009.1 GCA_023129075.1 Microcaldota archaeon
TTTTATTTTTTTTATTTTAAAAAGATTTTACAATCTTCCTTGGTTCCAGTAACCTTTATTCTGATTGGAGTTATTACAATATTGTTGTTTACCTTAAGTTCATATCCATCCTTTCCTTTTTCTTTTTCCAGACCTCTCTCTCCATGCACCCAATAGTATGCCTTTCCGTTCGGGTCTTTTCTTTTTTTCATATTAATAGTATATTGATGGTCCTGTGGTTCTGCAAAAACTATCTCAGACCTCTTTGGATTTGAAGGAATATTCACATTAAAGAAAACACCATTTGGAGGATTTTTAATCCATTTTCCAACCACCCTCCTTACTGCTTCCTTTACTTCTTCAATATTATTTTCTCCTCTCTCCTTTGAGATGCAAAGAGAAGGAATTCCATGAAGAAGCGATTCAAATCCAGCTCCAACAGTTCCGGAACTCATAATAGTATGCAAAGAGATATTATTTCCATCATTTATTCCTGACAATACAATATCCGGCTTTGGAAAATCATCTGAAAAAATACCGAAGTTTACACAATCAGCAGGGGTTCCGTTTAGAGTATATAGGTCTTCCCCAATTTTATTTACTCTTAATGGTTTATGAAAAGTCAGCCTCTTTGAAACCCCGCTCTGTTGTCTTTCAGGAATCAATGCATATACTTCCCCGAATTCCTTGGCAACCTCAAGCAGTAAGCGAACTCCCCTGCTATCTCCATCATCATTTGTTACAAGAATCATTCCAGCACCTTTTCCAGAGGAGTATACTCCATTCCAAATGCATCTGCAACTCCTTTGCATGTGAGTTTCCCTTTAAAGGTATTAATTCCTTTCCAAAGAGCCCTGTCCTTTTTTATTGCTTCAATCCCCTGCGTAAGTTTAATTACATATGGAAGCGTTGCAGAGGTTAGTGCCATGGTTGAGGTATGGGGAACAGCTCCCGGCATGTTCGTAACACAATAATGAATAACCCCTTCCTCTACAAATATAGGTTCCTTATGGGTAGTTGCTCTTGTTGTTTCTACACAACCTCCCTGGTCAACAGCAACATCAACAATAACAGAACCTTCTTTCATCTCTGTAATCATATCCTTTTTTATCAAATGAGGGGCCTTTGCCCCAGGAATAAGCACTGCCCCAATAACCAGGTCTGCTTTTTTTACTATTTTTCTTATATTATATTCATTAGAAAACATTGTTTTTATTCTTGCTCCGAATACATCATCAAGATAGGTTAATCTTGCTGCATTGATGTCCAGGATGGTCACATCCGCCCCCATTCCCATAGCTATTTTTGCGGCTTCGGTTCCGACATTTCCACCCCCAAGCACAGCCACCTTTGCAGGTTCAACCCCGGGAACTCCTCCAAGAAGTTTTCCGATTCCGCCATTAGGTTTCTCAAGAAAATGAGCCCCTTCCTGTACTGCAACCCTTCCTGCAACTTGGCTCATGGGTGCAAGCAAAGGTAAATATCCGTTTCCCATCTGCACAGTTTCATATGCAATTCCAATGGTTTTTGTTTCCAGAAGTCTTTTTGTAAGTTTTTCATCAGCAGCCAGATGCAGATAGGTAAACAATATCAAATCCTCCCTGAGAAAATCCAGCTCCTCGTTCACAGGTTCCTTTACCTTTACTATCATTCCGGAAGTTTTCCATATCTCTTCAGCACTCTCATTTATTTCAGCTCCAACTCTTACATAGTCCTCATCAGAAAAACCGCTTCCTTTTCCTGCATCTTTCTGCATAAGCACCTTATTTCCTCTTTTGGTAAGCTCATGCACAATCTGAGGCGTTAACCCTACTCTATTCTCCAGTGTTTTTATCTCCTTTACACAACCAACAATCATGCTTTTACCTCCCACTGAAATATAGTTTTGAAAAAAAGACTTTTAAATACGTTTCCTATTTCAGATTAACTAAATATTTAGTATTGACATATTAATTAGTGTTTTGTGTATTTTTTTCTCTCTATTAAAAATATATCTTTATAATACCTTACTATTATAATCCTAAACCTTGGGGTAAACTGAGTGAGTAGCGTCTTGGAAACTGGATAAACTTGGGAATTTCCTTCTTCGGAAGGAAGGTGTTCCAATTTCTTACTGCCCTTCTGTGCTTCGGTGCAAAAGGCAAGTGGAAATCTCTCAGGCCCATACTTTTTCTTTTCTCTTTTTTCAGATAAATTTACTTCGATAAAAATAAATGAAGTTGATTTAGGACAATACATTCCCAAGAATATCCAAAGGTTTTTATTTAGAATGATGCATAATATTACTATGAGAAATGTTATAGAAAAACCATGGAAGGATTTAGAAAGAATCAAAATCCATGACCTTGGAGAGGAACACAAGAAGTTATTATTCTCACTCTGTAAAGGATTAAATGATGAATTATTTCCTGAAAGCACAAGAATTGCCGAGGGAAAATATAAAACACTGCTTACATTTGTTAATATGACGCGCAGAATGAAACCAGAAACCAAAGAGGCAAAGAAAGCAGAAAAAATACTGATTATGGTTGCAGGTGCCTCGGATGGTGGTGCAATGAAGCGTGGAAAAAGGGAAAAACAGCAAAAACCCAAGAAAACATTTCAGAGAGCATTTGAAAAAGCAAAAGAAACAGTTCTTGGAAAAAGTTTCATGGAAAAAGCAGAGATGAAAAAGAAAATTAAACAACTAAGAAAAGAATTTGGCAGCTCTTCACTTGATTTACTTGATCTGGTGGATGAAACAACCTCAGATTTAGCAAAAAAACTTGAACTTAATAGAGAAGGGAAGTTAAGATTAGAGATAAGGTTGCTGAATCTTGGAATCAAATGTAAAGAGAATAATGTGGAGTATATTTATATTTTAGCATATGGTTTCCCAGAAGTAAAAGACATAATTACCAATGAAGAAGATATCACAACAATAGGAAATAGATTCATTGAACTTGCAATAAAACATGTAGAGAACAAGCTGGATTACCAAGATATTTTCGCACATTATTTCCGAAATGTAACAGACTTAATTACCAATGAAAATAGATTTAATAGATTCATTGACCTTGGAATCAAATGTGCAGAGAGCAAGCTGGAGTATGGGAAGATTTTAGCAGATGGTTTTCCTCCAGGAGTAAAAGACATAATTACCAATGAAAATAGATTTAATAGACTCATTGACCTTGGAATCAAATGTGCAGAGAATAATATGGGTTACGTAGGTATTTTATATGGTTTCTCAGACCTAAAAGACATAATTACCAATGAAAATAGATTTAATAGACTCATTGACCTTGGAATCAAATGTGTAGAGAACAAGCTGAATTATGCATTTATTTTATCTGTTTTCCCAAGTAGTACAAAAAACCTAATTACCAATGAAAATAGATTTAATAGACTCATTGACCTTGGAATCAAATGTGCAGAGAATAAGCTGGATTATAGATATATTTTACAATTTGGTTTCCCAGAAGTAAAAGAGTTGATTACTAACGATGAAGATATTACAAGAATAGGAAACAGATTCATTGACCTTGGAATCAAATGTAAAGAGAACAAACTGAATTATGAACTTATTTTAATACATGGTTTCTTAAATATGAAAGACTTAATTACCACTGAAGAAAGTATCACAACCTTGGGAAATAGATTCATTGACCTTGGAATCAAATGTGCAGAGAACAAGCTGAATCATGCATTTATTTTATCTGATTTCGAAAAAGTAAAAGACAGGATTACCAAGATAGAGGATATTACAACAGTAGGAAATGAACTTATTGATTCTAAAATCAAACTACGGAAAAGGGATTAAGGATTTCAGCGAAAAAAACAGGCTTGGACTCTATATTACCAGGGAGGCAGGAGGAATAAGCAACAGAGCAGGATTTGGAGAATATTTGGAAAAAGAGTATTTTGGAACTAAAGAGGTTTCTTTTAAGAGTTCAACCTTCCATCCTTCTAATAATTACAAAGTAGAAAATGCAGTTGAGGTTAAGTAGCCCATCTCACAGTTCTTTATTTATGTGAAAATGTTTTCTCTTTTACAATGGTTCCAAAAGACATGAATTTAGATTACCGAGATGAGTTAACTCAGAGCAACACTTTTTCTTCTTTTTTCAGATAAATTTTAAAGCATAATCAATCCACTTCTTTTATGAAAAAATTTGTTTTCTTCCTGCTCTTGCTTTCGCTTATTTTCGCAAAGTCTGCTTATTTTCATTCTTATGATGGAGAGATATGGATACGTGAAGACGGCTCTTTTTTTGTTGAGGAAAGGCTCAACCTATTTTTTGAGGGTGAATTCCAGGAAGGGTGGAGGGATATTCCTTTAGAAAACGGGATGCAAATCTCAAATATAAAGGTGTATGTTGACGGCCGGCAGGTTGAAACAACAACTTCAATCTCTCAGAATGTTTTCACAATAGAATGGGATTTTTATGCTAAGGATGCAATAAAAGAATTCACAATTCTTTACACTGTAAAAAACCAGCTCAAAAAACACCAGGATGTTGCAGAATTCTTCTGGCAGTTTATAGGGGAGCAGTGGGACCTTGAAATCCCAACCTCAACATTCATTGTCAACCTACCTGCAGGAACACTTACCAGCGAAGTTCTTGCATGGGGGCACAGCCATGCTTCCGGAAATACTGAGATAAAAAAAGAAAAGGTAATCTTCACCGCAGAAGACATCCCTGCAGGAGAACTTGTTGAAGCAAGAATAGTTTTCAATGCAGATTTGATAAAAGGTCCTTATGCAGTTGAAACAAACGAGCAGGCACTTGACAGGATAATACAGGAAGAAGAAACTGCAGCAGCATGGAATTTTTTAGTTGTTCTGCTCCCATTCATTTTCCTTTTTCTGGTTCCCATTATACTCATCTTTGGTCTATATGATGAAATCCTTTCCTATATTTCTCCTTATATCACAGAACCAAAGATAAAATATTTTAGGGATATCCCTGTTGACTATCCACCTGCAATTCTCGGAGCACTTTTAGGAAATCTGGGAACAAAGGATGTAATGGCAACTATTGTGGGACTTGCAGAAAAGAAATATCTTTTGATAAGGGAAATAGAAAAAAAAGGAATAATAGAAGACCTCACTCCTTGGATAGAAAAGGAGGTGGAGTTTGAACTTCTTAAGGAGGACAATTCCAAATTATTTGATTTTGAAAAGAAAACCCTGAAATGGATGTTTGGAAAACCAAGAAAAGGAAAAAAGATAAAAATGAGCAGTCTTTCCAAGAAAAAGAACACCTCTTTTTACAAATCATTCCTGCACCAGGTTAAGAAAAATGCAAAGGAAATGAAACTAATAGAAAAAAAAGAATCTGAAAAAGGAATTGCCTATCACACAGCACTTTTCCTTACTGTGGCTTTGGGGATTGCCTCAACCTTTCTTTCCGAAATATGCCCGTGCGTCTGCATTTCCTATATTTTCCTTATAATAATTCTTATAGGAATAAAATCATCCCGCGATTTCCCTACTGAAAATGGAAAACAGGATTTGGAGAAATGGCATGCACTAAAACGCTATCTTTCTGATTTCACACAGATGAAGAATAATCCCCCTTCAGCAGTTATTCTCTGGGATAGGTTCATAGTATATGCAATTACATTAGGAATCGCAGATAGGGTATTCAAATATATGGAGATGAATCTAAAGGATTACAAGCCAAGATACCTTAGAACAAGCACAGCTTCCTATACAGCACTTGCCATGATGAACACCTCGTTCTCCCGTTCTCTTGCTTCTACAATGACCACCTCAAGAACAGGCCACGGAGGCTCCTTTTCTTCAGGAGGTGCATCCTTCGGAGGCGGAGGCGGAGGCGGTGGAGGCGGTTTCAGATAAAGATAGATTTTAAAGAATAACATCTCTTTTTTCTTATTCCTTTTTTGGGGCTGTAAGGTAATCTGGTATCCTGCGAGCTTCGGGGGTTCGTTATCTGAGTTCGAATCTCGGCAGCCCCACTTTTTTTATTTTCGCCGATTTTATCGCCCACCGTAAGCAGAAAACATAGGAGAATTTTATATTTTCCCCCTAAATAACTTTTTAAATTCTAATGCATAAAATTATCTTCAATGATTAGGATAGAGCGGCTAAAGATGAAGGGTTTCAAATCCTTTAAAACTGCAGATATACTATTTGAGGATAATTTTGTATGCTTAGCTGGTCCTAATGGCTCTGGGAAATCCAATATTTGTGATGCTATAAGGTTTGTAGTTGGAGAAAAATCCCCCAAAAACCTAAGAATCTCAAAGACCTTAGACCTTATCCACATGGACTCAAAAAAAGCAGAGGTCAAACTCTATCTCAAAGATAAAGAAGATAAGATTTCCTATGAAATAAAAAGGGAAATCCGCGAAGATGGAACAGTAAGATATTACATGAATGGAAAGACAGTAAGAAGGGGAGCTATAATAGACGAGTTAAGAAAGCATAATCTTGATTCAACAGGCCGTTACATCATTGCCCAGGGTGCTGTCCAGAGAATAGTTGATATGCGCGGAAAGGAAAGAAGAGAAATAATTGATGGTGTTGCCGGCATCTCCGAATTTGAAGAAAAGAAAAAAGAAGCTCTCAGAGAGCTGGACACTGTTGAAAAAAGAATAAATGATGCAAATATAATAGTCGGAGAAAGAAAAGCATTTCTTTCAGAACTTGAAGCGGAATCCAAAAAAGCAGTTAAATACAAGGATGCAAAAAAACTCAGAGAATGTTCAAAGGCTTCGCTCATAAGAAACGAGTATTCTTTTGTTTTAGCGGAAACACAATCCCTTGAAAAGGAAAAGGAAAACCTTGAAGAAAAAAAAGAAAAACTCTCAAAGGATAAAGAAGAAATCCTTTCAAAAATAAAACAGGAAGAGAAAAAAAGAACATTACTTTCAAACCAATTGGGGAACAGAGAGGAAAGAGACAAGCTCTTCAGAAGTATGGAGGAGACAAAGTCCCAATTGGGCAAAAAAAATCAATCCCTTGAAGATTCCAGGCTCTCAAAGAAAAGAGTAGAAGATGATTTTTCCTCTATTGAAAAGGATATCTCGCAGGAAACCAAGAGCATTTCCTCGTTGAAAATTGGAATTCAGGACCTTACTGAAAAGCTGGAGCCTCTTGAAAAACAGAAGATAAGTATTAAGGAAGACCCCCGAATAACAGATAAAAAATCCAAAATAGAAACCCTTGAAAAGGAGGAAAGAACCCTAAGGGAAAGCCTGTTGATTATGGAAGGGGAGTTTGCAAAGGAAACCGCGATTCTTGAAGAAATAAAAACAGGTGATGAAGAAGTCGAGTTGCCGGACCTTGGAAATATCTCAAAGGAATTAATAGAATTGGAAAGGTCAAAATCCCAGTACATAAGAGATATGGACAAGCTTTTCATAGAAGAAAAAGAAATGAATTCAAAGCTTGCAGGGTGCGACCGCAATCTTTTGAGTTTAAGAGAAAAAACAGCAACCCTGCGTGCCCAGAGCTCTAAGATAAGCATGACTCATACCCTTTCCATCATTGAAGACCTAAAACAAAATAGAGATGGTATCTATGGAATGCTCGCAGAGCTTATGGAGTTTGATGCAAAATATTCAAAGGCTGTTGATGCTGCCGGGGGTGCAAGACTCCTTTATATAGTTGTTGAGGACTCAAAGATTGCACTTGAGATAATAAAGGAATTAAAATCCAGAAGGGCAGGAAGGGCAACCTTCATTCCATTAAAGGAGATAAAGACAGGGGGAAGGGAGGAAAATTCTCTTGTAAAATACATAAAGTTTGACCCAATGATAAGGAAAGCTGTTGATTATGTTTTTGGGAGCACAAAACTTGTAAGTTCCTCAGCAGAGGCGCGGAAGAGCATAGGAAAAGCAAGGATGGTTACACTTGAAGGGGAACTTTTTGAAAGGAGCGGAATTATAAGCGGGGGAACAAGCAGAGGAATAGCATCTGCAGCCCAGTTGAAAAGGGTGGAGGTAGAGCTTGCAGAAACAAAAAAACAAAGAGATACTCTAACAGAGCACCTAAGGTTCTTAAGGGAAGAAATGAGTAAGCTAAGGAAGGAAAGAAATGAGATTGAATTGAATATAAAGAAAAAAGAACTTGAATTCAACAGTGTAAAAGAAAGGAAAAAGGGGCTTGAAAAACAGCTGAAAGAAGACCAGGAAAGGAGGAAAAAGAAAAAGGAACTTCAGGATTCCATTCTCTTTAGAAATGCAAAGAAAGAAGAGATGGGAAAAAGAAGGGATTTACTTGAATCTGAATTAAAAAAACAAAGAGAAGAATTGAACGAGTTTATAGAAAAGATTTCAAAGGAAAAAGAAAAGAGCATAGAAGAAAGCACACGCCTTTATTCCTCTTTAAAGGCAAAATTAGAAGCCAAATCCAGGGAACTTGAGATAAGAATGGAGGGCATTGAGCAGAAAAAATCCAAAAGATTCAAGCTGGAAACAGAAAAAAAGGAGCTTTTGGATAAGATTCAATCCCTTGAAAAAGAGATAAAGCTTGCAAAGGAAAAGTTAAGATTTACAGAAGAAAGCATAAGGGAAAGCGGTGATGAATGGGAGCAGCTGCTTGCAAAGGCAAAGGAATACGACAAGGTTCTGCAGTCCCTTGGTGAAGAGAAGGGAAAGCTTTCCTTTAAATTGGAGGATATAAACAAGAAACTTGGAAAAATAGAGGTAAAGGATGAAATGCTTTCTACAAGGTTGGAGGATTTAGAGAATGAATTAAAAGAATTTGAAGGGGTGGAAACTATTAAGGCAGGCAAGCAGGAGCTCCTCAAAAATATAGAGAATTCAAAGGAACTTCTTACCTCTCTTGGAGATGTAAATCTCTCAGCTCCTGAGATGTATGATGTAAAGAAAAAGGAAATAGATGAGATGGTTGACAAGATAGAAAAGCTGCAGGTAGAAAAGCATGCAATTTTGGATATGATATCAGGAATTGAGGAAAGAAAGAAAGCAGCGTTTTTTGAGGCGTTTGAAGCAGTAGAAGAGAACTTCAGGAAGCTTTTTCAGCATATAAATATTGGAGAAGGAGAACTCTATCTTTCTGACCCTGAAAACCTGTTTGAAAGCGGACTGCACATAAAGATAAAAAGAGACAACAGGGAGCACGCCTTGGAACTTCTTTCAGGCGGAGAAAAAACCCTTCTTGCCCTGATGTTTTCGTTTGCCATCCAATTTTATAAACCATCCCCATTTTATATACTGGATGAGGTGGATGCATCTCTTGATAAAGCAAACAGCAGACATCTTTCACAGCTCTTAAATCAGCTTTCGCAGAGTTCTCAGTTTATTGTTGTAAGCCATGATGATACGATAATGAGTTCTGCGCAGGCGGTTTATGGAGTTACAAGGGTTGATAATATGTCCAAGATTGTTGGTATAAAACTAAAACCAAAGGGTGCTTAGGATGATGAGAGAGCAATATATTAAAGAAGCAAAAGAAAAAAAAGGAAAGGTCCATATTGCAGGATGGGTTCATGAGATAAGAGACATTGGAAAACTCGTTTTCGTTCAACTAAGGGACAGAACCGGAATCCTTCAGATAACCGCAAAAAAAGGAATTGTTCCTGATGCTGAATTTGAGAAACTAAAAAGAAACAAAGAGGATGTTATAGAGGTGTTCGGAGAGATAAAAGAGAATAAGATTGCTCCCGATGGGGTTGAACTTGTTCCGGAAAAGGTAACTGTTCTGAGCATGGTTGAAAAGAAGCTCCCTATTGATCCTACCGGGGTTGTTCCTTCTGACTTGGACACCCGTTTAAGCTACCGCTATATAGATTTGAGAAAGCCGGAGATAACTGCAATATTCAACCTAAAATCCGAAATTATCCGCTCTTTTAGAAATACGGTTTACAAGGAAGATTTTGTGGAGATTCATCCAACCTCAATAGTTGCAGCTGCTACAGAAGGAGGAACAGAGGTTTTCCCCATAGAATACTTTGAGAATAAAGCATTTCTTGCACAGTCTCCCCAGCTTTATAAACAGCTTGCCGTTGTAGGCGGTTTTGATAAGGTTTCCATCACAACCCCGGTATTTCGTGCAGAAAAACACAATACTTCCATGCATCTTAATGAGGTTGTGCAGATGGATGTTGAGATGGGTTTTGCAGATGATAAGGATGCTATGGATATGCTCGCAAAGGTTTCTATTGCAATCCTTGAAAAAGTCAGGGATATGGAAGAGCTAAAGGTGCTTAATACTTCTGTTGAGGTTCCAAAGGAGGTTAAGCGCTACACATATACAAAGGTTGTTGAACTGCTTAATGAAAACAACATGAAGATGGAATGGGGTGAAGACCTTTCAAAGGAGGCAGAAAAGAAAATCACTGAAATCCTTGGAGAGGAACTCTTCTTTGTTCATGATTGGCCTACCTCCTCCCGTGCATTCTATTCAATGCCAAGAGAGGATAATCCTGAGGTTTGCAAGGCATATGATTTGCTTTACAGGGGGATGGAGGTTGCAAGCGGTGCCCAGCGTATTCATGTTCCTTCATTACTTGAGGAGCAGTTGAAAAAGAAAGGTCTTGACCCTGCAGATTTTGAGTTCTATATAAATGCATTCAGAGTGGGAGCCCCGCCCCATGCCGGCTGGAGCATCGGTTTGGAAAGAATGACCATGATGATTACAGGAATGAAGAACATCCGCGAATGCATGCTGTTTCCAAGAGACAGAACAAGACTGCACCCCTAACCTTTTTTATACACCTTTCTTCTGTGCCCAATCTTCAATACCTCAATTTCTTTTTTCTTCTCATCTATATCCATAAGCACCCTGTAATCCCCGACCCTAAGCTTCCAGCAATTCACATCTGTAAGCTTCTCAATAAAATGATAAGGGGAAAGCTCCAATTCATTCACCTTTCTTATAATCCTCTGTGCAATCTCCTTACTCAAGCCCTTAAATCCTTCCTTTGATTTCGGAGACCATGTAATTTTATAAGCCATCTAAAGACCTAATTCCTTTATCAATTCCTTTGTGCTCATTCCTCTGCCTTCTTTTATCTGTTTTCTTGCAATCTCAATGTCTTTTTTTGTTTCCTCGCTCAGTTTCCCTTCTGCCTTGAGTTTTTCGTATACAGTTATGAGTTTGTTTATTACTTCCTCATAGCTTTCCCTTGCATAATCTCTCATTAAACCCAGCCTGTCCCGGGTTTCCTTGTGGACCAATATTGTTGTGTAATCTGACATATATAGCACCTATATAGTAATATATAGGTAGATATATAAACCTAACCCTTGAAATGGAATGCACCCTTAAACCCATCTCTTAAAAACCCTTCTTTCCATTTCTTTTTTGTATGAAAATCGCCTTCATAATGGAAGCAATCGGCATGGGCCATCTAATGCGAACCCTCACAGTAAAAAAAGAAGCAGAGAAGAGGGGCCATGAAACCTTTATTATCTCAGATGGAGCCGTAGCAGACAAAGCCCAGGAGATGGGCCATGAGGTTTACCGTGTTCCTCTTTCCATAAGCCTTGAGCAGGAAGGAGAGCTTGATGTTGACAAGGCTACAATTGAGGTTATAAAGAAGTTAAATCCCATGAGTATAAATAAGATGGACAACATTTTCAAATCCGAAAGGCCGGAGGTTATTTTTGTGGATAATAATTTTCTTGGGCTGGTTGCTGCAAGATTCTACAAGATGAATACAGATAAAAAAGTAAGAATCTTCTTTATGGTGAATAACAATGATTTCAGTGTATTCGGAAGCGGAAAAAGGTTCTTTAAAACAGGCTCTGAGCTTTATACGAAATTCATAAAATCCAGTGTAGACCGCATCTTCATTCCGGATGTTCCTCCCCCTTATTGCATTACGCAGAAAAATCTTGTTTTCACTGAAAAAATGGAATTCGTTGGACCGGTTACAAGAATGAGAAAAATTTCCCCTGAAAAAGTAGAAAAAAATAGGATATTTATTACTCTTGGAGGGAGTTCTGCAGGCTCCAACAGGTTCCTTGACCATCTCCCAGAAGGTTCTTGTTTTTATTCAAATACTCTCAGCCACCAGAATATTGAACACATGGAGTTTGATAAGGGAATGACAACTTCAGAAATAATAGTTTCGCATGGGGGCCACACAACAATAATAGAATCCCTCCTAATGGGAAAACCCCTTATTCTGTTTCCTATGAAAGGATATGGTGAAAGGATTGTAAACTGTTTAAAGGTCAGGGAGCTCGGGTTGGGGATTGTTCTGGATGATGAATGGATTGACGACAATATTTTCCTTCAGGCTATCTATGATGCAAGAAGCAGGAGAAAAGCAGTAGAGTCTTTTTCCAAGTTCCTTAGGTTTTACAAAGGAGAGGAAAGGATACTGGATGTGATGGAGCATGGAACTTGAAGAAGCAATGGACAAATATATACTAAAGAACATTTATGATTATGGAAAGGCAGATGTTGGTTCAGTAATGGGAAAGCTCCTTGCTGAATTCCCTGAAGAAAGAAAACATGCAAAACAGCTTCTGCCTAAAATAAAAGAAAGAATAGACAGATTTTCAAAGCTCCCAAAAGAAGAAATAGAAAGAAATCTTTCTGCATATTCCTTTGAAAAAAAGAAAACCGAAAAAAAGAAAATTCTGGACACAAACGGAAAAGCAGTTACAAGATTTCCTCCTGAACCTTCAGGTTATCCGCATATAGGCCATGCAAAGGCATGTTTTCTTAACTATATTATTGCAAAGGAAAACAATGGGGAGATGATATTAAGATTTGATGATACTAACCCTGAAAAAGAAAAACAGGAATATGTTGATGCAATAAAAAAAGGTTTGGAATGGCTTGGAATAAAACATTCAAAGGAAACATATACTTCGGATAACATTCCATTATTCTATGAATACATAGAGAAGTTCTTCTCCAGCGGAAAGGCATATGTATGCACCTGTTCTGCAGGAGGCATAAGCCAAAGCAGGGAAAAAGGGATTCCATGCAGCTGCAGAATCCTTTCACCCGAGGAGAACCTAATGAGATGGAAAGGGATGCTTGCAGGAAAATACGAAGCAGGAACAGCCATTGTAAGGTTCAAAGGAAACTTAAAGAGCGACAACACAGCTATGCGCGACCCCACATTATTCAGAATAATACAGAAACCTCATTATAGGCAGGGAAGCAGATATACGATTTGGCCCTCATATGATTTTTCTGTTTCCATAATGGATTCAATTGAGGGAGTAACTCATGCAATCAGAACAAAAGAATATGAATTGAGAAGGGAGCTCTATTTTGCAATTCTCAAAACCCTTGAATTAAGAGAACCTGAATTAATAGAGATTTCAAGGCTCTCCATAAAGAATGCGCCAATAAGCAAACGCCTTATTACCCCTCTTGTGGAAGAGGGAAAGGTTGTGGGGTGGGATGACCCCCGCCTGCCGACTCTTGCAGGCCTAAAGAGAAGAGGAATACTTCCGGAGGCAATAAAGAATTTTGTTACTGCGGCAGGTCTTTCCAAAGCAGAAAGCGAACCAGAGTGGGAGCGACTTCTTACAGAAAACAGAAAACTTTTGGATGAGAAGGCAGAGCGCTATTTTTTTGTTCTAGACCCCATTCTTCTTGAGGTTGAAGGAGCTCCTGAGAAGGAAATAAAACTTAAAAAACACCCTTCAAAAGACCTTGGCTTTAGAACCGTTAACATCACAAATAGGTTTTATGTTCCTTCAGAAGAATTGGTTTCCCTCAAAGACGGAGAGGATTTCAGGCTAAAGGGCCTTTATAATGTAAAGATACTTATGAAAGAAGGAAAGCTCTTCAAAGGCATTTACAATGGAGAAGAGATAAAACCAAATAAAAAAATACAATGGCTCCCCGAATCTACATATTCCGAGTGCACCCTTTGGCATATGGCAGACCTCCTGAAAAATGGAGAATACAATCCAGATAGTTTGAAAGAGCAGAAAGGTTATTGTGAGATAACTGTAAAAGAGCTTCCATTAGGTTCTGTAATACAATTTGAAAGATGCGGTTTTTATATTCTGGATTCAAAAGAACCACTGCGCTTTATCCATTCCGCATAGTCTTTAGAAGTTTTTATTTCTTTTTTTATGAACTGATTGATTATGCTTCTGAATTAACATAAAAAGGGTTAGGTTAATTTAGTTCGAGATACAATAACCCATGCCCAAGCAGCGAACAGTAATACGAATAGAATTGTTGCTGATGTTGTTCCCATAAAAGAGAAAATGCCTTGGTCGTTTTCTGCGGATGCGTATTCCGTTGTGGCGAGTTTTGTTTCAGTAATTTCATTTTTTGCCATCGATGCGAGTGCACCTGCAAGTAAGTAATCCTCTTGTTCGAGTAAATGTTTGGAAGCTGTGAGCAGGAGGTCTGCTTTTTCATTAGTTTCTCCTTTTGTTGTTATCTCTTTTAGAAAAGTGCCTGCATCATTGATAAGGGCATCCGCCTTTTCTTTTTCTTCTGTTGATAAGATTATTGATTTGCAAATGTGTTCTGAGCAATTTTCTCCTTGTTTGCAATCAAAGTCTAAACAACATTCATATGCTATCCATTCATGCTCTGAAATGTATCCGCAGTCTCCAGCAACGAGTATGCATGAACCTTGTGAGCATGTTTCATTTTTGCTGCAGTCTGAATTTATAGTGCATTCAGCTGGAATACATTCGTAACCCTCACATAGTTCCTTTTCACTGCAGTCTGTGTTTGAGCAGCATTCAAATCCTATACATGTTCTTTGGAGAATTATTCCGCATTCGCAGGGGATAAGAGTACATTTGTTTCCTGAGCATGTTTGGTCTTCTGCACATTGATTGTCCGAACAGCATTCGTAGTTAGTCCATTCATGGTTTTCCGCATAACCGCATTCCCCGGTTATTGGTATGCAGTTATCTGAGATGCAGTTTTCAGTTGATAGGCAGTCATTGTTTGATGTACAGGGCGGTTCGCACTGCTCAATTTCAATGTAGATTTTTTCTTTTTTGCAGTCGTTCTTTTTTGCAACTATTCTGTATTTCCCCTCTTTGGTTGGAGTGAATGAAACTTGTCCGTTTGAATCTGTTTCTATCTCGTATAATTGATTTAGACTGGGGCCGTAGTAGGTTACTTTTATTTCAACTTCCTGTTCTTTTTCACCTTCTCGTTCTACCGTAATTTTAACTGCTTGGTTTATGCATCTGCCTTCAGTTTCTACAGATAGACTGTCTCGTCCGCTTGACTGGCTTGGCTGAGTAATTATTGTTAGGTTTCGTGTTTCTGATTGTGTTGTGAATGTTCCATCAGAACAGTCTACGTACCAGTAATAATCTCCTAAAGGAAGGGTTTGGTTGGAAGTTAGTGTTGTTGAAGAACCGGATGTAACTGAATTGTCAGTTCCACACGCCCCATCATTTATGAAAAGTTCACAGTTTAATGTGGGCTGATCATCGTCATTAGCATTGAAAGTGAAATCTGGAGTTGTGTCTGAAGTGCTTGAATCATTTGCTGGAGATGTGAGAGATATTGAAGGGGCTGCATCGTAAGCAACTGTGACGCTGTAGAGTCTTGGGGCATAAGCTGGGTTTTCTGTAAGGAATTCAAAGTTGTATTGGAAATATTGGTTATCTGAAATGCTTAATGTTTGAGGTGAGGTGTCGTTGATGTTTGTGAATGTTTC